>NZ_JBPYCU010000026.1:0-42286 GCF_051846955.1 Cellvibrio sp. ARAG 10.3
GCGGGTTATCTCCCGTTAAATATGAGGAGGCGTTTTTTCAGGGGCTCGAAAGTGTCTAGTAAAGCCTGGGAAGTCCAAAACACATAAAGTCTCACATCTTGGATATTGAATTCTTTGATGGTGAGCATAGGCTCGTTGATTTCGCACCTTTTATATTTTCCGTTGGTCATCCTGACTATGAACGCTATAAATCGGAGGCGGGCTTTCTTACTTTCAAGATTGAAGATGGGAATTTGAATTGGGATGATTACACAATGATTTTTCCGGTCGAAGATTTATATTCAGGAAAGTTGGTGCGTTAGCGCCAACTTCTACGGTAAACAATTAATCCTCCAACTACCCGCCGCCCCCAGAAGCCATAAGCCGGGGCTAATGCGCGCCCCATTCCCAACGATTCACAAATCCTTCATATTCACCACTCATCATGCTCACCCCGCAGGCAATAGCGCACGCACGTCTGACGATTAAGAATTCTGTCCAGCGCAGGACGGGTACTTCTGTAGCGCGCTCCTGTTTCCCGCATATGTAACTTGAGGAATAACAATGATCAAGCGACCGGTATTTTTTGTACGCAGCGTGGTGAGCGCTGTTATCTGTTTGATGCTGGTATCTGCATCGGCAGAGGAGGCGCGACAGGAACAGATTGCACATCCTCTTAAGATGAACGACATTCAGGTGGTTGGTTCGCATAACAGTTTTAAAGCGCGAATTCCCGATGCCGTCATGAAAAAACTTCGCGCTGCTGATCCCAGGCAGGCCGACAGTCTTGAGTACTATCACGTGACTTTGACGGAACAGCTTGATGCTGGGGTTCGCCAGTTCGAGCTGGATATTTTTGCTGATCCACAAGGCGGTCGCTATGCTGATCCCAAAGGTGAGACCTGGGCGCGTGCGGCGGGCGAGACCACGAACTTTGATCGCGCGGCCATGCTCAAACCTGGATTCAAAGTCCTGCATAATCCCGATGTAGATTATCTCAGCACGTGCCCGACGCTTATTGGTTGCCTTGGCGAAATTGATCGCTGGTCGCGCGCGAATCCTGAACATCTGCCGATTATGATCACGCTCAATGCGGCTGACACGCCTTCTGGCCGTCCGGGTATTACCGATCCCTTGCCGCTCGATAATCCAAGCTTACTCAATGCACTTGATGCCGAAATTCTTTCGGTGCTTCCGGCGGGTCGTCTTATTACGCCCAATGAAGTGCGCAGCAGTGCGCCGACACTGCGCGAGGCCGTGCGCAATCACGGCTGGCCGTTGCTCTCCGCTGCGCGCGGCCGTATGTATATTTTGTTCGATGTACGTCAGGCGGTTTCTGATGCCTACCGCGAGGGTCATCCATCGCTCACCGGTCGGCCAATGTTTGGTTGGTATCCTGATGATCAACCCGAAGGCGTGATTCAAATTGTTCAGGATTCTTTAGTCGATGGCGAAAAAATTAAACAGTGGGTTAAAGCGGGGTTAATTGTACGGACCCGGACAGATGCGGGCACGCAGGAAGCACGGCGCAAAGATTTTTCTAAAGCGAACGCTGCCATTGCCAGCGGTGCGCAGGCTGTGAGTACAGATTACTATCCCGGCGCACCCGATCCTTTACAGCTGGAGTTTGTAATTACGTTTAAAGATGGCGCGCTGGCGCAATGTAATCCGGTGCGGGTGGTTGATTGTGACAGGTACAATTTCTTACATTTTGGGCCGCGCCCTTAATTGTAACTCTTGCGGACGCGTGACAAGATTTGTGCATCATCAACAGGGTTAATAACACATACAAAAGGAACTATTTATGGCCATTAAAAAAGCGTTAATCCACACGCTCACTCCCCTTGTTGCGCTCTCGTTCACTGCCTGTGGTGGATCAGATAAACAGTCGCCCTACAGTGACTTAAACTGCCCCGCCGTTTATCAGCCTTTCTGCGCTAAAAGCACTTTGGATGCTTCGTGCACCGGGAATGATTGCCCAACCCACGAATACACGACATACGGAGACGGATGCTCCGCTGCAATTGCAGGCGCGGCGATTGCATTCGACGGAGAGTGTGAATTACTGGAAAATAAAACGACCTTCGCCGATAAGCCCGCGCAAATAGTTAATGCCGATGCTGTACCCGATAATCCCACGCCTGTGAGCATTATCAACGTGCAATTTATGGACGATATTGTGGTACTGGAGGTGCGTTACGCAGGCGGTTGTAAAGCTCATGACTTCCATCTGTTTCTCAGTCAACCTTTTATGGAAAGCCAACCTCCGCAAGTCCACGCAACCCTGCAGCACCTCACGGAGGATAATTGCGAAGCGGTGATCACTGAGGAAATCAGTTTTGATCTCTTGCCACTGCGTGAATTCTATCGTCGCGCATATGGGTTGGAAGAAGGCAGTATCAATATCGCTGAGCTTGGTATGTATACCTTTCAATAACAGCCTGTCCGTTGGCGGCTAGCCACTATCGCGCCTGCAACTGATCGCACGCAGCCTGCTTAATCGAGCTCACCCGCCAACGCCTCCCTTAAACCGTCATCCTGCCAACCATCCGCCGCACCCAGGGAGCCACAACAGCAACCGTTGGGAAGGCTACAGGCCATGTGGTCGCGCAGCTTTTGAGCCATTGCGTTACAAATCCCGCATGCAGTCCTTGGGAGATCATAAGCACGAAAGCCGATACGATGCAGACCATGATGGCGGAAAGTAATGCACTGAAAAGAATGGGCGCGAAGCGAGCGGGAATACGCATGTTGTTCTCCTGGAATTAATAAACGGTTTAAAAAGCGTGTTAGTTGTCGTCAATCAAAAAAATGTATCGCCTGCCCTGTTACATAGAGCCCGATACCAAACACTGCATGGGTAATAAGGCTTTGAATTCGCGCAGCCCCAGGGCGCGGTGTTTTGGCGGCGGCGATACCGGCACCCATCCCTGGCTGCATCAATAAGAAGGGTGCAGCCACGGTCACAATACCCACCACAAGCGCCGGGCCAAGCGTGGGTTGTTGAATCCAGGCGTTACCCCAGATACCGATAAGCGGAACTGCGAAAGCGATACCTATCAAATAGTGCGCGGTCCATCCGATGATGAGTTCGCCGCGCACCGCCGCAGACGCCGCAATGGCGTCATGATGAAAACGTCCGCGCGCCATATGGGCGATCCAACGCCCGACCAAGGCGTAGTTTGGAGACGCGATGCCGAACAACATCTTGCGGACAATTCCCCACACATCCATAACCGCCGTAGCGCCAATACCGAGAATCGGAATGACTAAATAGCTGTTCATAATGCTCACCTGTTCTTGTCTGGATTTGGACTGGTTGTTATCGTACGACTTCAAGTCGACTTGAGGTCAAGGGGTTTATGATGGATATTGCAGAAGTCGCTAAACGCGCCGGTGTACCGGCCTCGACCTTGCGTTTTTATGAAGAAAAAGGGTTGATCAGTTCGGTTGGCAGGCATGGGTTACGCCGGCTGTTCAACAGCAGCGTTCTGGAGCGGCTGGCATTGATTGCGCTGGGGCGAGCCGCCGGTTTTTCATTGGACGAAATTGCGCGCATGTTAGGCACCAAGGGCAACCCGGACATTAATAGGGAACTACTGGTAAGCAAGGCAGATGAACTGGATAAGACAATCGGAAAACTGACAGCGATGCGCGACGGCCTGCGTCATGCAGCCGTCTGCTCTGCGCCGAGCCATATGGAGTGCCCGAAGTTTCGCCGACTGTTGGGGCTAGCGGCGGCAGGCGCTATCAGTAGCGACAGCAAACGAAACCCGCTACGAAAACGACCGAAATCTACCAGCTGAATAGAAACCTGCGGACCGTTTTTTAAAACATACAACGTCTTAAACCGTCGGCACGGTGCCACCATCGATCCTGTATTCAACCCCCGATATCGAAGCCGCTCGCGGAGACACCAGAAAGGTGATGAGATCTGCCACTTCGCCGGGTTTTGCAGGGCGCCCCAAGGGAATACCACCCAACCCATCCATAATGATTTTCTTACCGCCCTCATAGTCCGTACCGGCCTGGGTTGCCAATCGCTCGGCAAGCGCTACGGCGGCTTCAGTCTCGATCCAGCCGGGTGACACACGCACGACGCGGACGCCTTTTGGCGTGACTTCTCTCGACAGTGCCTTGCTGTAGGTCGACAGCGCGGCCTTGGCGGCAGCGTATGCAATAGTCGCGTCGGGTAATGGCAGGACGTTCTGGATGGATGTAACGTGGATGACCACCCCGGCACGTTGCGCGATCATTGACGGCAATAACGCGCGATCCAGGCGGACGGCGGACATGAGATTCAGGTCAAGCTCTTTCGCCCATTCCGCATCATCGAGCACTGCGAATCCACCCGAGGGGGCGCTGGAACCGCCGACCACATTAACGAGAATGTCGATACCACCCAAATGTTGCTGCACCAGGTTTGCCGTGTGACGGGCACCTTCTGCTGTCGTTAGGTCGGCCGCGATATAGTGCACCTTGTCGACCAAGTGTTTGGGCCGCGAGCGAGCAACCGCGACAACCTGCGCGTTCGCTTCCGCTAATGATTGAACGACCGCCGCACCCACCCCGCGAGCACCACCAGTGACCAGGGCGCGCATGCCCGTCAATTGCAAATCAAAGCTCATAGTGTGATCTCCAGTGATGCTATCTTGCCGCGCTCAAGCATAAAGACATATTTAAGATCTACCGGGCTGCCGGGAAAGTCGCCGGTCACCCGGCCCGTTACGATGCAATGGCGCTCCTGTTTGTCGAACGAGACGGGCTTGGTAACGTAGGAAAATTGTGCGGATGCTGCGGTCTTCCAGGCTTCGATTGCAGCGAGACCTACGTGGATTTGCCCCTCGTCCTTTACCACCCCGTCTTTTGTAAAGCAGCGTGCCACGGCCTGGCCATCGCGTTTATCTGCCTCGAAGTAGGCGGCGATAGGTTCAGGTAAGTTGAGTTCGTTCATTGTGTTGGCCCTCCAGGTTAAAGAGCCCCTAGGATGGCGCTTTCGCATCGGCAAGAGAATCACCTACAATCTAATCAGACTATGTAGAGAAGAGTGCACAATGCGCGGTTCAGAATTTGCCGAGTTAAAAGCCTTCGTGGCAATTGTTGATCGGGGGAGCTTTGCGCGCGCCGCCGATTATCTTGGGCTATCGCGGTCAGCGCTCAGCCAGATCATGCGGCAGCTCGAATCTCGCCTGGGCGTTCGCCTGCTCAATCGAACGACGCGGAGTGTCTCGCCAACGGAGTCGGGGCGGCGGCTTCATGAACGCATTGCGCCCATGCTGCGCGAGATGGACGATGCCGTCGCACAGGCGGTTGGTGCGACGAGTCGAACCGCCGGTACGCTGCGGATAAACACCTTGAGTATGGCGGCGAAAAAGGTCATTGCGCCGCGACTCGGCCGTTTTCACGCAGCCTATCCCGATGTGGTACTCGACATTGTGATTGACGATGGCCTGAGCGATATTGTGAGCGGCGGGTTCGATGCCGGCATCCGCGTGGGTGGGCGACTGCAAAAAGACATGATTGCAGTGCGTCTCACGCCGGATATCAAATTACTCGCCGTTGCCTCGCCTGAGTATCTTGCGAAACATGGCGAACCTAAAACCCCCGCCGATTTACATCACCACGCGTGTATCAACTGGCGCTTTCCAGGCAGCGGCAAAATTGCCGGATGGCATTTCGAAAATAAAAATAGCGCTATCGAAGCCATTGTTGGCGGCCCGGTCATTGCTAATCATCAGGACATTGTCGTGCCAGCGGCATTGCAAGGGCTAGGGATTCTCTATGCGTACAACGATGACGGGATAGCAGAGGCGCTAGAAGATGGCACGCTGAAGCGCATTCTTGTTGATTGGTCACCGACCATGCCGGGGCTGTATCTCTATTATTCAAACCGGCGTCATATCCTGCCGTCGCTTCGCGCTTTTATCGATTGCCTGCTTGATCGTGACATAAGCTGAACATGGGCATGCTGCGGTTGCAGAAAAACCATTTGTTGACATCGCGCTGGATGCGCGTAGACTCGAACCCAGCTTGAAAGTACGTTTAGTATTTATGCCCTCACTTCGAAGTTCCAGTAGTTTTATTTCGTCCTGTTTACATAAGTAATTTCCTGCCTTCCTGCTCAACGCCCGTTCGGGTAAATCTACTTTTGTTTAATAGGTAACACTATGTCTAAATCTACTACTGGCACTGTAAAATGGTTCAACGAAGCTAAAGGTTTCGGTTTTATTGAACAAGAATCCGGTGCAGATGTTTTTGCTCACTTCAGCGCCATTGCCGGCTCAGGCTTTAAAACACTGGTTGAAGGCCAAGCCGTTAGCTTCACCGTGACCCAAGGCCAAAAAGGCCCACAAGCTGAAAATATTCAAGCTATCTAAACATTAAGGTAGCGTATCAGCGCATCAAAGCGCTGATGTGAAAATTAAAAGGCGAGATTTTCGGATCTCGCCTTTTTTGTATGTCACTGTTCTTACATTTATCGGCAATCATCCGGGAAGATGAGTACGGCAGCAATGCCCTCTCAATCACCGCAACCCATGCAAAAAATGCATGTGCTTTTCATACTGATCAATCACATCTGCAATCACCTGGTCTTCGCTCCAACCCATGATGTCGTAATCCTGGCCGCCTTCTTTTAAATACACTTCTGCACGAAAATATTTAAGCGCTTTGCCGCGCTTGGCGCTGGTGTCGCGCATGGCGAAAGACGGTGGTATATACGGCCGGGCGTGAACGGAGTAGAAAAAATCCACTTCGTCGCCGTGGTTGACTTCGATCCAGATGCGATCGTTTTCATCGCGGCTGACGGTGGCTTCGAGGCCGCGTTTGGTGAACTCGTTTTCCACGCGTTTCAGTGCGGGCTCTACCATGTTGTTGAAAAAACGCATCACTTCTTCATAAGTCGGGTGGTGAATGATACGTGCTAAACGCATCTCCCAACTGACCGGGCGAATAGCGACGCGTGGGGCGAGCATGGCACCTTGCAACCGGTCGCGTTTGACAACTTCGAGCCGCAGGGCACGAGCCAGGCCCCAGCACATCAGCAGCATCACAATGGCAAAGGGTAAGGCACTGGCGATGGTGGCGGTTTGCAACGCGGCGAGTCCGCCGGCGAGCAAGAGCGCAGCGGCGATGCAGCCTTCGGAAACGGACCAGAAGATGCGTTGCCACACTGGCGTGTCTTCATTGGTGCCGCCGGAAGTGAGCATGTCAATCACCAGCGAACCGGAGTCGGATGAGGTCACAAAAAACGTAATGACCAATACTGTAGCGATCAAGGATGAAATGGTAGACAGGGGTAAATATTCAAGGAATTGAAACAGCGCGACCGAAGTATCTGCCGCGACCGCATCAGCCATCTGCATGATGTTCTGCTCGATGATCATGTGCAGGGCGTTGTTGCCGAAGAACGTCATCCACATAAAGGTAAAGCCTACCGGTACCAGTAGCACGCCAATCACAAATTCGCGGATGGTGCGCCCGCGCGACACCCGCGCGATAAACATCCCCACAAACGGCGACCAGGCAATCCACCAGCCCCAATAAAACAATGTCCAGCCGCCGATCCAGCCTCTGGGTTCGTAGGCGTAAAGATTAAACGTGGTGGCCACCAGACCGGAGATATACGCACCGATATTTTGTACGTAGGTTTGCAGCAAATACACCGTGGGACCGGCGAAGAGGACGAACACCAACAGCACCACTGCGAGAATTAAATTCAACTCAGAGATACGACGTATGCCGCCGTCCAGCCCCATCACCACCGAGATGGTGGCGAAGCCGGTAATCACCGCGATCAATAAAATTTGCCAACCAACAGAAATCGGCAAGTCGAATAAATAATTGAGCCCGGCATTCACCTGCATCACACCAAAGCCTAAAGACGTTGCCACACCAAACAGCGTGCCCAACACCGCAAAAATATCCACCGCATGACCGATAGGTCCATAAATTTTTTCGCCAATCAGCGGGTAAAACGCGGAGCGAATGGTGAGCGGCAGATTGTGGCGGAAAGCAAAGTACGCCAGCGATAATGCTACGACTGCATAAATCGCCCAAGCGTGCACGCCCCAGTGGAAAAAGGTAATGCGCATGGCTTCACGGGCGGCTTCAACACTGCCCGCTTCTGCCACCGGCGGATTCATGGTGTGCATCACCGGCTCGGCCACGCCGAAGAACATCAGGCCAATCCCCATGCCGGCAGAGAACAGCATGGCGAACCAGGAGACGTAACTGTAATCAGGTTCGCTGTGGTCCGGCCCCAACTTGATCAGACCGTAACGCGAGGTGGCGAGAATCACCACAAACAACAAAAACAGTGCGACCGCGAGAATATAAAACCAGCCAGCCGTATGAATGACCCAACTTTGCATGGCGCCGAACAGTTTGCTGGCAGCGTCCGGCCAGATGACCGCGAAGGCGACAAAGAGCACGCACAACCCGCCAGAGCCGATAAAGACTGGCGGGTTGATCTTGATCCAGGGTTTGCGCTCCGGATCGGTGACGGCGTCATGGGTGGGCTGATCGGACATGCTACCTCCTGATGCGGTTTAAAAATAAAAATCGAGCGAGATGTAGAGCGCGTCGAAGTCGCCTTCGCCGACCTGGCCGTCGCGGTCGACAAAGCCGTCCTGGGTCAGGTATTCAATGTAGACCCAGCCGGGACCGTAGTCGTAGCGTGCACCGGGGGCGAAGGCGGTGACATCATCGGCGTCGTTGCCCTGAGTGTCGGGCTGGGCCATGGATGCATCCAGGTAGAACGCCCAGTCGCCCCGGTTGTAGCCAATTTCCGCGGCGATGCGGGCGTTTTTAATATCCGCTGGCAATCCAGCGGCAAGCTGATACGCATCGGGCAGCGAACGCTGTTGTTGAATGTAGGAGGCCTTGTAGAACCAGTGTTCGCGCTCGCCCTCCAGGTAAATTACGTAAGCCTGGTGGGCGCCGCTGGTGGGTTTGTCGGGCGTGCCGGTTAAATCCTGCAACTGCCCGCTTTGCGCCGATACACCAATGCGATTATTAGGATTGATGCTCCAGGCGAGATTACCCACCAGGGTTTCCACTTTGCGAAAGGTGGTTGAGCTGCCCCAGTGGCCGTTGTCGTCCACGGTATCGGTGCTGGTGCCGCCCCAATCGTCGGAGACGTAATAGGCCAGATCGTAGTGCCAGCGGGGCTGTGTGCCGCTGAGCTTGAAGCCCACATCCATCTGATCACCAAAACCGGCTAACAGGATATCGCCGGGCCAGAAGTTGACGGTCTTCCATCCGAACGGCACCTGGGATTTACCGACGCGCACAATGTGCTGCTCGTTTAGCTGCCAGCCTACCCAGGCTTTATGCAAGGTGAATTGATCGCCGGTGCTGTTGTTGTCGGGATCAGTGAAACTGCCGGGACCGAAGCGCGCCTCAGCGGAATACAGCCACTTGCCGCCCTCCTCCGCTTTGCCATCGGCGTAGATGATCAGCGCCTCGCCGGTGAATTCGCCGTTGGTGCTGGTATTGGCGTTGTCATCCGGCAGGTATTGATACGTGCCCCATACGCCGCCGGATAAACTGCTTTGCGCGAGCGCGATATCTGCGCCGGTGATTAAACAGAAAAAAACCAGACTCGAAAATTGCTTGAAGAATAATGTCATTGTTGTTGTGTTCCTCCTGAACGGTTGCTTCACGACTATCTATTTAACGCGAGACGGAGCCACAACTCCGCAGAGGAATGGGTGCAAACCCAAAGATGCGCCACGGCTTCACCGCACGCGGCAAAACCTGTAGATGATGTTAATTAGTAGTTCAAAATGTGCAGATATGCCAATCGAAACACTCGTCGCGTGACGCGTGCGAGCAGAATAAAGATTACAGCGAAGACAAAATACTGAGCAGTTGCGGAAGGTCCACTGGCTTCACCAAGTGATGATCGAAACCGGCGTGTAAGGATTTTTGCCGGTCGCTGTTCTGGCCGTAACCCGTAATCGCGATCATCAGCGAGGAAGCCGTATTGGGGCGATTGCGAAGCTGCCTGGCAAGGTTGATGCCGTCCATGTCGGGCAAACCAATATCGAGCAGGCACACACTCGGCGCCGTGTCGGCCACCCGTTCCAGTGCCGCCTTGGCACTGTGTTCAATGCTCACATCGTAACCGGAAATTTCCAGAATATTTCCCAGGGTTACAGCGGCGTCGACATTATCGTCCACAATTAAAATACTGTGCGATGCGGATGCGGATTGAACCTCCGGCAACGTATTTTCAACCGCTCGGTGTTGGTCGGCAACACGCGGCAAGGTCAAGGTAAATGTGCTGCCTGTGCCCAAGCCGTCACTGTGCGCGGTGATTTTTCCGCTGTGTAAATGCACAAGGCTTTTGACGATTGCCAAGCCAATACCCAGACCGCCCTGGGTGCGGTCTGAACTGCGCTCGCCCTGCGCAAACATGTTGAACACACGCTCCAGCACCTCGGGCTCCATCCCAATACCATCATCCCTCACGGTGAACACAACGTTCGCATCATCAACGTCGACAGTCAGTGCAATATGGCCACCAACCGGTGTGTATTTGGCGGCATTGTTGAGAATGTTGGCAATAATTTGCACCAACCTTTTCTGATCACCAAAAATAGACGCAGACACTGGTGAATCGCGCACGGTTAATTGGTGTTGTCGCGCATCCATTAACGGCCGCACTTGTTCAACAGCGCTTGCCACAATTTGCCATGCGTCCTGAATGCCCTGATCGAGCCTGACCAAGCCGCGTGACACGCGGGAAACGTCCAGCAAATCGTCGATAAGGCCAGTCATGTGGCGTACCTGACGCGAAATAATGTCGCTGGTGTGCTTGATTTTTTCACGATCCAGGGTGGGAATGCTGAGCAGTCTGGACGCAGCACTGATCGGTGCCAGTGGGTTACGCAATTCGTGGGCAAGCATGGCCAGGAATTCATCTTTGCGGCGATCAATTTCACGCATTTCATATTGCCGTGCCCGCGCGCGCAAAGCAGAGGTAGCGGCACTCACCAGGGTGACGCTTCTGACCGGTCGATCCAATAAGGTGACGTTGCCCAATTTAACATAGCGGCTGCGCATCTCCGGGGTGTCCGGTGCGGTTTGTCGCAGCACTAAAAAGGGAAAGTCAGACCAGCTGGGTTGATTATCGAGTAATCGACGAATGGTTTTCAGAAACTCAATAGAGAGCGCTTCATCGGCCAGGATAACGGCACCGGCGCCCTTCGCCATTTCTTCAAATACGTCATTAGCCTGAGGACAAACATGACAGGCCATCTGTGCACGCTCAAGTACGCCCGCCAGCAGCCGGCCGTCCTTGCCAGTGGGTGCATAAATCAATAAACGCTTCTCCGCACTCATTGTTTACAGCACCCCGAATTTCACAATTACGCAACGCATCTAACTCGTCTTTTCCTGCAGGGGAATATCGTGTAATGAATTGATCGTAGTCGGCACGCCGGTCAATACACCTTGAAAATTATTTAACACCGCGCCGACCTCAATACCGTGCTTGCTAATACTGAAACGCCGCAATGCGGTTTCATGTGCGCTGCCCCGCTTTTTGAACACGGAGATTGCTTTTTCCACCGTGCCACGGGATTCGAAATAGCGCACAATCAGCACATTGTCTGCCATATAACTGACGTCAACACCCGTGGACATATTCCCAACCATCCCCTGCTGAACGCCGACCAAAAAGGTCACCACGCCCCGCTGCCCCAGATAGGTCAGAATTTCGTGTAGATGGGTCGACAAAAAACGCGCATCCGGCATTGCATTCAGGTAGCCATTCAGGCTATCAATCACAATCACTTTTGCGCCGTTATTCGCTGAATGACACACCGCGTGCGCAAACTCCCCCGGCGACATTTCCGCCGGATCAATCTGATGCACTTTCAACAATCCGGACTCAAACGGTTCACACAGATCCAGGCCGATACCTTTGTTGCGATTAAGCAAGGTATTAAGTGATTCTTCAAACAGGAATATCGATGCGCTTTCGCCGCGATCCGTCATGGCTTTTACAAACTGCGTGGCCAGGCTGGATTTACCAGTACCGGGCGGTCCGGAAATCAAGGTACTTGAGCCTTCTTCTATACCCCCACCCAATAAATTATCAAAAGCTTCCAGTCCGCTTTTTATCTGACGGCGTTCCGCCAGTTCGCGCGATTCAGCCGCAACGATTTTGGGATACACCACAATGCCGCCCGTAATAATGTTGTAATCGTGCGGCCCCCGCCGATAAGCGATACCGCGATATTTCAGGATGCGCACTACGCGCCGTTCGGCGCCGTACTCTGACTCAAAATGCTGGAGCGAAATCACACTGTGGGCAATGCTGCGCACCTGCAAATCAGCGTGCTGCGCGGATTTATCATCGAGCAACAACGCCGTACAGGAACGTCTGGCAAAATATTGCTTTAGCCCCAACACGTGACGGCGATAGCGCAACGCATTGCCCGACAACAATTGCAGTTCTGATAAGGAATCCAATACAACGCGCGATGGCCGCAATTTTTCGATCATGTCGATGATGAGATTATTCGTCTCACCCAATTCGACTTCTGAAGGGTGCAGCGCAGTGTATTGCTCAGCGGGATCGAGCAACCCTTCTTCTGGAATAACTTCATGAATGGTGACACCTTCCATTGAAAAACCATGCGATTCGGCAACAGCGCGCAGCTCAACCTCGTTCTCGGCCAGCGTGACATAAAGTACTTTTTCACCACGCCGCGCACCTTCAATTAAAAACTGCAGCGCCATGGTGGTTTTGCCCGCCCCCGGGTCACCTTCGAGCAGATAAAGTCGCTCCTTGGTTAATCCCCCGCCCAACACATGGTCGAGCCCCGGAATGCCGGTGGAGATAAAATCCTTGCTCACGGTATTTTGTGTAGCCATAGATTTTCCTTTAAAAAATCTTCAGATGTTGAATCCTGTCCAGGCCTCAAATTGAACGCGGAATATCCGTATTACCAGCGAATTGCATCATTTGGGCTTGAACTCTTTAGTAACAACCGGTGCGCCTTTGTTCCGGCTTCGCTAGTTTATTATCCGCATCTCCTATGCCATTGTGCGCTCAATAACAAAGCGGCAAAATCCACTTGTGTGAAGACATTGAACGAGAACGCCCGCTCGTACACGTACCCCAGGAACTTGACCAACCATTGAGGCAATAAATAACTTTTTGCTCCCCATCACACCCTCGCAACGATTCATGCGCAAACTGAAAATTATGCGGTCTCCGCCACGTTTCGTTGTGGCGGAGTTGGTATTGTTTACTGCGCCCCACTCGGAAATTGATCGCGTTTTATTAATAAAAAAATAAAGTGTTTTTCCTCAATCAACTATCAACAAAAGCTGCGGGCTTGCCTGCGGCGAGGACTTCCTATGAAAACTATTATGTCTAAACGGCATCGCGCGTTGTATTTGGCCGGTGTGGCGGCCGGTATTTTTATGTTTGCCCCGTCGGTGTTTGCCGCGTGCAGTTATCAGGTTTCAAATGCTTGGGGTGCGGGTTTTACGGCGACCATTCGTATCACCAACGACACATCCTCAACGATTAATGGCTGGCAGGTTAACTGGCGTTATCAGAATAACGCCGTTACCAATGCGTGGAATGCGCAGCTAAGTGGAAATTATTCCGCCAGCAATGTCAGCTGGAATCGTGCTATTGCGCCAGGCCAATCAGTGGAGTTTGGTATTCAGGGCGTTACCAATGGTGGCCCGGTGGAGACGCCGCAAGTTACCGGAACCGCCTGCGGAACAAGCAATACATCCAGTTCCGCCTCTTCGGCAAGCAGTAGCCTTGCGTCATCTATTAGTAGCAGCTCTGTGGCATCGTCCAGCAGCAGCTCGATCATGGCGGGAACCAATATTGCGCTGGCGGCTGTTGCGACCACGTCTTATGTATCGCCGTGGGAAACCTTAAGCGCTGTGAATGACAACAGCAATCCGACAAACTCTAATGACAAATCCAGCGGCGCTTATGGCAACTGGAATAATCCGAATTCCATTCAGTGGGTGCAGTATGAATGGCCGCAAACGCAACGCCTGGAGCGGACGCAAATTTACTGGTTCGATGACAACGGCGGCGTGCTGATACCTACCACGGCGTATGTTGAGTATTGGGATGGCAACAGCTGGATTTACGCAGGCGAAGTGCCCTTAGCAGAAAATGCGTTTAATGATCTTGAGTTTGATGGCCTCGAGACCAATCGCTTGCGCGTTTCCATGCTCAATACGCAACAGTCCACCGGGATTCTTGAATGGCGTGTGTACGGCACCACAACGGGCAGTTCAAGTTCCAGCAGCAGTTCCGGTAACTCTGGTGGCCCGGTGCCCTACCGCGCAATTACCAATGAATTTACGCGCTTTGATGTGAATACCACGAACGCCTTATATATGGATTCTGATCGCTTTCGCGCGTACTACGGCGGCAACGGATTAAACGGCGGCCAGGGTAATCTGGCGAACGTTGCATCGAATCAGATTGCGTTTGGCTTGTCGCACCTGGAAGCGGCTTACGAATGTTTTGTGAATGAGTGGGGCTTCCGTTCTACGAGCTTATCGGCGAACAGCGACAGCGGTCCTTATTACAAGATGAATCTTTATTCGACCACAACCCTGAATGCCGGCGGCGCCATGGGGGCGGATGCGCAGTATCGATTAAGCTTTATCGAGTTTCGGGACAATGCTATCAATCGCCCGGAAACGGCGGTGCATGAATTCGGCCACAGCCTGACCTACACCGACTATACCTGGGTGGACCAGGGTCGCACGGGTGCCTGGTGGGAAACGGTAGCCAATTGGGTGGCGGATACCTACAACACCGATGCCTTGTGCGAAGCCGTGCGCGTGCGTGAAGGGTTGCAACGGGAGCGGGACACCATCATCGACCTGGAAGCCAACATCGCGTTATCGCATCTGCAAATTGTCAGCACCCGCAATTATTACCAGGCCTGGCCATTCCTGACTTACCTGACCAACAACCCGGATCAGTACCCCGGCCTTGGGCGTATGGCGGTGCCGAATTTGTTGAGCAATCACCTGCGCAATAATGAAACGCCTTTGCATGTACTGGCTCGGTTAACCGCGCCGGTTTCTGCGCAGCAGGTTCTCGGCCGTTATTGGGCGCGGATGGCGTATCTGGATATCAACCACCCTAAAGCGCAGGCACGATTTTTTAACACGCGCAATAACAGTGGATTCCGTTCGCGCGCGTATGCCAACCTGACAGCAATGGGTAGTGGTCGTTATCGCGTGAAAGCGGATCGTGCACCTTTATACGGCGGCGCCAACATCACACCGTTAAATGTGAACGGCGGCGCGGTGAATGTGCGCGTGATTAACCTGGGCAACGGTTTGAGCGACAGCAATTTCACCGCAACCCTGAGTATTCGCAACACACAATCCGGCAGCGTGCGTTATGTGGATCTGTTGAATGGCATGGGCAGCACATCGGTAGCCACGAATGAAGAGGTGAGTCTGATCGTCGTTAACACGCCGAATACGTTGTACCTCTACAACGCTTTTGAAAGTACAACAAGCAGCCCTGATGCGATTGGGTTGCAGTATGAAGTTGAACTGGAGGGCGCAACACCACAACTCTAATGGTTCATCTTTTTACAACACCATGATGCGTGATGCGCGTCATGGTGCTGTAAATCTGATAGCAAAAAACTTAATAAGCAACGCGCAAAAAGATAACCAAATTAATTTTTAATTAGTAAAAAATTGCAGTAACTGAGAAATAGTTTTGATTTTTAATTCAGTTTTTAAATGAATAACTACGCCTTCAATTTCCAATCGAAATTTAAAATTTATTTTCTTGCGGCACATTTTTTTGCGCGCACTTTTTAAAACTTAACGCGCGCTTAACAAAATATAAATTCAGGCGACAAAATGTGTGTTTTCTGGCTGATTTACATTAAAAACGTCGAAATACTTGTGGACGGAACGACAATATTTTGTAAAATCCCGACCATGGTATCGCTACCACTACTCAACACCACCTGCGCCCTGTAGGTAACAGTACTGGTAAAAATATAATTATTAGCGACAAAACATAATTAAAAATGTTGTACCGAGCCGTGATAGTCGAAGCGTTCATCGCATGTGGTATCCGTTAAAACGATTGTTTTCCTGTCGTTTTGCAACTTCACCGGCCCATCATAATCATTTTTGTGCTGTTAAAAGCGCAACTGGTTTTTATTGCCCGAAAAACGCGTTGTTTCTTTAACTACCACTGTTTTACTTCTTTAAACAGTGATGTATTAGATAAAAATGTTAGCGCAATCATTTCACACACGTGATAGTGATTGGTTCACAAATAACAAATAAAGCACCGGACTAACCAATGAAAACTTTAATTGTTTACGTTCATTTGATAGCAGCCTGCGTTGCCGTAGGCATTTTGTTAATGCAAGACCTGGTATTAGCCAAAACTGGCGGTAAGCCAATGTCGGTTTACAGCATCAAGGAGCTAAAACGCGCGGCGGGAATTATTTCCATCGCGCTCGCCGTGCTTTGGGTATCGGGATTAACGTTAGTATTGATCGGGTATCTCGATAATCCGGAGTATCTGACGAACCAGAAAATCTGGGCCAAGTTCACCGTGGTCGTTGTCCTGACCATCAACGGTGTCGTGTTGCATCATTTCAGTTTTCCGCGTGTTGCCTCCAGCGGCGGTGTGTTAGGGCTGGGCCGCATCGAAAAAACCCTCGTGGTGTTAACCGGTTGTATTTCTACCGTCTCCTGGTTGTTTGCCTGCTACCTGGGGATCGCACGGGGCTGGAATTACACGCTCGAATACAGCTTCATCATGTTTATTTATCTCGGCTTGATCGGCACGGCCTGCATCTTTGGCTCGACCGTTTTTTCAAGCCGTGGAATCCTCGATTTAAACAACGTTGAAAAACTGCTGGTCGTATTTTGCGGTTCCATCTCCGCATTCGCCTGGCTATTTGCCTGTTATCTCGGTATCGCCCATCCCTGGAATCCGGCGGAAGCATCCCGCACCGTGATGTACATGAACATCGGTTTACTCGCCACCGCCTGTGTGGTGGGTTGCTTCATTATGCGTTCGCTCTTCGCTACAAAAAAACATGACGCGCACGCGGATGACGAACAGCCGATGCTGTCGGAATCCATTTCCCTGGCCAACAGTGTTTCAAAAACATGAGTTAACGATTTTTTTAAACCGCTCGAATCCATGCAGTTTCGAGCCTTTTTTACCCTTCGACTAACCTGCGGCAAGTAGTGGGAATAACGACCGCAGGCTGTTGACGGAACCTTGCCGAGCTTGCTCGGCATTCACTTAAGAGGAAGACACCATGAGTAGAATTACAGCCTCTGCGATCGCCCCGCGCCGAAGGGGAAGGCTGGCCCGGTCTTTGTACCTGCTGGGACTTTCCCTGGCTAGCGTTGCTTTTTCGGCCCAGGTTTACGCCGGTTGTCAGTATGTCGTGACCAACCAGTGGAATAATGGCTTTACTGCCGCTATCAGAATAACCAATACCGGTACGAGCCCCATTAATGGCTGGAATGTCAGTTGGCAATACAGCGGCGACAACCGCTTGACCAGTAACTGGAATGCCAACTACAGCGGCACCAATCCCTATTCCGCATCGAATCTGAATTGGAACGCGAACATCCAACCAAACCAGACGGTTGAGATCGGCTTCCAGGGCAGCAAGGGCAGTGCAGCGGCAGAAGTGCCACAAGTGACTGGCGCTGCCTGTGGTTCTACCACCAGCTCTTCCTCCAGTTCATCGGTCAGTTCGAGCACAGCATCGTCTGTTGTGAGCAGCGTGGCGAGCAGTGCCTCGTCTTCTGTAAACAACCAGGCCGCCTGGGACCTCGACACTGAAGCGTCTTACCTGAACTTCGTAACCACCAAAAATACCCACAACGTTGAAGTGCATAACTTCGGTTCGTTGAGCGGTTTTATCGGCACCAACGGCGTGGCCACTGTGACCATTGAACTTGACAGCGTCAGTACCGGGGTTGCGTTGCGCGATCAGCGTGTACGCGATCTGCTGTTTGAAACGGCCAGTTATCCCACTGCGACAATCACTGTCAACGTACCGGCAACTTTGTTGAGTTCCTTGTCCGCTGGACAAACCACGCAAACGGATGTGAGTGCCAGCGTTAATCTGCATGGCATGAATGTCGCCGTCACCACACGCGTATCGGTCCAGCGTTTATCTAACTCGCGCATCCTGGTGCAAAGCATGGCACCGGTGCTGACGCGCGCGGCAGATTTCGATCTGACCGATGGTGTGGAAGCCTTGCGCTCCATTGTCAATCTGACATCAATCAGCGCGGCTGTACCTGTGGACTTCGCGCTTGTTTTTGATGCGCGCTAATTGGAGGCTAAAGAGAACTATCATGAAAAAATTACTTAACCTCTCGATGCTCTCCCCCCTTGGCCTGGCCCTCGGCCTGGCTGTTTCCGGCACCGCCGTTGCTCAAAGTGTGTGTACTGCGTCCTATACCACGGTGAATAGCTGGGGAAGCGGTGCACAAATTAATGTGGCGGTAACCAATAATGGCCCCGCCGTTGATGGTTGGGAAATTTGCTGGACATTTTCCGGTAGCGAAACCATTGCCAATTTGTGGAACGGTAACGTCACTACTACCGGCAGTAATGTGTGTGTGACCGATGCTGGCTACAACGCGAAGGTAGCCACGAATGCTTCGGCCAGTTTCGGATTCAATGTCAATAATCCGAGCACCCAGACACCCACCGACTTCACACTCAATGGTGCCAGTTGCGGTGGCAACAACAATACCTCCAGCAGTGTGGCGTCAAGCATCAGCAGCAGCGTAGCCTCAAGCACTGCCAGCAGCGTTCCCTCGACCGCCGCACGTTGGTTACTGGATACCACCAAGTCCAGCTTCCACTTTGTGACGGTAAAAAATGTCAGCAATGCAGAGGCGCATACCTTTACGCAAATGCAGGGCACCGTTGCACCCTCCGGCGGCGCGACACTGACAATTCCTCTCGCCAGCGTTTCAACCGGTTTTGATATTCGCAACACGCGCATGCAAAACCTGTTGTTTGAATCCAATTATTTGCCGAATCTGCACTTCACCACGCAATTGA
The DNA here is from genome assembly GCF_051846955.1 of Cellvibrio sp. ARAG 10.3. NCBI lineage: Bacteria > Pseudomonadati > Pseudomonadota > Gammaproteobacteria > Cellvibrionales > Cellvibrionaceae > Cellvibrio > Cellvibrio sp. ARAG 10.3. The sequence continues at coordinate 19,076 of NZ_JBPYCU010000026.1, forward strand.
ATCTGAGCACGCTGGAATCAATGGCTGTTGGTGATATTGCCACTCAGTCCTTGACCGGTAACTTGACCTTGCATGCGGTGAGCAAAGCCATCACCTTCGATGCAACAATCGTCAAGCACAGCAACACCAGCATCAGCGTGTCACCGCGTAAACCGATTGTGGTTAACAGTGTTGACTTTGAGATGAATGCTGGCGTGGAAGCCTTGCGTGTGATTGCCAACTTGAGTGAGATCGGTGAAAAAACGCCGGTGTATTTCAAGATGTTCCTCACCCGCGACAACCCGACCAATATCGCTGCAATTACGCTACCTAGCGCGCCTGCGGCACCGGTCGGCTTGACTGGCAATATCAGCCAGGGCAGCGGTGATACATCGCTGGTGTGGTCGGACGTCAGCAACAACGAAACAGGCTTCCTGATTCGTCGTAAAGGTGCGGATGGCCGCTGGACCACGCAAAGCAATCTGCCGGCCAACTCATCAATGTTTGAAGAAAATCTGCTGTCTTCTTTCGGCAGCTACGACTACAAAGTCATTAGCTATCGCGACAGTATTCCTTCAACAGCCAGTGCACCGGTCACTGTGGTTTATTCCAATACCAACGGTTCATCCAGCTCGATCGCGTCCAGTGTCAGTAGTTCTACCAGCTCTGTTGCCAGCTCCGTTACCAGTTCTGTCGGCAGCAGCTCCGGTAACTCCAGCAGCACCGGTGGACAAGGTGATGTCACCCGCGGTCAAGCCTTGTGGGCGTCACAAAGCTGTATCGCCTGTCACGGTGTTGATGGCGAGAAGAACGCCGATGGTTCACCCGCATACTCGCCTTTGAACCCGAACCGTTCTGTCTACCGTCACAGTCAGGATAACCAGGATCGCACACTCGGCGAATTTATCGAGATGTGGATGCCGCAAGGTAATCCGGGCGCCTGTACCGGCCAATGTGCGGCTGATCTGGAAGCTTATATCCTCACCTGGCGCAGACCATCTGATGGTATCCCGGATAATCCGGTGTCCAATTTCACCTGTCCAAATACCGGACCGGCGTATGGCCAACGTACCCTGCGCTTACTGACCAAGAAAGAATACCAACGCTCTGTGCGTGACCTGGTCGGTTACACCCAGGATGTAATTTCCCGTCTGCCCGACGACTTTATCGCCGGTTCTTTCGAGAACAACAACACCCTGATTGTGGATAAAACGCGCTACACCAGTTACATCTCTACCGCTGAGCGTATTGCAGAAAATGTAGCGACTCGCTGGAATAACGTGCTGTCCTGTTCTCCGAGCAACAGCTGTGCAACCACCCTGGTTGATACATTGGGCCCACGCATCTTCCGTCGTCCGTTGACCAACGATGAGCGCACTACGTATCTGGCTGTGGCCCAGGGCACGGCTGATGGACGTACGCCTGCAGAAGGTATGCAAATCGCTCTGGCGGCCATGCTCTCTTCACCGCAGTTCCTGTATCGCTCCGAAGTGGGTGATAGCAATGGTGGGGTGTACAAGCTGAACGGTTACGAGATGGCAACCTACATCAGTTATACCTTCACCGGCACCACACCCAGTCAATCGCTGATGGCCGCTGCAGGTCGTGGCGAGCTGGATACAGCGGCGGGTGTACGTCAACACACGGCAAGCTTGCTGAACTCTACTGATACCAATGCTCTGCTCGGTGACTTCGTCAACCGCTGGCTGGGTACCAACCAGTTGGAGATCAAAGAGAAAGCCGGCGTGGCTGACTTTGCCACCGTGGCCAACGACATGAAGAAAGAGCTGGGCAAAAACTTTGCCTATGCAATGTTAAATGGCAGCTCAACCTTCGAGTCGGTTTACAACCCGAGTTACACCCACGTTAACCAGCGTCTGGCTAACCTTTACGGCATGTCTTACTCCGGTAGCGGTGCGGATGCTGACGGCTTCGTCAGAGCGAGCACCGGCGAGCGTGGCGGTATCCTGATCTCAGGTGCCTTCCTCTCCCGTTATGCCACCGATCAGGACGCCAACCTGGTAACCCGTGCCGTGGCCTTGCGTCGCCGTATGATGTGTCAGGACATCCCTGAGCCACCCTCAGGTGTGAGCCTGGACCGCGAAGCCCTGGCCCAGCGTGACAAAGAGTTCTTTGAAAACCCGCACACCACGCAACGTATGATCTTCGACCGTATTACCTCCGGTACCAGTTGTTCCAACTGTCACGGCGAAATCATCAACCCGCTGGGCGGTTCCATGGAGAACTACGATGCGCTCGGTCGCGTTCGCGCTACCGACCTGAAAGGCAACGAGATCAATGCGGTGGGCACGTTCTTCTCGCCCTTCCCGCAGTTGCAGTTCCTCAACGATCCGGATCGTGTGCTTCATGAACCTGCCATTACCTTCGATGGCGGTAAAGATCTCGCACGTACCATTGTTGAAGACCCGATGGTTGCCGGCCTGGCGAAAAGCTGTCTGGCAACGCAATTCGTAAGCTACAGCTCAGGTATCCATTCGATCTTCCTGATTGATTCAACAAGGGATGTCGGTTATCCACGCATCAGCAAAGCGGAAGAAAACGCTTACCGTTGCGATATCAATAACCTGACCAACGTACTGACCACCAATGGTCCACGCGCCATGCTCGAACAACTTCCGGCGCTGGATTCTGTGATGTACCGGCAGGAGTGGGCGCGCTAATGCGCGCCCCTTCCCCACATCACCTTGTTAACGACTTGGAGTGAATACCATGAGATATAAAGATTGCTTCGACAAAGAACGCAGAGATTTCCTCAGGGTTGTCTCGCATGCCGGGATCTCGGCAGGACTGATCAGGGCCTCCAGCGTGTTGGCTGGTGTGATGCTGGCGCGCACTGCTGAAGCGCAATCCGGCACACCCACCAAGCACTGCCTGGTGTTCAACGGCGGTGGCTGCCATCCAAACCGGTGGTTCCCATCCGGTGGCACCCTGCCGGCCCAATCTGCCCCTTTGCAAACGCATTACAGCCGGATTGCCATGCTGCGCAATGCTTCCTTGAGCGGTGCCGGTCACGGCGTGATGTTCCACCGTTTCAACAACGGCAGCTGGGGCGAGGACAGTTTTGATGTAAACCTTGGCCGTACCATCGGTGCAAACTATCCCGTGAAATACCTCAACGTAGGTACCACAGCGGAATCAGCACTGAGCCGGGAAGGCTATACCGGCAAACCGATCATCACCAGCCCACAAGCTGCACTCGATGTGCTCTTTTCTGGCGGTGGCGGCGGTGGTGGCGGTGGCGGAAAAGCCCCACGCCAGTCTGTGGTGGACCTGCATTACGCAGCCGTTAACAGCTTGCGCACCAAACTCGGACAGCATGAAAAAGAAAAACTCGATAGCCACTTCACCGCAATTCGCGAAATTGAAGACGCCATCGATACCGGCGGTGAAAACCCCGGCGGCTCGTGCCCACAACCGGGCAACACCTCGGTTACCGGTTTTGATGCGACCGCCAAGTTGCATGCTGACATCGTGACCCTGGCGTTGAGCTGTAACTTATCTGCGTCTGTGTCCATTGCCTTCGGTACCGACGCACACACCCACTTCCTGGATGTACTGGGTCGCGAGTCGCACCAATCGCACCACAACCAGGGCAACATGCCTAACGCCTACACGGAAGACATTGTTTACATGCAGGGCTTGACCAAATACCTGCTGGATAAAATGGCGGAAAGAGGCTTGTTCAGCTCAACTATCGTCACCCAGGTATCCGACATGGGCGACGCAGACTCACACGGTAATAGCAACGTGCCGATGTTAGTCGCGGGGGCTGGCATCAGCGGTGGCCGTGTTATCGACATCGGCGGCAAAACCCAGTCCGAGCTGTATCAAACCCTCGGCTTGAAGCTGCGTGCAGACCAGAGTCCGAACGGCGGTTCCTTCCGCAACTGGGCCAGCTCAACCATCGCTGGACTGTAAGAAAAGCGGTTGAGTCAGCAAGGAAGCTGAACAACCGTTGCAACAGACACAAAAAAAGCCCCTTCAGAAATGAAGGGGCTTTTTTTGTTTTATTGATATACCCGGATGTAATCCACGTACATGCGCTGGGTGGTGAAGTTGGCGTGATTCGGGTCCCCGGGCCAGTTGCCACCGACAGCGACGTTGAGCAGGAACCAGAAGGGTTGATCGTAAACCCATTGGCCGTATTGCTGCACCTGGGCGCGGGTCACACTGTAAAAGTTAACGCCATCGGCGTACCAGCGAATGCCGTTTGCATCCCACTCAACCGCATAGATCTTATAAACGGAATCAATACTGGTGCCGTGGTTCAAGTGCCCGGTGATGGGGGTATTGCCTGAATAGCCAGGGCCATGCAAAGCACCGGAGGTGGTGTTGTTGGTGCCGACGTGCTCCATGATGTCCAGTTCGCCGTTATCCGGCCAACGAACACCATTATTGAAGCTATCACCCATCATCCAGAACGCCGGCCAGATACCCTGGGCGCGCGGTAATTTCATACGGGCTTCCATCCGTCCATATTGGAAAGATTTCTTGTAGCGAGTAATCATACGTGTGGAGGTGTAGCCACAATTACCGCCCCACCAGCAGGGGCCACCGGTTTCCTTGCGCGCTTCAATGACCAGCACATTGCTGTTGGCTTGCGGGTCAAACTGGATATAGGCATTGCCGCCATCGGTGTAGTACTGCAGCTCGTTGTTGCCCCAACCGCCACCACCGGTTTCAAAGCTCCAGATATCCTCATTGATGGTATTGAACTCATCACTCCAGGTTACGGTGGGATTGGGATCAACCGGACCGCTGCCCCCGGGGGTAACTTTTACCCAGTTAAGATTCCAGCCGCCCGTCGTGGCGTACACACCAAAGCTGTGGTTGCCCGCAGGAATGTTCACATCCAGCGAGATGGTTTGCCAGGTTTGCCAGCCACCCGTCGCCGGAACAACCAGTTGACCCAGCGCAACGCTGCCGCCATTCAGGTCGAAAGAGACAACGCCGCCGGTACCACCGCTCGCTACACGCGCCTCAATTTTATAGTTACCGGCTGTGGCGATATTCATGTTGTTGAACGACAGCCACTCGCCGGAATCAATCCAGCCTACGTTAAAACCACCGCCGGTATCGGTCGTGGCTTCAATGTCTACATCGCCGGTGCGGTGTTGGCCACCGGTATTGCCCGGGGTGTTATCACTCGCGTTAGCGTAGTCTTCAGCTTCAAAGTGGTGCCCGGTGACGGGCGGCTGCGCAGGGGTGACTTCAATCCAGTTGAAGTTCCAGCCACCGGTGGTCGCATACACCCCCAGGCTGTGAGTTCCCGCCGGAAGTTGAACTTGCTTTTGCACGGTTTGCCAGGTTTGCCAGCCACCGGTTGCCGGGATATTGATAGTCCCCAGGGGAATGGCACCGCCATTCAGGTCCACCGAGAGCGTGCCGCCCGAAGCACTGGCTACACGGACGCGGATGTTGTACGTGCCTGCCGTCGGTACCGATAAATTCGCGTAACTGAGCCATTCGGTGGCGACAATCCAGCCAACATTATGGCCACCGTTCGTGTCCGTCGTCGGCTCAATATCGACGTTGCCTGTGCGATAGGCACCACCGGTATTACCAGCGGTGGTATCAAAGGCATTGGTGTAATCTTCGGCCTGGAATACAACCGCCGAAGCGCCACTGGTTATACACAGCAAGCTGCCGCATGCCGCTGCGCATAACGCTTTTCGGACTTGGGATAATGTTATTTTCATTAGTTTCTCCAGAAGTTAACAGTAAACACAGAAGTGCATCCGGGAGACTAATGAAATTGTTAACTGTACGTCTGCTCATTTTCCGCGAAAACGTGACATGGCACGTTCGATTAACAGACAACGCACATTCCCACTTTAGGTCGTGAGTTGTACAAACGCGCTGATTCACCCTATTTCTCTACAAAGGTATAAAACTTCGTACAAACTGTTTTTTCTACCTGCCTGTCACATTTCATGGCGCTGATTCGTCATGGATGTTGAAACAAACAAAAAACCCCAGGGGCTCTATACAAGATGGCAAAACAGGACGGATTAACACAGCGCTTTGAAAGTGCTCGACACCATTTACACAGCGTGGCTTATCGTATGCTGGGCTCAAACAGTGAAGCCGAAGATGCCGTGCAGGAAGCCTGGCTTCGGCTGAACCGCATCGGGTCGGACGGCATCGACAACCTCGGCGGCTGGCTCACCACCGTTGTTGCCCGCGTGTGCCTGGACATGCTCCGTGCGCGTAAAGCGAGCACTGCGGAATCCCTGGAGGATATGCTGTATGACGCGGCGGATGACGGCAGCGGCGATCCCGAAAGTCATTTTTTGATCGCCGATACACTCGGCCCCGCCCTGTTGTTGGTGCTCGACACCTTAACGCCCACCGAGCGCATCGCATTTGTATTGCATGATTTATTCGACCTGCCCTTTGATGAGATCGCGCCCATTATTGATCGCACCGAAGCCGCTGCGCGTCAACTCGCCAGCCGCGCGCGCCGGCGTGTTCGGGGTGGCACCACACCGCAAGCAAACAGCCCGCGGCAACACGCGGTAGTGGTCGCTTTTTTAGCAGCCTCCCGTGAAGGGAATTTTGATGCGCTGATCAACCTGCTGCATCCGGACATTATTCTCCGTGCCGATGACACCGCGATTAAAATCAGCAGCGCGAATAAGGCCAAAGGCGCACCGGCATTTAAACCCGAAATCACCGGTGCAAAAAATGTGGCCGATACCTTCAAAGGTCGCGCAGCGGGTGCGCAGCTTACGCTGGTTAACGGCGCTGCCGGCGCAACCTGGGGCATGAATGGAAAAACTGTGGTGGCCTTCTGCTTCACGGTAAAAGACGAAAAAATTACCGCTATTGATGTCGTGATGGACAGAAAAACCCTGGACACCTTCAGTATCAAAGCGATTGTTACCCCAGCCATCCCCAACAACAACGGAGTTTAAACATGAATATCTTTCTATGGGTTCTTCAAGTCCTGCTCGCCTTGCACACCATCATGGGCGCGGTATGGAAATTTTCTCACTCCGCCGAACAAACCATGCCCTCACTGAAGGCCATTCCCACAAGCCTGTGGCAAACACTGGGTGGCCTGGAACTGGTGATCGCGCTGTGTTTGATCCTGCCTGCGTTTTATAAACCCCTGGTCGTGCTGGTGCCTATTGCGGCGATCTGTATTGCGATAGAAATGCTGCTCTTTTGCGGACTGCACATCGCATCGGGCGATAACAGCTACCACGCCATCGTGTATTGGCTTGTTGTTGCCGCCATTTGTGCGTTTATTGCCTATGGCAGGTTGGTTTTACGGCCGCTATAAAGCAAAACTGAACGCGTATAATGTAATCGTTGATTGATTACAAAAAGCTCACGTTTCTTTGCACGTGTTTACATCAAGCATCCGTAGTGAATCTGGCAGACAAACCTTGATAACTACCTGGCATTGAACGCGTTCTTGAGCTTTAATTAATCCTACCCGGATTACCAATAAATAAACGGACCACCGACAAACAGAGGATTACCGCGTGAAAAATTATTTTTTAAAGACAACCCTGTTGCTGGGCCTATGCGGTCTATTGAGTTGTGCAGAAGAACAGAAAGTCGCAGACAAAAACGAAGAGGCTGTTAAGAACCCGGCAACCAGCTCCATAGAAAAATTCAAAGCCTATACCCAAAAATTTTCTGAAGCCGCCGTCATTACGCAAAATCATGCAACCGGCCATATCGGTGATTTTTTCTTTACACATTGGAAAGACGGGGGTTCTGCATCCTTATCCTTGAACACCGACGGCGCCTTCAGCGTGAGTTGGGAAGGCGGTGGCTATAACTACGTGGGCGGCCCGGGGTGGCATTTCGGTGATAAAGACAGAGTCATTGGCTATCGCTTCAACGAAGACAGCGGCGCAAGCTATATCACGTTATACGGGTGGGGTTACGACAAAAATATGTCTGCCGCTGATCCCGCACATTTGGTCGAATACTACATCTTGCAACGCTGGACCTACGACCCGAGCAAAGATGGCACCTATGGAAAAACGTTTATCAGTGACGGTGTAGAGTATTCCACTTACCGCTCAATACGCGAAGAGAAGCCATCCATAAACGGCCCGTCCACTTTCTATCAATACTGGAGCAAACCCTCCGAGCAACGGCCACTGGGTGAAGATCATAAGATTATCTTTGCTGACCACGTGAAAGCCTGGGCCGATACTGGCTGGATTATTCCCGACATGAACAACTTTAATGCGAGTGATGACCCTACATACCAGGTTATGGCCGTTGAAGTTTTCAATCCGGCAAACGACGGTACTGCTTCTGGCCGGGTCTGGGATGCAGCGCCTCGCTGAGGCCTGCGATTTTCGCCATAATCATCTCGCTCATATGCGCCAGTCATCGGGCTCAATGCCATGACTGGCCGATATGAGCCCAAGGATACAGAAGCGGTAGAAGCTCGCGAATCCTGTGAAACTATTTCCTGGCCCATCATCCAAACCTTATGCCTCGCGTCGTAAGGAACCCAGGAAAATGCCTTCAGCTTATATCAACAGCATCGCCACCGCCGTGCCGGATTTTGATGTACATGACAAGTTCATTGATTATTGCCCGCGGCTGTTACCGGATGAACGCTCGCTCAAGATTTTTCAGCGGATGGCGGAAAGATCGCAAATCGAACACCGGTATTCATTTCTTGCACCTCACACCGACAAAGACAAGCTGGACGTGGAAGGTTTTTATCAACAAGACGCATTTCCCTGCACACAAGCGCGTATGGCATTTTACGAACACCATGCGTTTATTCTCGCGAAGCGTGCACTGGATCAACTTGATCTCACTGATACCACGCATCTGATCACCACCACCTGCACAGGATTTTATGCACCGGGGCTGGATCACCAGCTGATTCGCCATTACGGATTGCGCGATGGCATTGAACGCACCACAGTGGGGTTTATGGGTTGTTATGCTGCGATCAACGCACTCAAGCTGGCGCGACACATTGTCCGGTCCGAGTCCCGGGCAAAAGTGGTGGTATTAAATCTTGAACTTTGCACACTGCACCTAAAACCCGGCGGCACGCTTGAAGAAATTTTATCCTTCGCAATTTTTTCTGATGGTTGTGCCGCAAGTATTGTGTCGGCGCAACCGACGGGAATTGAAGTACAGGGTTTTGAGGCCGTGGTACTTCCGCACACGGAAGACTTGATTACCTGGCGAATTGGCGACAACGGTTTCGATATGTACTTGTCAGGGCAAGTACCTGGTGCCATCGCCAGCCATCTCCCTGCGGTAATGAACACGCTGTTACATACATGCACACGCGATGACATCGAATACTGGGCTATTCATCCCGGCGGTCGCACGGTGCTGGATGCGGTAAAAACCGGTGCAAAACTTGAGGAACAGCAGCTGAGAGACTCCCGCGAAGTGTTGAGAAAATTCGGCAATATGTCCTCGGCAACCATAATGTTTGTACTGCAGGCTATGCTGGAAAAATCAACGAGAGCCGGGCAAGGGCTGGCTATGGCATTCGGCCCCGGACTCACGGTAGAAAGCATGCGTTTTGCGCTACAGGAATAACACTGGGTCATGCGCGATTTCAGTCAACGCAGCGATGAAACCGAATTGATGGACGAAGAAAACATTTCGTTCGAGGAATTTCATGATTGTCTTATTGGACTGGAACGGATCAACCAGTTAACCCTGGCCTACCGCCCCACGCTGCAATGGCTTAGCCCCTGGTTTAAGCGCAACGAACCCTTGTATATTCTCGATGCCGCCACTGGCGGTGGAGACATGTTGCGCCAGATCGCCCGGCGATGGCCTGCTCGTGTTATTGGGGAAAAACACAACCAGTTAGTTGGTGTGGACCTGAATCCCTGGGCAAAAAAATCTGCCGCTTCCTGGCCCACGGTTTCCGCAATTAGTTATGAGACTGCCAACATTTTTTCGTTTGAGCCGGAGCGGCCTGTCGATCTTATTATTTCTTCGCTCTTCACCCATCACCTGACTAACATGCAGATCGTCGAGTTTCTACGCTGGATGGATCGCCGTGCACGTAAGGGTTGGTTTATCAACGACCTGCACCGCCATCCACTTCCTTATTATTTCATCAAGACAGCTACGGCATTATTCAGCCGTAACCGATTAATTCGCAACGATGCTGCCGTGTCAGTCGCCCGTGCGTTTACCCGCACTGACTGGCAACATCTGATACACGAAGCGGGAATTGCAGGGCAAGTGCGCATTCAATGGTATTTTCCGTTCCGACTGTGCGTGTCCTGTGATAAAACAATCCGGAAAACAACGGCGGCAACATGATGCGCGACGAAACCATCATTATCGGCGGTGGGCCAGCGGGCGCAGCAGCAGCCATTCATTTGGCCCGCCGCGGCATGCCAGTGCGCCTTCTGGAACGGCAAGCAGGTCCGCATCATAAAGTGTGCGGTGAATTTATCAGTTACGAAGCAGCGCATCACCTCAAAAATCTGGGTCTGGATTTACCGGCACTGGGCGCACAACCGATCCGCCGCGCGCGGTTTTATAACGGCGAACAAGATTTACATTTTGCTTTGCCATTCACTGCATGGAGCCTGTCACGCCGCACCCTGGATTCCGCGTTGCTTGACCAGGCGAAGGTTGCGGGCGCCAGCGTGGAACTCGGTACTGCTGTTCGAAAATTGTCGCGCGCAGGCAACGGATGGGAATTAACAACGCAAAAAAAATTGGCTCCGGTGACTCAGCGAGCCGTGCGGTCAGCAAAGACCATCTTCCTTGCTAATGGCAAACACGAATTGCGCGATTGGCAGCGGCCACTGCAAAAAGAAACGGAAGAAAATGCGCGGTTTACCGGGAATCTTTTTATTGGCTTCAAGATGCATCTTTTCCCCGGCAACCTGCATGACTGGCAGGAGGCTGTTGAGATTCATCTGTTCGATGGCGGTTACGCAGGCCTTGAGCCGATTGAAAATGGGGTCGTGAACCTGTGCTTTCTGATCCGGCAGGAGATTTATAAAACCTGTGGTGGTAGCTGGCCTGAAGTACTCCGTTGGCTCGCCGACACCTCATCGCACCTGCGCTTACGTCTCGCCGGGTTAACGCCGCTGTGGCACGAGCCTCTGGCAGTCGCCGGCATCCCTTATGGCTTTATCGCTTCACCTGCTGATGCGGTGCCGGACTTATTTCGGCTGGGTGATCAGGCCGCCGTCATTCCATCGTTTGCTGGCGACGGCATCGCTATCGCTCTGCATACCGCAACACTCGCCGCGCAGATTCATGGCATAAATGGCGATTCATCGGCCTATCACCGGCGAGCACACGAAGATCTTGCTCAGCCCCTGCGAGCTGCGCGACTACTTGCCAACTTGCTGGCCCATCCGCAGGGACGAAACATAGCCTTCACCGTCGCAAGGTTGTTGCCCGCCCTGATGCGGGAAAAAATACTAAGCGAATTAATCATGCGAACGCGGGTAAGCTTGCCCGACGAGTTGGTCGCAGGAGCCTGAGATATCCTCGTCTTCGCTTTGTTGTCAGATATTTTTTCCAACGCATCTAGTTACCTGCTTTACTTAAGGGCGAAGTGGCCGGGCCATGTAACACATCACCGCTGGTGCTAAAACGGGAGCCGTGGCAAGGGCAATCCCACGAGCGTTCGGCCGCATTAAAATGGACGACGCAACCCATATGCGTGCATTTAGCGGAAAGCGAGTGAAGGCTTCCCTGTTCATCGCGATACACCGCCAGTTTATGAATACCTTCACGCACGATAGCACCTTCGCCGTGCCGGATGTCCTCAACAGATTTCACTTCGCCGGCGCTTAACCATTCACTGTATTTCATCGCCACGTCGGCCTGTTCACTGAAAAACTCGGCGAGACCGTGGGTAATTTTGCGCTTCGGACTGTAAAGCGCTTCCCATTTGTTTTCGCGCCCGCAAATCAGATCCGAGATGATCATCGCACCGATGGTGCAATGGGTCATACCGTTTCCGGAATCGCCAGTGATGATGTAAGTATTTTTGTCGCCCAGCGGATTGCGACCGAGATAGGCCAAGCCGTCTGCAGGCTCCATGACTTGTCCGGACCAGCGATACTCCACTGAGAGCGCCATGGGAAAACGCTCGCGCACCCATTGTTCGAGTTGGTCATAACGATGTTGCGGGTGTTTATCATGGCCGGTCTTATGATCCGCTCCACCAACGACAAGAATATCGTAATCCGGTTGTTGGTCATCTTCAGCAAGACGGACATAATAATAAGGATCCCCGGTATCCCAGAGCAGCACACGCGGCACACTGCCCTTCGGCACACGTACACCAACCACATAAGTCTGGTAGGGTGCCTGTTTGGTGTGCGTGAGCATGGTTTCTTTGTTGAAGGGTGTATTGGTTGCCACCACAACAGCGGCAGATGAAATATTGCCGCCCTGAGTGTTAACCACATGGCCGTCGTCGTTGTGAGTTATTGCTGACGCGCGCGTACCACAAAAAATTTTTCCGCCACGTTTGACGATAGCTTTAGCGAGCCCGTTCAGATATTTCATCGGATGAAATTGGGCGAGGCGCTGAAATTCAATGCAGACCCCTGAATCAAAACTCAACCCGGGAACGCGCTCCAGTTTTGTTGACTCAGCGCCGGCACGCTGCGCTGCCTGAAATTCATTTTCGATTTCCTCATGCCCTTCCTTAGCCAGCGAAAACAGATAACCAGGGAGCCGCTCAAAGTGGCAATCAATCGCTTCACTCGCGATGATCGACTCCACCAGATCAGTGGCTGCCTTGTAGCTACTGGAGATTTGCGCCGCCTGCTCGGTCCCAAATGAATCCTCAAGGCTGGCATACCATTCGTCGGGCGGGAAAAAGTGCGCCGTGGTGCGACCTGTTTCGCCTGCGCCAATTCCGATTGCATCGATCACGACAACGCTTTTTCCGGCGCACGCCAAAAGGTAAGCCGTAGTAAGTCCGCCGATGCCAGCGCCGATAACACAAACATCAGTCGTCGCATCGCTTGTCAGCGCAGGAAATGGCGGCGCCGTTTCGGTCGCCAACCAGAGGGAACGGGACATGCCATTGGAATCCGGCTGCATAGCTTTCTCCTGTCATTGCGCGATCAACGTTGTGTCGCAACAATGTAACGAGAGGCAATGTCCCTTATCGGTCTGCTGCCGAACATTAAGCGTTCGACAGCAGTGTTTCTTTAGGACTTGAGAAAACCATTGACGTCGAGCCAATGCATAAACGCATCAAACCATTTATTGCTGGTGCGATCAGGATTGCCCAAACCAAATCCATGCCCGCCGTTTTGATACAGGTGAAACTCCACCGGAATCTTGGCGTCGTACCAGGATTTTATAAGGCCAAATTCACCGTGAAACAGGAAATCATCAACCGCAATAGCCGCAAACATTGGCGGCGCATCTTTAGGAACCTCAACCGCATTCATACCACCGTAAATCGGCGCGATAAATGCCAGGTCGACTTTTTTGGATTGCAGCGTGGTTGCCATGGTTAAACCTGCACCCGCCGAGAACCCCATCATGCCGATTTTTTTCATATCGACATTCCATTCATCCGCGCGACTTTTTATCAACGCATAAGCAGCTTCTACATCCGCGAGCTGATTGCTCAGGTCGCCGTGCATTCTTCTGCGTGGTTGATCCGTTTTACTATCGCTCGAATTTTTTTCGGCTTCTGCAAAACGCTGATTCATTTGCTTTTCAAAATCTTCCAGCGTTGCAGCGGTCGGCTGAAGTCGATATTTCAGTACGAATGCATTGATGCCGCGCGCAGCGAGCGCCTCTGCAACTTCCCAGCCTTCGTTACCCATGGAGAGCCACATGAATCCACCACCCGGCGCAACGATAACGCTGGTGCCGTTGGCTTTTTTCGGGTCAGCGAGAAATGGCGTGAGTGTGGCTTTGGTAATATTTCTCGCCATGGGATCGCCCCACTGACGGAACCAGGATTCTTCTGCCGGCTGCCCGTCTACCCCACCGGTATTCAGCGGGATCGCCCCGGGCTCTTTGGGCGCATCGATGGGATACATTTTTCCATCCTGGGCAAAAGCGGCCAGGCTACCCAGCAACATGAAACTCAGGGTCAGGAATTTTAAAGCGCTGATCAATTGCCGTTGCATACATTTTTCTCCTAAAAATTATTAATTTTGTTATCAACATCGTTCCATTTATCGATGGATATAAACTGCGGGAAAAATTAATTCGCAGAAATAAGCCACGCAAAAATAATCACGACATGCGCAAGCCAAGCGGTGAGGAAACATTCGTCAGCTTTTTATTTACTTTTAAAAATAAAAAACATTCTATTGATGAAATGCATCATCTTGCTGAGGCGGTGCCAGCGAAAATGTATATTATATGACAACTGTAAAGCAAGGCGATCGGGTTGCACGCGGTGTAAAGAAAGATAAACAGCTTTTTGTATGCTGTGCGAAACGATGCAATTCGCCTGCACCATGCCGTTGATGCAGGCGAAAATTTTTTATCCGGCGTGTGGCACGCGTGCAATCACTTTGAGTTCAACATCAAAGCCCGCCAGCCAGTTAACACCAATGGCGGTCCAGTTCGGATAGGGTGCTGCGCCGATATTTTTTTCTCTCACCGCCATAAAGGTTTCAAATTGCGTTGCGGGATCGGTATGGAAACTGGTGACATCCACAACATCCGCAAATGTGCAGCCTGCCGCTTTCAATACATTTTCCAGATTGTCGAAAGCCAGTTGCACCTGACGTTCATATTCCGGCTCGGGTGTGCCATCCGCCCGGCTTCCGACCTGGCCGGAAACAAAAAGCAGGTCGCCGGATTGTATAGCGGCGGAGTATTTGTGTTGTTCATAGAGCGCATGGCGCTCGGCGGGAAAAATTGCCTGGCGTTGGTTCATCATTAAATTCCTCTGGAGTGAGACTGACTTGCCAGTCGTAAGGGTACGCAATAGTTGAGATGTTCAGCCGGCCGGACTAACATACGCAGCGTATGTAAAAATATTAAACACATACGCGCCGTATGTAAATCAAAAAATGCATTTATTTCCGAGAAGTTTTTATGAAACGATCCGAAAAGGTTGAGGAGACTCGCCGCAAGCTTATCCAGGCTGCACGTAAAGCCTTTGCAGAAAAGGGGTACGCCGCGGCGTCGATGGATGACATCACCGCATCGGTGGGTCTCACGCGCGGGGCGCTCTACCACACCTTCGGCGATAAAAAAGGGCTGTTGATGGCGGTGGTGGATCAGATCGACACCGAAATGGCGTCCCACGCTCATCACCTGGCGGGCGAGGCAGGCAGCTTGTGGGATGGGCTGGTAGCGGAGGGTGTAGCCTATATTGAGATGGCGCTGAACCCCGAAGTGCAACGCATCGTATTGCTGGATGGCCCGGCGGTGCTGGGCGATCCTTCGCAATGGCCGAGCCAGAATAATTGCCTGCAGATGACCATTCACACCATCGAAAAGCTGATTGAAGAAGGCACCATCAAGCCCGTAAACGCCGAGGCGGCCGCGCGGCTGCTCAACGGCGCGGCCTTGAACGCCGCCTTATGGATCGCCGCCAGTGATGATCCCGAGCGCGTTGTCGACAACGCAATTGAAGCGTTCAAGTGGATGTTGGATGGATTGCGCATCTCTCGCTAATCATCACACAACTCGTCTAAACGTGACCGGCCTTAATCACCTGGCAGCCCTCGTTAAAGCTCGTTTTTCAAACTCTCGAAAGCATCCAGAAGAACCTTGGCCATCGGCTTTCGCAGGCCGGGTTGGCTGTGCCATGTCTGGGTCGTTAGCCTCGCAGCACCAATGGCCACAATGGCCACCATCCGCAATGCCGTGCGCCGTTCCGGCTGCCGCCAGACTTCACACAAGGTTTTAAAAAGCGCCTGTTCCTGTTCCATGTAGTAGGTGTGTTTGCGTGCTAACAGTGATTCGCTTGAGCGCATCAGATTGTCGATGGCGGTCATCTGCTCAGTTGGATAGCGCGCGATATGCTCCACCATCACATTGCATACGGCATCCAGCGGCGGAATATCCGGCGATACCTTCAGGATGTCGGCATATAGGCTCGCCCAACTGGCATCCTGCCAGAAGAGGATGATGTCGTCCTTCGATTTGAAATACGAGAAAAAGGCACGACGAGAGATGCCGGCTTCTGCGGCAATAACATCCAGCGTCGTGCTTTCGTAACCGTTGGCGAGGAATAAACGCCAGCCGGTTTCGGCGATGCGCTGGCGGGTTTCGCGACGCTTGCGTTCGCGTAAGCCTTCTGCGGGCATAGCGCCCGCAGGGGGTAGAGTTCCCGACATTTCAGATAAACCTGCAGATAACCTGTTGCATTTATGCACTCAGTGCAACAATATATGCACTGGGTGCTATTTTTTGTGCACCTAGGTTACCCCTCTCTCCTTGTATCAGGCAACAATCATGAATTGGACAATTTCCGATATACCCCCTCAATTCGGTCGAACAGTGGTCGTGACGGGCACGGGCGGCCTCGGATTTCAGGATGCACTGGCGCTGGCACGAGCCGGTGCGGATGTCATCATTGCCGGTCGAGATGCATCCAAAGGTGCGGCAGCGGTCGATCAGATTCGTCATCTGGTTCCTTTCGCGCGCGTCACATTTGAAGTTCTGGATCTTGCTGCTCTCGACTCTATCAGCGCTTTTAGCCACAGATTGCGTAATTCCCGACACAGCCTCGATCTACTGATTAACAACGCGGCCGTCATGACGCCACCGAAACGTCGCGTGACGCAGGACGGATTTGAATTGCAGTTTGGTACCAATTATCTGGGCCATTTTGCGTTGACCGCGCAGCTATTGCCGCTGCTGCGTCAGGGCAACGACCCGCGTATTGTCACCCTGTCAAGCGTTGCCGCCCGAGGTGGTGCTATTCATTTCGATGACTTGCAGTCAGAGCACCGCTACCAGCCTATGGTCGCTTACAGCCAATCGAAACTAGCTTGCCTGATGTTTGCCTTTGAATTGCAGCGCCTTAGCACTGCTGCGGGGTGGGGTATTCAGAGCATGGCAGCACACCCGGGAATTTCACGCACGGATTTGTTACCCAACGGCGCGGGTGCGCGCAGTGCCGCCGCCATGGCTCGTCGCTACTTGTGGTTTCTGTTTCAACCGGCAGACCAGGGTGCTTTGCCAACCCTCTATGCCGCCACCTCGCCCCAGGCGCAAGGCGGCCACTATTACGGCCCCGACAAGCTCAGCGAAACCCGAGGTTACCCCACCCCGGCCAGAATTCCTCCTCAAGCACTGGAGGCGGATGCGGCAAAGCTATGGCGGGTGTCCGAAGCGCTTACCGGAGTGACTTATGGACACTAATCGCCCTTTAGTACAGGCTTCCAGACGCGCCAGGGAAGTGCCAGTAAGCCGCCGACAAATGAATGCCATGCTACTGGCCGGGTTGGCAACATTGGCCATGCCGACTGTTGCGGGAACTGCTCAACACCCAGCACCGCCGTATCTGATCACCGATTTCGACTGGGTTGATCGGACCCGCTCGCGCCCGGTACCCACACGCCTGTATTGGCCAGCCACTGGGGTAGCCGAACAGTCGGTGCCCCTGGTGGTGTTTTCACACGGGATCGGGGGCTCACGGGAAGGCTACAGCTACCTCGGTAAATATTGGTCCGCCCGTGGCGTGGCGAGTCTGCATATCCAACATAGTGGCAGTGACAGAGCCCTGTGGCGAGGCAATCCATTCGCTGTCGTCAGCCGATTACAGGCAGCGGCGCAGGAACAAGAGGCTATCGCACGCGCCGCTGATATGCGTTTTGCACTGGATAACATTCTGTCAGATGCGTCCGGTTATCAGGCTGCTGCGATAAACCCTCAACGTCTGGTCGCGGCAGGTCACTCCTACGGTGCCAATACCACGCTGCTTACTGTTGGCGCGCAAGTCGTAAGAAACGGTCAGACGATAGACTGCCTGGACGCACGATTTGCCGCTGCGGTTGTTATCTCCGCGCCGCCGTTCTACGGCGAGTCCGACTTGGCTGCGATTTTAAAAAATATCACGGTTCCAAGTATTCACATCACTGCCACAGACGACGTGATTCAAATTCCCGGTTATCGCTCGGGCGCCGAAGATCGGCTGGCCATATTCGAGGCCATCACCAATCCACACAAGTTGCTTGCTGTGTTCAGGGGCGGTTCTCACAGTATGTTCACAGATCGTTCCTTCACCGGCGGTTTTTCACTCAACCCTAAAGTCAAACTTGCTACTGCGGATCTCGCTTTGGCGTTTCTGGCGTCGACGTTTGACGGCGACGATAGTGCTCTTGATCGGTGGCAGACACAGTGGCAACCCATCCTCGCAAAGACACAAGTGAACGATTGGCTGGGATGACGCCTAGCCGTTTTCTTACATCGCCCAATCAGATCAACATGAGAACTCACCATGCATAAATATTTTATTTACGCGGCCTATGGCTGGCTCGCACTTACCGGCGTGTTGCATTTCAGCGTCGATGTGGTTTCCCAATATGTGCGCGGCATGCGTGCACCCGGCCTGGAGACCACGCTTTACTATGGGCTTAACTCTGCCTTTTCCTTGGGAAAGGTGGCGTTTGGTTTGTTGGGACTTTATCTGGCGTGGCGTGCAATGGACCTCGTCAGCGAAGCACCTGTGTTACTACTGTCTATTGCCGCCGCATTTGGATGGCTCGCGATTACGTTTCTGTTTATCGAATATTGGCAACCCAAGCTCAACGCCGGCATCTTTTGCGCGCTTATTTTGGCTGCCTTTATGACGCGTGGATCGCAATAGAGAATTTGATCGCGGTGCCCGTGTCGGGTTACGCCGCGGTGCGGCTAACGCGACCTACATGTGCGTTGATGTTTTGGCGAACTAAATTTTTTTTGGGGTTTCTTTAGTCAACCTGTGTTGATTAAGGAGATCCCCGATGCTCGCTTGTTTCCTCTGGTTAGCCCTCGCTACGCTGTGCGTTCAAGTCCCCAATTTACTCGGTATTCACGAACAACATCAGGATGGCCTCGTGTCGCTGGTGGATGCGTTGAAGATTGCGGGGATGTCCTTGCCGTTGATTTTTATTGCGACGACGGGCTTTGCGATTTATTACGGGCGCGGTGATAAATTTTTCAGTTACCCGGCGATGGTGATTTATGCGCATATTTTTGCCCTGATTGTTGGGGTGGTCATCCAAGTGTTTATTTTGAAAGCCAAGGAGACGAATGTCGTAGAACTGGTGGGAATTGGTGTGTGTATAACAGGATTGGTGATCTCGATTTATAGCAAGGAAATTATGGCGTTATTAAAATAAAAAAAGGGCAAACACCTTGCGGTGCTGCCCAAGCAAACGAGGCCGTGATTTCTTTTGGTGGTGGGTGTCGGATTACGGCTGCGCCTAATCCGACCTACGGGTGGGAGTAACAGTAGGTCGGATTAGCCGATAGGCGTAATCCGACAATCCGCTCAATTACCCATCAACTCCACCAATTAATTCCCAAACACCCGCACTTCAAAGATCGAATAACCCCAGGTGTTCCCCGCACTGCGCTGGGTCGCGTTGATGCGTACATAGCGATAACTGCCGGACAGGTTTTTACTGTCCGTGCGCGCACCAAAAGTACCGCCGGTGTGGGTGGCGAGGTTGGTCCAGCTGGTGCCATTGTTGGAACCTTCTACGGTGTAATTAGCCGCATTCGCTGCTTCCCAATCAATCTCGACCTTGCTCAGGTTGCGCGCGGTGCCCAGGTCAACCCGCAACCAGCTGGGGCTAACACCGTGGTCGGATTCCCAACGGGTGCCGCCGTTGTTGTCGATGGCCAGGGCGGCTGGCTGGAAATTGCTGCTGGCCGTCGCGGCGGCAGGCGTTAACACAGCGACGCTGCTGGCACTGCTGGACGATGCGCTGTCGCTGCTGGCGAATACACGCAATTCCCAGATCGAATAACCCCAGCTGTTGCCCGCACTGCGCTGGGTGCCGTTGATGCGCACATAGCGATAGCTGCCGCTGACGGTTTCCACGTCGGTACGGCCACCAAAGGTGCCGCCCGTGACGGTCTTCAATGTGGTCCAGTTGCTGTTGTCGTTGGAGCCCTGGATGTCGTATACCGCTGCGTTAGCCGTTTCCCAGTCAATCTCCACCCGCGCCAGGTTGCGCGCAGAGCCCAGGTCGACCCTCATCCACGAGGGATCAACACCGTGCGCCGATTCCCACCGGGTGCCGGCATCGCCGTCCACGGCGTTACTGGCCGGTGTCAGCGCCGTGCTGGAGAAAGTCGGGCGACCATTGGATACCAGCACCACACTGCCATTGCTGGACGAACTGCTCGACACCGAGGAACTGCTGGAGCTGGGCACGCTACTGGATGATGAGCTGGATTGGCCACTGCCGGTAAAGGCGACGGCGAGTGTGTGGCTTGCGGAGATCCCGTTGAAGGTATAGCTGTTCAATGGCCCTTGCGACACGCCATCCACAATCACATTGGCCACGGCGCGCCCGGCGGGCGGCGTAAAGGTGTAGGTCGCCGAATCAGTGCCGTTGCGGTTGTAGCGCACTGTGCCCGCAGGACTGATGGAGCCACCCCCATCCAGCGCGATGGTGTAGATACGGTGCGGCATATGGTCGATAGCCATAAACTGCACGTCGGACACCTCAACCAGTTGCCCGGCCGGCGGACGGAAGTGCAGCGTAAAGTCGCGCTGGCTCACCGGCGGCTGGCTGGCAAAGTTGGTGAAGCTCTCGTAGACGCCGTCGGTGGTGCTGGGCGTCCAGCTCATCAGGGTGTTGCTGCCGTAGGTCACGCGGAATTGATCCAGGCTGCGCGGTGCGGAGTTATCACCCGCGACCAGCACTTCCTTGATTTCATAGTGCGGGTCGATGCGAATGTTGACCGACTGGTCCTGCCCTTCAAACCCTTCGCGGCTGCTTGCCTTGTTGCCGGTCGCGCCGTCTACCGCACGTTGTGCTGCGCCCCACCACTCGGTTTCCCAGCCACTGCTGGCGCTGACAAAGTTGGTCGACGCAATGGCCGGCACCAGCGGATCACCGCTGCCGATATAGGTAATTTCGCGGATCACCACATCGTCGATATACACCGTTGCCGTGCCCATACTACCCATCAAAAATGCCAGGCGGCCGGGGTTATCGGCGGCAGTGAAATCGAGGTTGTAGGTGTAGGTATTCATTCCTGTACCCAGTGCAATAGTTTGCGTCAGGTAAGTGCCGGAGCCCGAAGGATTGAGCGCATTTTCCGCCAGACGCAGCTGGATATCGCGCGCGGCCGAGGCGCGGGCGCGGAAAGAAATCTGGTAACGGTAGTTGCGCTTCAAGCCGAAGCTGGAGGTGTGCATCTGGATTGAACCGCTGTTGGCGCCCTGATTCCCGGTGGTGATGCGCGCTTCGCCGCCCACAACGCTGTAGCTGGGTGTTGCACCGTCAAACGACTCGGTGCCCCAGCCTTCCAGACCGGCGGTGAAGTTGCCGTTGGAGAGCATGTTCACTGTGCGATCCACCTGCGCGGTACCGGCGGGTTTCGAGTACACATTGGCCACATCTTCAAAGGCTTTGAATTCCAGCAGCCAGATGGAATCGGATTTGTCGATGCGACCTTTGGTCACCAGCTTGATGTAACGGTAGGTCTTGTTCACATCAAAGGTGTGGGTGGCCCAGCCGGTGGCGTCCTGATCCGAAGTCAGGATGTGCTCCCAGGCACCGGACGAGGTCTTGCCGTAGATGTCGTAAGACTTGGGCAGGTTCCAGGCCCACTCGATCCAGAAGTACTTGATGTTCCTGTCGCTGCCGTAGTCGATCTCCACCCAGTGGAGGTTGTCGTCCTTCGGCGTCGCCCACTTGGAACCCACGTAACCGTCGGCGGCGTTGTCCGGCGCGTTATCGCGGAAGTCAGTCGGCGTACCGGGCTTGTCGTAGTCATCGCCGGTCACCGCCACCGGCGCGAGCCAGCCTTTCAGGGGGTAGAAGCCGTCGGTGTTGTTGCTCTCGCGGAAGAAGCTGTACTTGCTCTCGTCGATGTAAGGGTAGCTGGCATCCGTGGGCGGCAGCGGCCAGTGGGCCACATAATCCACCAGGAAGTCAGTCCCGGCGCGGCCGATGTTCTGGTTCATCGCGGCGGTGTCGAGGTATTCATACTCGGTTACCCCATTGACCACCCGCGTATAGCCGGTCTTGTTGGCCACATTGGGGTTGGTGGAGAAGGCGTTGTAGTTGCCCACGTCCGGCCATTCGACGTGCGTAATCGCGTGGTTGAGGATCATGCGCATGGGCGTGACATAGGGGAAGGGTTGCTCCTCGCCCATATTTTCGCGGGACCAGGTGTAGGTCTTCACGCCGTTCACATAGTACTCAACATACTCCGGTGTTTTGATCACGCCGTAGGTCACGTACTGGTTGCTCGGGTTGATGCCGAACTGGCTGTAAGTTACCGGATTAGGGTTGCCGCCGTAGATGGCGTAAGGCGCGGACCAGTGAGTCTGGGGAATGGTGTTCACGTTGTTGCCGGTGAACTCGACGATGTCCAGCTCCTGGCAGGCAGTCCAGCCCACGTCGGGGAAATTACCCAGCAGCCACCAGGCCGGGAATTCAGCATTGCGCGCCGGTGGCATCTTGATGCGCGCTTCGAATTTACCGAACACGAAGGTCGTGTCGTCAGTAATTTGTGACTCAATACGGCCCGCGCGGATAAAGATCGGTTTGCCCTCCCCCGCGACACCGCCATAGTAATCCTGGATTTCGCCGTCCATGTAACGGGCTTTCAAATTCAGCACCTTGCCATCCAGAGCCGCAGGGTCGTCTTGCCCTACGCGGAAAGTCCAATCCGGTGCGGGATACTCCACGTCCTGATAATCAATGTCTTCGCCGTTGACGAAGATGTTTTGTTCCACCAGCCATTTACTGCGGTCGATGGACGAGCCGTTGAAGTGATCCACAAAGCTGGAATTGACATTCGGGTTGGTCCACCAGGGATCGTTGTACTCCGTTGCCAGGGCGGCACTGGAGCACAAGCCCAGAGCAACCAGCAGCAGGTTTTTGGTTTGTTGGTTATTCATAGTGTCTCCACATTATTTTTTTAAGGCGAACGAAGTCCTTGCGCGTTAAATAGCGCAAAAAAAATCGGCAAGCCGTTGCGGAATGGTTCGTACAGCGAAGCAAAAGTTATTGTTATTGCTCGAGTAGATACCATCTCTCCGATACCACCACAAGCAACCCATCAGGCCGCTTGTGGTGAGTATGCTGTTTGATGCTTGAG
>NZ_JBPYCU010000027.1:0-33146 GCF_051846955.1 Cellvibrio sp. ARAG 10.3
AATACATCCCTGTAGCTCCTTCAAGTCGTCCCTGACTTGAAGGTTTCGAAACAAAAGGCCTAACGCCAAACTCGCATTGTGCGAGATTCTATATGTGTTCAATGGCTCTTCCCTAAGCCTAATTAACTTAACGATAAACCCTCACATAATCCACATACATACGTTGCGGGAAGCGGCTGGTGCCATCCGGGCTGCCCGGCCAGGTGCCGCCCACGGCGACGTTCAGCAAGATCCAGAAGGGTTGGTCAAACACCCAGGGACCGCGAGCGGTCACTTGCGCACGGGTGACGCTGTAGAACTGGTTGCCGTCGACGAACCAGCGGATGCCGTTGGCATCCCATTCCATCGCGTACACGTGGTAGTTGGCATCAGCAGACTGGTTCAGGTTGTAAGTGCCCATGAAGGGTGTGTTGCCTGAATAGCCTGGGCCGTGGATCGCGCCGTGGGTCAGGGTGGGCTCAAAGCCTACGTGTTCCATGATGTCGATCTCGCCACTCTGCGGCCAGCCTACATTCCCCAGGTTGTTGCCCAGCATCCAGAACGCCGGCCAGATGCCCTGGGTTTGGGGCAGTTTGATCCGTGCTTCTACACGGCCATATTGGAAGGAGCGCTTGTCGCGGGTAATCATGCGGCTGGAGGTATATTGGCAGTAGCCGTACCAGCAGTTGTAGTTGGCTGGATTGTTTTGGCGCGCTTCGATCACCAGTACGTTGCTGCCTGCGGCCCCGTCAAACTGGATGAAGGAGTTTTGGCCACCGGTATAGTATTGCAGCTCGTTGTTGCCCCAACCGCCACCGCCGGTTTCAAACGTCCAATTGGCTGAGTTGATGCTGTCAAACTCGTCAGCCCACACCAAATTACTGGTAGTGGCCTGGCGTACCACGATGGAGGTCAGCACATCGTTGAAACCTTCGTTATTCAAGCAGCCGTCATTGGCAGTAACGGTGATGGATTGACCGGTGAAATTGTCGTTCATGTACAGCACGGCTTCATAGCCCGGAGCAACCTGAATAGACGAGGTCCGGTCATTGGGGGCGCCGCGTGATTGCAATGCCGCCATGTTATAGGAGCCGACATCCAGACCCACCGACCAGCCGGTGAAGTTACAGTGTTCCCACAAGGTTACCCTGCTGGTGCCGCCGCTATTGGGCACGACTTCAATCCAGTTGAAGTTCCAGTCGCCGGTCTGTGCGAACACACCCAGGCTGTAGGTCCCGGCAGTCAGGTTCACGGTACGTGAGACGGTTTGCCAGTTTTGCCAGCCGCCGGTGTTGGGGATGGTGAAATTACCCAGCAGGATGGAGCCGCCGTTCAAGTCGACTGACGCAGTACCGCCCACGGTGCTCGCCACGCGCATGCGAATGGTGTAGCTGCCGGAGCTGGGGATCATCAGGCCGTTATAGGCCAGCCATTCGCCAGCCACGATCCAGCCGACATTGAAGCCGCCGCCGCTGTCCGTGGTGGGCTCGATATCGACGGCATCGTTGCGAAACGCACCGCCGGTATTGCCCGGTGTTGTATCGTAAAACGCGTTGTAGCTTTCCGCCTGGAAAACGACCGCGTTAGCATTGATGGAAAGACACGCGAAAAACGCAAAACCCAATACCGATAAAAAACGACCGAAAGGTTTATGCAATAGGCACATTGTTTTTATCCTTTGTTGTAGTGAAAAACCCCCGTGCCAGACGGAGGTCGGTTAATCGCCGGCTGTTAGCCCGGCATTTGCTAATGCCGCTCCCGACTTGGCACCGGGAGCGGCATATTCGTTTACCGAGGGCAGTAAAAGGTCACCTCGTATTTTAAATTTGTGGCGGCCGGGCAACTGGATAAACCGTAGCCATCATCATAGGCATACGCGTAAGTTTCGCAATGGGAATGGATCATATTGCGATACGCCGTGCGGTCTGCCGGACCTGCGCTGCACTGCTCAGGAGAAATGGGTGGAGTAGGGCAGGTATACATGCGCGCCTGGGGTGCATCCGGGGCGTAGGTCTGGAAGCCGTTGGCCCAATGGCTGAAGGTCAACTTGGCGGCTGGTGAATAACAGCCAGCGACGGCGCCGGTCGTGGGATTGGTGACGGTAAGATTGACGTTAGCCAGGTGCGGGAATTGGCCGTTGGTGCTCAGGTTTTCGTTCACCGGACAATCTGAAACCCGCAGGGTTGAGCAATCAATCACTCCGCCTTCCGGACCGCCGGGGCCAAATACCGGCGCCGGTTGCGGACCTACCGGACAATGACCGTTGACCACCACTTTCATGGGTACCGTATAACCATCCACCATGCTCGAATTCCACCAGTCTCCGCGCCCCAGAGGTTGCCCCGGTGCAGAGGGATTCTGGTAACACTGCGCATCGGTCACGCCGGGAATACAGCCAAAGGTTGCTTCAAATTTGGAGTCGATAGGTGGCGCACACCCACCGGGCGGGCAGGTGAAGCCGAGGTTAGCCGGACCGCCGCTGGCGCCAACCCGGCAATTATGGCCGTTAGCATCGCAACCAAAGCCGGGCCAGAAACGCATGGCTGGCAACCCTTTATCGGGAATGTCGTACTCGATAAAGCTGCCCAGGCTGGCGAGGCGATGACGATTGGGTGCGTTAAACGTCACACCGGGCGCGGTGAGCCATTGGACCCACATCGGATCGCCGCACCCGTTGATAATCTTGAGGCGTTTGTGAGTGCCGTTGGCGGTGCCGGGCGTGCCAGGATTGTTCACGGCTTCAATAACAATCGAACTCATCTGATCATTAAAGCTGTCGTCAACCAGGCAGGCATCATTGGCTGTCTTGACCACAGAGCTACCAGTGAAGTTGTGGTGTTGATACAGAATCGCGCGGTAGCCGCTGGACACTTGCAGCGATGAAACAAAATCGTTGTTGATCCCCAATGCAATCAACTGGTTCATCGTGTAGCTACCGACACCCAGCCCTGCTGACACACCGCCATAATTGCAATGTTCAAATAAACGGACTACGCCGCTGGTGGGCGGCGGTGTCGTACCGTTGAAGGTGAATTGCGTCCAGGCTGTATCAGTGGCACCGCCACTGTTGTTGCCGATCGTAAAGAAATAACGCACCACAGCGCCGGTGTTCAGCCCCGTCACATTGTAGGTGTGATTGGTACCGCTCGCGCTCATGCGAATATTTTGCTGAACGCCGCCATTCACGGTGTAATGAATATCAGCCCAGGGCGCACCATTCACATAAAAACGCACACTGGACGATGAGGTGACGGTATAGCCGGATTGTTGTGCCGAGGCGAATTGACAAAAGAAGCTGGTCAGCAGGGCAAGGAAGCACAATAGCGAGATCAAATGGCTGGATGGGCGGGATACATTCCTGCAACGGGAAAAGGTATTCATGTTTCTCGGGCTCCTCTATGGGTTAATTTTTTTTACCTCGAAAATCTGTGCAACCGAATCATTGCTTTAATCATCACCGCATAAGGTCACGGCAAAGATCCGTTGCTAAGGCAAAAAAACATCCATGCAAAGCGGTGATTTCATACCGAAAAACTCTGAAGGAAAGCGTGTAAGGACCACAAATAAACAGCGATCAGATAACGCGCACATTCAAGCAAGCCTGCTGATAATTGGATAAAAAAAAATCTTTCGCAATACCACTGAACTCCCACTTTAAAGTGGAAAGTGGGAGCAACAATTCTTTGATTTTTCACAAAGTGGCAAAAATAATGTCAGCCGATATTTATAGAAGTTTTGGCTGTTTAAAAACCGCAGAATGTGACAAAGGTTGGCCCCCGGTGTGATTCATGGTTACCTTTGCCGGTGATGTGTTACCAGACCACACGCCAGCGATGGCGCGGCAGCATCAAAAAATAATTTCAGATATTTGAAGCCTGAGGCAACTTGAAAGCGGATTTGCCACTTATTTTGGGGTGACCGGCAGAAAAGTGGGACTTCCAGGCACGCCCGTTTGCGCGCACTTTTTGGGCGGAAGGTACTCACCCAGGGAGCGCAACACCAGGTCAATACCAACGGGTAAAACCGAACAGTCTCGTGATGATTTTCGTGCCGGCGCCACAGCACCCCTCCGTGCGCAGGTAAAAGCCGCTTTTTTTTGCCTGTTTTTTCATCAATCCGGTGGGACGTGGCGGTAAGCCGGCCGGACATCAACTTTATTTGCATGGAGACAGTTGAAATTCCACCGGGAAACCCCACCATTGGGGGCACTGCTTTACCGCTGCCGGGCCGATTTCGCAGTGGGTTGGCCAGGTAGTCCAGGTGGCAGTTTTCAGCCTCTTTTCACCGGGAATTCACCCCTTGAAATAGCTGACACTGTCGCTATATAGGCAATCACTCGGGGGAATCCCGGCTAAATTTCCGTGTTTAACTGCTTGTTGGAGAAATGAGCTCATGAAAATTCGTCCTTTACATGACCGTGTTGTGGTTCGCCGCAAAGAAGAAGAAACAAAGACCGCTGGCGGTATCGTGCTGCCCGGTTCAGCGAAAGAAAAGCCAAACCAGGGCGAAGTCTTGGCCGTGGGTAATGGCCGTGTATTGGCAAGTGGTGAATTGCGTCCGCTGGACGTGAAAGTGGGTGACGTGGTGGTGTTCGGCAAATATGCCGGTAGCGACACGATTGAAATCGACGGCGAAGAGCTGGTCATCCTCAACGAAAGCGACATCAAGGCTGTGTTGGTGTAACCACCTCCTTGTCCTGTCACAAACCCTCTGTTGAACGAATTTGAAGGAATTGGAAAATGTCTGCAAAAGAAGTGAAATTTGGTGATAGCGCTCGTCAACGTATGGTTGTCGGTGTAAACATCCTGGCTGACGCTGTTAAAGCTACCCTGGGCCCAAAAGGTCGTAACGTGGTTCTGGAGAAATCCTTCGGCGCGCCAACCGTAACCAAAGACGGTGTTTCCGTAGCCAAGGAAATCACCCTCAAAGACAAGTTTGAAAACATGGGCGCGCAAATGGTGAAAGAAGTAGCTTCACGCGCGTCTGACGATGCCGGTGACGGCACCACCACGGCAACCGTTCTGGCGCAATCTATCGTGAACGAAGGTCTGAAATCCGTGGCGGCTGGCATGAACCCGATGGACCTGAAGCGCGGTATCGACAAGGCCATCACGGCTGCCGTTGCGCACATCAAATCCATCTCTCAGCCCTGTGCTGACAGTAAATCTATCTCTCAAGTCGGCACCATCTCTGCCAACAGCGACACCTCCATCGGCGGCCTGATTGCTGAAGCCATGGAAAAAGTCGGTAAAGAAGGTGTAATCACCGTTGAAGAAGGCACCAGCCTCGATAACGAACTGGATGTAGTAGAAGGTATGCAGTTCGACCGCGGTTACCTCTCGCCATACTTCATCAACAACCAGGACAGCATGAGCGTTGAGCAAGACAACCCATACATCCTGTTGGTTGACAAGAAAATCTCCAACATCCGCGAATTGCTGCCGGTGCTCGAAGGTGTTGCCAAAGCAGGCAAGCCGCTGGTTATCATCGCTGAAGACGTGGAAGGCGAAGCCCTGGCGACACTGGTGGTGAACAACATCCGCGGCATCGTAAAAGTGGCTGCATGTAAGGCGCCTGGCTTCGGCGACCGTCGTAAAGCCATGCTGCAAGACATCGCGGTACTGACTGGTGCCACCGTGATCTCTGAAGAAGTCGGCCTGGATCTGGAAGGCGCATCTCTGGAGCATCTGGGTACCGCCAAACGCGTGACCATGAACAAGGAAAACACTGTGATCGTGGACGGTGCTGGCAAGCCCGAAGAAATCAAATCACGCGTACAGCAAATCCGTACTCAAATCGAAGAAACCACCTCTGACTACGACCGTGAAAAATTGCAAGAGCGTGTAGCCAAACTGGCTGGCGGTGTTGCGGTAATCAAGGTTGGCGCTGCTACCGAAATCGAGATGAAAGAGAAGAAAGCGCGCGTGGAAGATGCTCTGCACGCTACTCGCGCTGCGGTAGAAGAAGGTGTGGTTCCCGGCGGTGGTACCGCGTTGATTCGCGCTGTGGCTGCCATTGCTGACCTGAAAGGCGACAACGAAGACCAGAACGCCGGTATCGGTATTGCGCGCCGTGCGATGGAAGCGCCCTTGCGTCAAATCGTGGCTAACGCTGGTGAAGAGCCTTCAGTGGTTGCTGACAAAGTGAAGCAAGGCACCGGTAACTTCGGTTTCAACGCAGCATCCGGTGAATACGGCGATATGCTGGAGATGGGTATCCTTGATCCGGCTAAAGTAACCCGTACTGCGTTGCAGGCTGCCGGTTCTATTGCTGGCCTGATGATCACAACCGAAGCCATGGTTGCTGATCTGCCGGAAGACAAGCCCGCTGCACCAGACATGGGTGGTATGGGCGGAATGGGTGGCATGGGCGGCATGATGTAATTGCCCGCCCATGAGCACTGATTCGCTGACGTTTGCCGTGAGTGCCTTGCCATACAAACCCGTATGGGCGGGCATTAACGAGCCACAGAAGTGAGTTATACTGGCGGCCCTTCGGGGCCGCTTTCGTTTCCACAAACTCTAACAGCCAGCGGGCATTAAGCCCTTTATAAGTTGGCGCTGCGACATTCGTGTGCTTGGCCAATCGCTAAGTGAAATTTTGAGATTACGTCTTCTTAAGGAGAATGATTATGGCTTTTGAATTACCTGCACTTCCTTACGCACAAGATGCCCTGGCTCCGCACATCTCTGCCGAGACCCTGGAATACCACTACGGAAAACACCACAAAACATACGTGGACAAGTTGAATGGCTTGATCCCCGGCACCGAATACGAAGGCAAGAGCCTGGAAGAGATTATCAAAACGTCTTCCGGTGGTGTGTTCAACAATGCTGCGCAAGTATGGAATCACACCTTTTACTGGAATTGCCTGAGCCCCAACGGCGGTGGCGCGGCGACTGGTGCAGTGGCTGAGGCGATTAACAAGGTATTCGGTTCCTTTGACAAGTTCAAGGAAGAGTTCACCAATTCGGCAATTAACAACTTTGGTTCTGCCTGGACCTGGTTGGTAAAAAAAGCGGATGGTAGCGTGGCTATTGTGAATACCAGCAATGCGCAAACCCCGCTGACAGACTCTTCTGTTAAGGCCATCCTGACAGTGGATGTGTGGGAACATGCTTACTACATCGATTACCGCAATTCACGTCCCAACTACCTGAATGCTTTCTGGTCTTTGGTTAACTGGGAATTTGTTAACGCCAAATACGCCGAATAAGCTATTTGATGGTTACTAAAAAATCAGGCTTTCGGGCCTGATTTTTTTTGCAACCCGTTTTTGTCGCCGCTGTCATACAGCGGGAAATCTTTGGTAAAACCAGTTAACACCGGAATGTTTAATTCTGTCGTCAACTTTTTTTCCCGCGCCATACCTGCTATAAAATGCAGCCTTTATTTGGCTTGCTGTTATGGGCGGGCCTCATCATCAGTTTTCCCGGGTAATCGCAGATTATGGAACGTAAAGAACCCACCTTGTCTGGTCATGCCTCTGTGCCTGAGCGCGATGAACCTATCGCACGTCGTGCACCGGTAGATACCGCTCGTCCTCCTCGTCCCCAGGCTCCAACGGCCACGGCAGCTGCGCCAGCGTCTTCCGGTTCTGGTCCATTGACAATCATTGCACTCTTGTTGGCATTGGCCGGTGTCGCTATCGGCGGTTTTTTCGGCTGGAAGTTAACCGAGGCGCAAGCACAACTGCAGCAGGCTGACGCGCGCATTACCGATCTGGAAGGGCGCTTGAGTGTGACCTCTGATGAATCGAGCCAGTCGTTGACCCAGGTGGATGCCAAACTCAAGTGGGTTGACTCCGAAATCCGCAAACTCTGGGGCATCTCGAACGATGTTAACCGTAAGGCAATTGCGGCTAATAAAGAAAATATCGCCAGCCTGGCCAAAGAACTGGCTGCTGCCAAAAAAGACGCCAATGAAGCAAAAGCCACGGCAGCCAGCCTCAATACCCAATTGGCTGCGAACAAGGCGGCAGTGGATGATGCGGTAGCCAAGATTGAGTCGGCGGTTCTCAGCATTGCCGAGCAGCGTAAGCGCCTGCAGGACTTCACCGAACAGGTAGATCGTGTTGATGGTCAGTTGGGTTCACTGCAAGCCCTTCAACAAAAAGTCCGGACTAATGAAGAGGCAATCGCAGCCATTGATGCATACCGTCGCACGATTAATCGCGATATCCTGGAACTCAAGCAGCGCATCGGTGCGGCTCCGGCGAACTGAGCTGGGTGAGAAATTCCTTGCAAAGGCCGGAAGATCCCGTTTTTCCGGCCTTTTTTATGCCTCGGCACGTCATGCGTTGCTACATCACGTTACCCATGTTGGTGTAGAATTGCCGCCCGAATTCCTCCTGAAAAGCCTCCAGAGCTTCAACCTGCCGCGTTGAGTTGATGTCGAGCTCCCGCGAGCACATTGCTAACAGAGAAACTGCTATGCCAACCGTGATTCGTCAGCAAGACCTGATCGACAGCGTTGCCGATGCGCTGCAATTCATCTCTTATTACCACCCCGTCGATTTTATCCAGGCGGTACATAAAGCCTGGGAGCGCGAGCAGAATAAAGCCGCCAAAGACGCCATGGCCCAGATCCTGATTAACTCGCGCATGTGCGCGATGGGTCATCGGCCCATCTGCCAGGACACCGGTATTGTGACCGTCTTTGTGACCGTGGGTATGGATGTGCAATGGGATGCGCAGATGAGCCTGACCGATATGGTCAATGAAGGCGTACGCCGCGCCTATATGCACCCCGATAATGTACTGCGCGCCTCGATCTTGGCAGACCCGGACGGCGCGCGCAAAAATACCGGTGACAACACCCCGGCGGTTATCCACTACAACATTGTCCCCGGTAATACGGTGGATGTGCATGTGGCTGCCAAGGGGGGCGGTTCGGAAGCCAAGACCAAATTCGCGATGCTCAACCCCTCGGACTCGGTGGTGGACTGGGTATTGGAGATGGTGCCCAAGATGGGTGCTGGCTGGTGTCCGCCAGGTATGCTCGGTATCGGTATTGGCGGCACGGCGGAAAAAGCCATGCTGCTGGCCAAAGAGGCGCTGCTTGATCCGGTGGATATCCAGGAGCTGCAAGCGCGCGGCGCAAGCAATCGCGCCGAAGAGCTGCGGATTGAGCTTTATGACAAGGTCAATCGCCTGGGTATCGGCGCCCAGGGCCTGGGTGGTTTAACAACCGTATTGGATGTGAAGGTCAAGGATTACCCGACCCACGCCGCCAATAAAGCGGTGGCCATCATCCCCAACTGTGCCGCCACCCGTCACGCGCATTTCACACTGGATGGGTCAGGTCCGGCATTGCAAACCCCGCCATCGCTGGAAGATTACCCGGATATCTCCTGGGAGGTGGGCGAAGGTGTGCGTCGTGTGAACCTGGATACCGTTACCCCGGCGGAGGTGCAAACCTGGAAAACCGGTGAGACTATCCTGCTGTCCGGTAAGATGCTGACCGGTCGCGACGCAGCGCATAAAAAGATGACCGACCTGCTCGCCAAAGGTGAACCCTTGCCGGTGGATCTGAAAGGCCGCTTTATCTACTACGTCGGCCCGGTCGATCCGGTGCGTGATGAGGTGGTCGGCCCAGCCGGCCCAACCACGGCCACGCGAATGGATAAATTCACACGCACCATGCTGGAAAAAACCGGCCTGTTGGGCATGATTGGTAAATCCGAACGCGGTCCCGCCGCCATCGATGCTATTCGCGATCACCAGTCGGTCTACCTGATGGCTGTGGGTGGTGCCGCCTATCTGGTGGCGCAGGCGATCAAGTCTTCCAAAGTCCTGGGTTTCCCGGAGCTGGGGATGGAAGCCATCTATGAATTTGACGTGAAAGACATGCCGGTCACCGTCGCGGTGGATTCCCGCGGGGAGTCGGTGCACATCACCGGCCCACAGATCTGGAAGGCGAAGATCGAGGAAGGTGTCGTCAATATCCTATAGGGGTATCTATAAGCCTGTTAAAAAGCCGGACCTGCTCCGGCTTTTTTATGCGCCGCAGAGAGTGCACTGGATACCGACAGCGCTTATCTGATCATTTATCTGTTATAGGCACCCGGCAAACTCTTTCAGTGATGGGCAGTCCAACCCGATACCATTGGCACTGCAAACATCATGAAAGGAGCCCTTCAATGACTTCAGCCACGCATAAACCCATCGCCGAGGAAACCTGCGAAGCCTGCCGAGCGGATGCCCCGCGTTTGACGGAACAGGAGATTCACGCTCTGCAACAGGAGGTGCCGCAATGGGAGGTTACAACGCGCGACAAGGTGCCCCTGCTAGTGCGTGAATACACCTTCAAAAATTTCTTCCAGGCGCTCGCGTTTACCAATCTGGTGGGACGGCTGGCGGAAAGTATGGATCACCATCCCGCGATATTGACTGAGTGGGGCAAGGTGCGGGTTGAGTGGTGGACCCACAAGATCAAAGGCCTGCATCGAAATGATTTTGTGATGGCTGCCAAAACACAACGTTTGTATGAAGCGCGGGATTGGGAAAAGTAAATGCCCGTTTAATTACGGGCATTTAGTCGGGTCACATCAATACACCCGATACTGCTCGGGCACCTGATCAACGGAGCTGATGGGCTCCATCAGGTTGCGCACCCGGCCATCGTGGATACCGTAGATCCAACCGTGAATGGTCAGCTCCTGTCCGCGTTTCCAGGCGTTTTGAATGATGTTGGTATGGGATACATTCGCCACCTGTTGCATGACATTCAATTCGCATAAGCGATTGAGCTGTTCGGTCGGATTACTGATACCGTCAATCGTTTCCTTGTGAGCGTAATACACATCGCGAATAGCGCGCACCCAGTAATCTACCAGCCCCAACTGACGCCCTTCGAGCGCTGCCTTTACACCACCACAGCCATAATGGCCAGTGACCATGATGTGTTTTACCTTGAGAAACTCCACCGCAAACTGCATAACGGACATACAGTTCAAATCGGTGTGGATCACGATATTGGCCACATTGCGGTGCACGAAGAGTTCACCGGGCATGAGATCAACGATTTCGTTGGCGGGGACGCGGCTGTCGGAACAACCTATCCATAAATACTCAGGGGCTTGTTGTTTGGCGAGGGCTTCGAAGAAGCCGGGTTGTTCTTTCTGGATTTTTTCTGCCCAGCGGGCGTTGTTTTCGAAAAGATGGTTCAAATCAGTCATGGCAATCTCTGTCAGCTGTTAACCCGGGCCGCAGTATATGCAATTGCCTTTATGTGACCAAGCACTTCGGGTTTTTATTTTGGCCTGGAATGTTACAGTGGCGCCATTGACGGAACAGGAGCCGGGGCCGCGTGAATACCAAAAACCCATCGAAAACCCAATCCAACACCCTCTATTGGCACGACTATGAAACCTGGGGCGAAGTGCCTGCCCGGGACCGCCCATCGCAATTTGCCGGTGTGCGCACGGATGAAGACCTCAATATTATTGGCGACCCGCTGATGCTCTACTGCCAGCCAGCGGTGGATTGCCTGCCCAAGCCCGATGCCTGCCTCGTTACCGGACTTACACCGCAGGTTGCGTTGGAAAAAGGGGTACCGGAATACCAGTTTGTCGCTGCCATCGCCGCCGAACTGAGTGAGCCGGGCACTTGCGGCGTGGGCTACAACTCCATTCGATTCGATGATGAAGTCACGCGCTACGCGCTCTACCGCAATTTCTATGATCCCTATGAGCGTGAATGGCGCAACGGCAATTCGCGCTGGGACATCATCGATATGGTTCGCATGACCCGCGCCCTGCGGCCGGAGGGCATCGAGTGGCCCGATTACGAGGATGGTCGCCCGTGTTTTCGGCTGGAGATGCTGACCGCTGCCAATAACCTGAACCACGAAGCGGCGCACGATGCGCTCTCCGACGTGCTCGCCACCATTGCTATTGCCCGCCTGATCAAGCAAAAGCAGCCCAAACTCTATGATTACGCGTACCGGCTGCGCGATAAGCGTTTTGCCGGCAGCCTCATC
Organism: Cellvibrio sp. ARAG 10.3; assembly: GCF_051846955.1. NCBI lineage: Bacteria > Pseudomonadati > Pseudomonadota > Gammaproteobacteria > Cellvibrionales > Cellvibrionaceae > Cellvibrio > Cellvibrio sp. ARAG 10.3. The sequence goes on from NZ_JBPYCU010000027.1 coordinate 11,962, forward strand.
AATATCGATGAATGCAAGCCGGTGCTGCATATCTCTTCCAAATTTCCCAATGAAAACGGCAATGCGGCGCTGGTGGTGCCCCTGGCGTTTCATCCAACCAATAAAAACAGCGTGATCGTATTAAATCTGGCCTCTGATCCGGCTGATTTGCTGCGTTTGCCGGTGGAGACGTTACGGCAACGGTTGTTTGTCCGGCGTGAAGACCTGGCTGACGGAGAAGAGCGGCTGGCATTGAAAGAAGTGCACCTCAACAAGACGCCCATGTTGCTTCCCCTCAGGATGCTGGATGAAGCCACGGCGCATCGACTGGGACTTGATCGCGCCGCGAACGAACGCCATTGGCAAGTGCTCGCTAACCTGACACTGGAAGAACAGCAGGCATTGCGCGGCAAATTAATGGCCTTGTACGGCGAACAGACGTTTGCCGAGCAAGATGATCCCGAGCAGATGCTCTATAGCGGCGGTTTCTTTGACGAGCATGACAAACGCCTGATGCAGAAGATTCGCGCTATGTCGGCGCAAGACCTGGCAACAGCAAGCTTGCCGTTCAAGGACGCGCGCTTGGGGGAGTTATTGTTTCGCTATCGTGCGCGCAATTTCCCCACCAGTTTGACACCACCAGAGGCGCAGCGCTGGCGTGAGTTTTGTCGCTGGCGGCTCACCCATCCCGAAGCTGGAGCCGGTATCGTCTGGGACCAATTCCAGCAACGCCTGGCAGAGCTGTCGGCGGAGGAACTCACTAGCTCTCAACGGCAGTTGCTTAAGGATTTAGCGAGTTATGCCGATAATCTGATCAAGCGCGTTCAGCAAGTCGCAAGCGCGCCCTAAAGCCTCAAGAGATAGTAATTTTTTGTTGGCACATTAATCTTCCTGTAAAAGCTTTGCTATGCTGAATAAAAGCCCCACGTTTTTAGTGATAAAAATTATGTTTAAAAGGATTTGTTCTAATAAGGGCAAAACTTTTACCAAAATAGACTATTAATTAGATGTGCCGGCTTATCCTAACCGGCCACAGACAACGTCATAACAACATAATAATCAGCCGGTCGACGTTAATGATTGGCTTCTAAAGCGCATGGTGGAGGCTGTATGTCAGCAAGATGGTCGTTAAGAAAGAAAATAAGTGCCTCGGTAGCTGTTTCCCTCGTACTGGTTGGTTGTGCTGTGGCCTGGCTGTCTTATTCTTCCGCCATGAAGCAGATGGAAGCCAACATCGCCCAGCAAGTGAAAGGTATCTCCGCCACCTTTACCAAATATGTGGGTGACTGGTTTGCCGCTAAGGGCAAGGCGCTGGAGAGCTTTCCCGCTGAGGCTGATGAAAGCCGCTACAACGCGCACCTGGTGCAATTGCGAATCTCCGCCGATGTCGACAATGTCTTCCTCGCCTTTGCTGACGGTTCACTGGTGAACGCCAACAACCTGCAAATGGCGGCGGACAACAGCGACCCCCGCGTGTGGAGCTGGTATATCAACGCCACCAAAAATCCCCGCAAAACGGTTGTGGAAAATCCCTCAGTGGCATCTGCCACAGGTAAAAATGTGGTGTCGCTCGGGCGCGCGGTGCTGAATCCCGACGGCAGTATCAAAGGCATTCTGGGGGTGGATGTGGTGCTCGATAATATCGTGCAGCAGTTGCGCGATATTGAGTTGCCTGGCGATGGTGAGATGTTTATTGCCACGCGTAAAAACACGGTTTTTGCTCACCGTGACCAAAGCCTGTTAAACAAACCCCTGACCGATGTTGCGCCGGAGCTGACCCAATCTACTGTAGAAAAATTATTACAAGGTCAACAAGCCTCTACTCTGATTACCGTTGATGGGCGTACCAAACAAATCTTCGCCGACCCGGTTGCTGACTCTGATCTGGTACTGGTGATGTTGTTGGATCGTGAAGCCCTGGTGGGGCCGGTGCAGTCCACCTTGATCGGCCAGATGATGGCGACTTTGCTGCTGCTGGTGGCGACGTTGATTGGCATCAATTGGCTCAACGGTCGTTTGCTGCAACCGTTGAATAACGTTTCGGATTCGCTTTCTGAAATTGCATCCGGTGATGGGGATTTGTCGCGTCGGTTACCAGTGACTTCGAACGATGAAGTAGGGCAATTAGCGGCGAGCTTCAATTTGTTTGTCGATCATATGCACGATCTGGTGGAGCACATCCGCGGTCAGGCCAACGAACTGCGCGATAACGCCCGCTCAACGGCAGAGCGCGCGATGCATTCCGTGCGTGAACTGGGGATGCAGCAGGAACAAATCGGTATGGTGACTGAATCCATGACTGAGATGACCAACGCGACCCAGGAAATTGCGCACCATGCGGAACGCACAGCTACCTCGGTTGATGAGTCGGTGTCCAGCGCTGAACACGGAAAAACCCAGGTGGATAAAACTCGCGACTCCATCTTTGTGTTAGCTGAAAAAGTCGAACAAGCGGGCAGTGTGATCTCGAATTTAAACGAGCACGCCAAAAAAATCAGCGGCATCCTCGCGACTATCCAGGGGATTGCCGAGCAAACCAATTTACTCGCCTTGAACGCCGCCATTGAAGCTGCGCGCGCCGGTGAACAGGGGCGCGGTTTTGCGGTGGTTGCCGATGAGGTGCGGGTATTGTCACAACGCACCCATGCCAGCACCGAAGAAATTCAATCGATGATTTCATCGCTGCAAGCGACGGCACAGAACGCGGTATCGATCATGGACGACAGCCGTAAACTGGCGACCGGCAGTGTGACCAATGCGGACAATGCGTCGCAATCACTGAATAAAATTAATGAGGCGGTTGGCGTGATCAGCAGCATGGCTTCGCAGATTGCTACCGCAGCGGAAGAGCAAAGTCATGTGGTGCAAGAGGTACTGAAGAATATGACGGCGATCAAGCATGTAGCGGATGGTTTGGCGACGGATGCACAATCCGGTGAGGCGCGGGCGAAGGTGCTGGAGGATCACTCCCGCGCGCTGAGCGATAAAGTGGCTACTTTTACGTTGTAAAATCTTAATAAAATATCTTAGGTCTGCATGCAGGTGCTTCGAAAGTCGTTTGTCATTAGCCTATGAGTTTCGAAAACGCATATATACCTCCCTGTAGCTCCCTCAAGTCGTCCCTGACTTGAGGGTTTCGAAACTCATAGGCTAACGACAAACTCGTAACGTGCCAGCGTAAGCTCTGTTTTTCTTGCAATATCCCTGTCACCAAACCACGCTATAAATGCCCCTTTTCTTTTGGACAGGGGCGAACAGATGATCACCACGGCGAAACAGGGGCGCGGCCCCAGGCACTTCAATGTCACCTTGGTGGATCGGCTGTGGAACTTAAAGCGCCTGTGCGAGAGCGAGTTCAAGCTGCATATTCCGCTGAATATGGTGCTTAAAGACGAGGCCTATCGCGAAGAGTTGCTGGAGAAAGCGCTTAAATTGAATCATGAAGAGCTGACCAGCCTGGTGTGGGAAATTCGCCAGTTGGAGGATGACCAGATTTCGACTGAGGGCGTGAGTCGCACGAAAAGTTTGCGCGTAAAGGACAAGAAAAAATATTGGTTAAAACTGACTCCGCTGGCCAGTGTGGCCTTGAGCCTGATGGTATTCTTATCGGGCTTTTTGTTCCGATCGGTGATGCCCGGCGGTGCGGGTGTCAATGTCTTTGCGCCATCCGCTGTGGCACAAAAAAATATCGCGCCGGCAGACGCACAGCCAGTGCCGGTAGTTGCATCGAATCAACCTTTGTTTCGCTTACACGGTTCGAATACGGTGGGGGAACAATTAGCGCCGCGTCTGGTGTCGGCTTATTTGGCGGAGAAGGGCGCTACGGCTATTACAACTGAGGTAAGTGATAATCCGGTAGAAAAAATAGTAACTGGTTTGCTCGATGGTAAAAAAGTCTTTGTAGAAATTCACGCGCACGGTTCAAGCACGGCGTTTGAAGATTTGCGCAACAGCGCTGCGGATATCGGCATGTCATCGCGGCGTATCAAAGAACAAGAGCTGCGCGATCTGCAGGCGCAATACGGCGATCTTGCCCACGCTGGCAGTGAACATGTTATCGGCCTGGATGGTTTGGCTATCATCACCCATCCGGGTAATTCCATCACCGCATTGTCGTTGCAACAATTGGTGGCCATTTTCTCGGGCGAGATTAGCAACTGGTCGCAGTTGGGCGGTAGTGATGTACCCATCACCCATTACGCGCGCGACGAAAATTCCGGCACTTGGGATACGTTCAAAAGCCTGGTGCTCGACCCGCGTCAGGCCAAACTGGCGGCTGATGCCAAACGCTACGAATCCAGCACCGGTTTGGCGGACGATGTAAGTAAAGATCCGGGCGCTATCGGGTTTATCGGGCTGCCTTACGTGCGCCAGGCGAAGCTATTGGCAATATCGGAGTCGGATGAACACCTGGCGATTATTCCCACGCACTTTACCGTGGGAACCGAAGATTATCCGCTGGCGCGCCGTTTATATTTTTATACACCACAACTGAACGCCAATGCTTTTGCACGCGAGTTTGCCAACTTCAGCTTACAGGAAGACGCCCAGGCGATTGTGGAAAAAATCGGCCTGGTATCGCAAAACATCACCACCGGCAAAGCCTTCGATAAAAACTTTTACCCCCCGCTGGTGCGCGAACTGACCACACACTCCGAGCGACTCTCCATTAATTTCCGATTCAAAAGCGGCAGCGATGAATTGGATAGCAAAGCTTTGCGTGATATCGATCGGCTGGTGAAATATATGGAACAGAATGCCCCCAAGCGTGTTCAGCTGTTTGGCTTTTCCGACAGCGAGGGTGACGAGATCTCCAGTCAGGAACTGTCGCTGAAACGTGCGCGCGTTGTGGAACAGGCTTTGATTGCGCGCGGCGTTTATCCGTTGTTAACCAAAGGGCTGGGTGATGCAGCACCCTTGGCCAGCAGTGAAACCCCATCCGGTCGTAATATGAATCGCCGTGTCGAAGTGTGGACGCTCTGATGGATTCGCTTTAATAGAAAGAATGAAGTGTACTAGTCTGTTTAAGTGCTCCGTGATCCGTTTGTCATTAGGCCTTTTGTTTCGAAAACGCATGAATACATCCCTGTAGCTCCTTCAAGTCATCCCTGACTTGAAGGTTTCGAAACAAAAGGCCTAACGCCAAACTCACCGTGTGCGAGTGTCAACTTCAGCTTTCTAGCCGTAAAGAACTTCCCTCAAATCACAACAGCTTCTCAATATCCTCTACCAGATCTTCGGGTTTCGTAGTGGGCGCATAACGCTCAACTACCCGCCCTTCACCCGTCACCAGAAACTTGGTGAAATTCCATTTAATCGCTTTACTGCCCAAAATCCCCGGTGCGGCCTCTTTTACGGCAACAAATAAAGGATGCGCATTATCCCCATTCACATCGACCTTACTGAATAAAGGAAAGGTCACCCCATAATTCATCTCGCAGAACTGTGAAATCTCCGCATCGCTGCCAGGTTCCTGGCCGCCGAACTGGTTACAGGGAAATCCCAGTACCTGCAGCCCCTTGTCACGGTAGGTCTGCCACAACTGCTCCAATCCTTTGTACTGCGGTGTAAAACCGCACTCGCTGGCGGTGTTGACGATCAGATAGGCCTTGGCGGGGTAATCGCTTAACCGGGCAGTGCGGCCGTCGTTGGTGGTGCAGGGGATAGTCAAAAGTTCATTGCTCATAATGCGCTCTCCTTTGATGAAGTGATCGCTAGTGTGCGCCCGGATATCCGGGAGGTAAACGCTTGGTTTACTGAGAATCGTTGCTAAATGAAACATATCCACACAAAAAATGGGTAAACCCGTTACAGGGCGGTGGGAATTTGTCCTTTTTGCGAGTACAATCCCGCGCGCTGATTCGGTGCTGGTTTTCGCGCCGTACAGGTCCTCATTCTCCAATAGTTCGTCTCGCGGGAGCTTCCTATGTCATCCATCAAGAAAGTGGTTCTGGCCTACTCCGGCGGCCTTGATACGTCTGTAATCGTCAAATGGCTGCAAGAAAACTACAACTGCGAAGTGGTGACATTCACGGCCGATATCGGCCAGGGTGAAGAAGTAGAACCCGCCCGCGCCAAAGCCCAGGCCCTGGGCGTGAAGCAAATCTATATTGATGACCTGCGTGAAGAATTCGTGCGCGATTTCGTGTTCCCCATGTTCCGCGCCAATACCATCTATGAAGGTGAGTACCTCTTGGGTACCTCCATTGCCCGTCCGTTGATCGCCAAGCGCTTGATCGAAATTGCCAATGAAGTCGGTGCTGATGCCATCTCCCACGGCGCGACCGGTAAGGGTAACGACCAGGTACGTTTTGAGCTGGGTGCCTACGCACTTAAGCCGGGTATTAAAGTGATCGCGCCCTGGCGTGAGTGGGATTTGACCTCCCGTGAGACGCTGATGGCTTACTGCGAGAAGAACAACATTCCGGTGGATTTCAACAAGAAAAAGAAATCTCCCTATTCCATGGATGCCAACCTGTTGCACATCTCATATGAAGGCGGTGTTCTGGAAAATCCCTGGACCGAAGCTGAAGAAGATATGTGGCGCTGGAGCGTTTCTCCGGAAGCCGCGCCGGACAAAGCGACTTACATCGACCTTACCTATGAAAAAGGTGATGTTGTGGCTATTAATGGCGAGCGCATGTCCCCGGCAACCGTACTGGCAACCCTCAACAAACTGGGTGGCGAAAACGGTGTGGGTCGTCTGGACATCGTGGAAAACCGTTACGTCGGTATGAAGTCTCGCGGCTGCTATGAAACCCCCGGTGGCACCATCATGCTGCGTGCCCACCGCGCGATTGAATCCATCACCCTGGACCGCGAAGTCGCACATTTGAAAGACAGCTTAATGCCGCGCTACGCCGAGATGATCTACAACGGCTACTGGTGGAGCCCGGAGCGCAAGATGCTGCAAACTGCTATCGACGAATCGCAGCAATTTGTTAACGGTGATGTGCGGGTGAAATTATATAAAGGTGCTGTGCATGTGGTTGGTCGCCGCTCGGCGGACAGCCTGTTCGATGAAAAGGTTGCGACCTTCGAGGACGATGCCGGTGCTTACAATCAAAAAGATGCAGAAGGCTTTATCAAGCTGAATGCACTGCGTATGCGCATTGCGGCTAACAAAGGTCGCACACTGCGTTAATTCTTTGGGTTTACCACGCGGTAAGAGCAGCATTTTTTAAATGCTGCTCTACACTGTATATATTTTGGGCAGTTTGATGTCGCCCTGCACGCGCTAAAGTGTCTGCTTTATCCGCTGTCGCGCCATCAGTGACGGATCAGTTATTAACGGAGCGTTATCCCGGGGATTCAACTTGATCAGGATCAATATCGGTAACTTCTCTTTTACGCACAATGACGCCCCGGAAAGGGGGCGCCTTGGTGCGGTTGATACATCTTCTTTTCTTGAACGTAACCCTTTTCTTTATCGCATCGGGAATGTCCTATGAGTAGTAATCCGGCAGTAGCCACTGACCATCCGGTCTATGATTACAATGTCGTGCGCCAATTCTCCATCATGACCATCGTTTGGGGTGTGGTCGGTATGGGAGTTGGTGTGCTGATTGCGGCCCAGTTGTTTTGGCCGGAATTAAACGACATCTTTCAACCCTACACCCATTTTGGCCGGCTGCGTCCGCTGCACACCAACGCCGTGATATTTGCGTTCGGTGGCTGTGCGTTATTTGCAACTTCCTATTATGTGGTCCAGCGAACCTGTCAGACCCGTTTGTTCGGTGGCTGGTTGGTGCCGTTTACCTTCTGGGGTTGGCAACTGGTGATTGTGCTCGCCGTGATTACCCTGCCGCTGGGTTACACCACCTCCAAGGAATACGCTGAGCTGGAGTGGCCGATCGACATTTTAATTGCGATTGTGTGGGTGAGTTACGCGATTGTGTTTTTCGGTACTATCGTGAAACGCAAGACTGACCATATCTACGTGGCTAACTGGTTCTACGGCGGGTTTATTCTTACCGTTGCTGTATTGCATATCGTCAACAGCGCATTTACGCCGGCATATTTCATGAAGTCCTACTCTGCCTACGCCGGCGCGGCCGATGCCATGGTGCAGTGGTGGTATGGCCACAACGCGGTGGGCTTCTTCCTGACCGCCGGCTTCCTCGGCATGATGTATTACTTTGTGCCCAAGCAGGCGGGCCGCCCGGTATATTCCTATCAGTTGTCTATCGTGCACTTCTGGGCATTGATCTCTATTTACATCTGGGCCGGTGCGCACCACTTGCATTACTCGGCCCTGCCGGACTGGGCGCAAAGCCTGGGTATGGTGATGTCCCTGATCCTGCTGGCACCCAGTTGGGGAGGCATGATCAACGGCATTATGACCCTGTCCGGTGCCTGGCATAAGCTGCGCACCGACCCGACCTTACGCTTCCTGGTGGTGTCCTTGTCTTTCTACGGTATGTCTACCTTTGAAGGCCCGATGATGTCCATCAAGACAGTTAACGCGCTGTCGCACAATACTGACTGGACCATCGGTCACGTTCACTCCGGCGCCCTGGGCTGGGTGGCGATGATCTCTATCGGTTCCATATACCATCTGTTGCCGATCCTGTTCGGTCGCAAAGAGATGTACAGCGTTCGCTTGATCAACATTCACTTCTGGTTGGCGACTATCGGCACGGTGTTGTACATCGCGTCCATGTGGGTCAACGGCATCATGCAAGGTTTGATGTGGCGCGCATTCAACGCCGACGGCACCTTGACCTACAGCTTTGTTGAAGCCGTACAAGCCAGCTACCCCGGTTACTTCGTGCGCTTCCTCGGCGGTGCCGTGTTCCTGGCGGGTATGTTTTTGATGGCCTATAACGCGTACCGCACAGCCAAAACACCGGAGCCTGAAGTGATTCCGGCTGATCCGGCGACTCAGGCGGCGTAAGGGGATATTCGATGAAAGGTCATGACATAGTAGAAAAGAATATTGGCCTGATGACCGTGCTGGTCATCATCGCCATCAGCTTCGGCGGCCTGACGCAGATCGTGCCGCAGTTCTTCCTGAAAGAAACCACCACCCCCGTGGAAGGTTTGAAACCTCTGCCGGCGCTGGTGCTGGAAGGTCGGGATATCTACATCCGCGAAGGTTGCCACGTGTGCCACACGCAGATGGTTCGTCCCTTGCGTGCCGAAGTAGAGCGTTACGGCCACTATTCGGTTGCGGGTGAATCGGTTTACGAGCACCCCTTCCTGTGGGGCTCCAAGCGTACCGGTCCAGACCTGGCCCGCGTCGGCGGCCGTTACTCCGACGACTGGCACAAGGTGCACCTGTTCAATCCGCGCATCGTCGTGCCGGAATCCAATATGCCGGCGTTCCCCTGGTTGTACGACAACATCCTGGATGGCAAACACACCGCCGCCAAGATGCGTGCACTGAGCCGCGTTGGTGTCCCCTATACAGAGGACGACATCGCTGGCGCTGAAGCGGCCGTAAAAGGTGTATCCGAGATGGATGCGCTGGTGGCGTACTTGCAGCAACTGGGCACGCTCCTGAAAGAGAAACGTTGATGATGGACGCAGGCACTCTCGGCGCAATTTCTACAGTATTGGTGATGGTCGCTTTCTTCGGCGTGTGCTGGTGGGCCTTTGCCCCCAAGCGCAAAAAGCGCTTTGAAGAAGATGCCAAACTGCCCTTTGCCGATGATGACGCGACGGGCAAAGAACACGAGCAGAACGATCATCCCGGTGATGATTCAGACAGGCGGAATTGATTATGGGTACATTCTGGAACCTTTGGATTATTGGCTTGACCCTCACCAACCTGGCGTTGGTGTTGTGGGTCCTGTTGGCCAACCGCAAGGTAGCGGTAAGCGATCAGGACGAAGAAGAAAACAAAACTACCGGTCACGTCTACGACGGCATTGAGGAGTATGACAACCCCTTGCCGCGTTGGTGGTTCATCATGTTTATCGTGACCTTTGTTTATGCCGGTGTTTACCTGTTGGTCTACCCCGGCCTGGGCTCCTGGCCCGGCTTGTTCGGCTGGACGTCAGTAAAAGAACTGCGCGGCCATCAACAACAGGCCGACGCACGTTATGCCGATACTTTCGGCATCTACGCCAATACACCTATCGAGCAATTGGCCCAAAATCCCGACGCCATGAAGATGGGCCTGCGCCTGTTTTCCAACAACTGCGCGGTGTGTCACGGCGCAGACGGCGGCGGCAACTACGGCTTTCCCAATCTGACCGACCACGATTGGTTGTACGGCGGCACGCCGGAAAAAATAAAGGAAACCATTACCCTCGGTCGTAAAGGCGCCATGCCGGCATGGGGTGCCTTGATGGGTGAAACCGGGGTGGTGAATGTGTCGGAATACGTGCTGCAAATGAGCGGTCAGGACCACGATGCCGCAAAAGCCGAACTGGGTGCAAAACTCTATAACCAGAACTGCGTGGCCTGCCACGGTGTGGATGGTAAAGGTAATCAGGCGCTCGGTGCGCCCAACCTGACCGACGACATCTGGCTGTACGGCGGCGAGCCGCAGGACATCCGCGCCACGCTGCGTAATGGGCGCAACGGTGTCATGCCTGCACAACAGGAGTTGCTGAAAGCGGATCGCATCCACCTGCTGGCGGCCTACGTGTACAGCTTATCGCTGGAGCAAGAGTAAGAAAAAAGAAAGGACATAGGGAAAAGGGAAAAGAAGAAAAAGAGTTGCCCTGGGTAACGAGTAGTTTTCTTTGAGTGACACAGCGTGGGAAGAGGGCGAGTTCATACTTTTTCCTTTTCCCTGATTTCTTTTCCCTTGATGAGGTTTTTCTTTTGAGTGTCAAGCCTGAAAACGCCGGTAAAGATCATTCTGAAAATGTAATCCGCTACGTCAATCTCTACGAAGCCGACGAAAAAGTGTATACCCGCCGCATCACCGGTTTTTATCAAAAACTGCGGCGCTACACTGGCTTGCCCTTGTTGGCGGGTTTTGTCCTCATGCCTTGGCTGATGATCGATGGCCGGCCGGCCATGTTGTTCGATCTTCCCGAACGTAAATTCCATATCCTCTGGATGACCTTCTGGCCCCACGACGGCATGTACCTGGCGTGGCTGCTGATTATTGCTGCGTTTCTATTATTTACCGTAACCGTACTGGTCGGACGCGTGTGGTGCGGTTTCACCTGCCCGCAAACTGTCTGGACGCAGATGTTTATCTGGGCCGAGTATGTGTTCCAGGGGGATCGCAACAAGCGCATCAAGCTTGATTCTCAGCCGTGGAACTTTGAGAAAATCTGGCGCAAAGGTGCGACGCAAACCTTATGGATTGTCATTGCGTTAATTACCTCGCTGACCTTTGTCGGTTATTTTGTTCCGATTCGCACATTAATCTACGAACTCGTTACTTTCCAATCGGATCTCGCGCCGGCGTTCTGGGTATTTTTCTTCACCGGCGCCACCTACATGAACGCCGGCTTTCTGCGCGAACAAGTCTGTAAATACATGTGCCCCTACGCGCGCTTCCAGTCAGTGATGTACGACAAAGACACGCTCACTGTGTTTTACAACTATGTGCGCGGTGAAAAACGCGGCCCGCGCAAGCTGGATGAAGATTACAAAGCCAAAGGCCTGGGCGATTGCATTGACTGCTCCTGGTGTGTGCAGGTATGTCCGGTGGATATTGATATACGCGATGGCTTGCAACCGGAATGTATCGATTGCGGCTTATGCGTGGATGCATGTAACACCGTGATGGACAAAATGGGTTACGAGCGCGGCCTGATCAGCTTCACCACCGAAGACGCGATTGAGAAGGGTCACACCAACGTCTTTCGCCCGCGCTTGTTGGGCTATGCCGTTGTCTTGATTGCGATGATCAGCGTGTTTGTCTATTCCATCGCCTCGCGCGTGCCGGTCGGTCTGGAAGTATTGCGTGATCGCGGCGTGCGTATGTACCGCGTGGCGGGTCAGGATATCCAGAACGTCTACACCATCAAGATCAACAACATGGATCGCCACGCGCACGTATACGATATTCAGGTGAGCGGTGATTATCCGTTTGAGGTACAAGGCTATCGCCCGGTGCCGGTTGAAGAGGGCGAGCTGTTGACCGTCCCCGTACGAATTGCTGTGCCGCGTGATGCGTTAAAAGAAGTTCAGACGGATGTAACCATTAAAGTGCAGGCGCGGGATAATCCTGAATTAACCGCAGAGCACACCACCAGTTTTATTGGTCCGCAGCTGCGTGGATATTAATTTTGTATTGGCGGGACGGTCGATGGTGCAAGCGTTTCTGAAAACGCATGAATACATCCCTGTAGCTCCCTCACGTCGTCCCTGACGTGAGGGTTTCAGAAACGCTTGCACCACCGCCCTTTGTGCCACGCTTAAACTTACACTTTACGAATGATTATTGATGAAAACTGAACAAGACATTAAGCCTTTTTATCGCCAATTCTGGTTCTGGTTTGTTTTCACGCCGTTAATTGTGGTGGTCTGTGTCTCCATGGTGACGGTAACCATTGCGTTCCGTCATGCCGACGATGTAGTAATTGACAACTATTACAAAGAAGGACGCATGATCAATCAAACCATGGAGCAGGATCGGCGCGCCGTGGAATTAGGTTTAACGGCGCAGTTGCGTTTTGATCGTACCACCGGCGAAGTGTTTTTACAGATACCGTCGCAGGATGCTGTGCCCGCGCAGTTATTGTTATTGCTCGACCATCCCTTTGAGGCAGATCTGGATCAGCAGGTGGTGTTACAGCAAACATCCAGCGGTCATTATCGCGGCAGCCTGGAGTTTAACCCGAGAAACAATTGGTACTTGTCTTTATTGCCGGTGCTGGATAAGCATCAGCGTAAAGCGGCGGAATGGTTGTTAAGTGGTGAGATTAATTTTTCGGTGAGCGATGAAACGCGGTTACAGCCGCGCATCGCCAGGGAATAGAAAATTTTCAACAGCTATTAAAAGGCGCCCAGTTGAAAATAAATATTGAAGTCGCCGCTAAAGGTGAAGCCATAACCGAGATACACCGGCCCCAGTGGCGTTTCACCGCCGAAATACACAATGGCAGAATCCAGCCATTCGTCTTCTTCGCCCAGATTGATGGGCTCTTCGAGCTTTGCTCCTTCGACGGCAAGCCCCATGCGCAGATCGCCGCTTAAACCCAGCGGCATATGGCCGATAATTTTTTCAGCGCGCAGGTGTGAATAGAAGGCGCCGTTGGTCCAGATCTGTTCGGTGGCGTAGCCGGATAAATTTAAAAAACCACCCAATAATTCCGCGTCGAATAGTGGCAGCTCATCGTCAATAGCGGTGACATACGACGTGCGCATCCCCCAGACATAATCACCCACCAGATAAGTGCCGCTGAGTTCTGTTTTGACCTTGCGATAATCCTGCTCGGCGGATTCAAAATAGCTGATGCCGCCGCTCCAGCCTTTGGAGGGAAAATACAATCGGTTACGGCCGTCAAAGACCGTCTCGGCGACCCAGCCATCGTAACGCTCGTCGATATCTGGTAACTCGACCACACCGATCTGCGAGCGGCCGCGGGTATGGTATTGCCGCCAACCGATTCTCGCTTGTCCCCAAATGCCAATGTTCCTGCCCATCAATAGTTGGGCATAGTCCGTTTTCAGGTCGTACTCGGCAATTTTTTCGTTGTCCAGATAAATACTGATTTCATCCCGTTGCGTCACGTAACTGGGTTCAATAAACCAGCTTTGGCGTTGATTGAGTGGTTGATAAAAGTCTACTTCGAAAGAGGAATTGCTGCCGAGATCCATCACCGCGAACAATTCACCGCCGTAGCGATTCAGCCAGACATTGCGAAACGCTGTGCGCAAATTCACGCTGGAACCTTCTCGCCGCTCTTCGTTGATGCTGAAACCAAAGGTCAGGTAATCCGACGAGGCTTTATTTTCGCGCGCGAGGATGGTGAGATTATTTTTACCATCGATATGCTGCACTTGATAATCCACATTATCAAAACCGCCCATGCCATAAATGCGGATTAAATCCACCTCCAGTTGCTCACGATTCAGAGTTTCGCCCTCCTGTTGGCGAATCAATTGCCGTATAAAGATCGGATTGACGCGCGTCATGGGTGCAATGGTGATGGTGTCGATGGTGGTGATCAGTTCGCGCTCATCGCGCAATTGTGCTTGCCAGGCGGCGTAATTCTGCGGGGCGACGGTGAATTCTTGCAGGTCGGCAACCCGCGCCTCGGCAGCAGCGTAACCGAGATCGGCCGCCTGTTTGTAGCGGGCGAATTCGGTGGCTGTGAGATCGCCCAGGTCCGGGGTGATATAAATATCGTTACTGCCCAGGCTGGCGATGGCGTGGGCCACATTCTGGCGCGTGAGGATCCCGATCATCTGCACGGTGACGCTCAGCAAAGAGTTCACGTTGTTGGCGGGTTTCAGTGGTGTTCCCACGTCGACGGCAATCACGCGTTCGGCGTTGCATAGTTCGCGCCCCACCTGGATCGGCACGTTGTCCACCAGGCCGCCGTCCACCAGTTTTGCACCTTCGTATTCCACCGGTGCCATAAAGCCGGGTACAGACATGCTGGCACGCATGGCGTGGGTCAGGCTGCCGCTTTTGAGCACCACTTTTTCACCAGTACCGATATCGGTCGCGATGATTGCCAGCGGCAGGCGCAATTCCTCAATCATGCGGCCACCAACATCATCGCCCACCAGCTGGTTGAAGAAGAGTTTGATTTTTTCACCGGACACCAGCCCCGAGGTGATCTGCAATCCCTCGTCGGACAAGCCGACCTCGGCTCCCGGCAGCAGGCCCTGCGTCACGCGCTTGGTGCGGTAGTTCATCTGTGAATAATCCGCTGAATCCAGAAACATATTGGTCCAGTCGGCCTCTTTTAATTTTGCGCGCATCTCAGCTGGCGACAAGCCCGCTGCATAGGCGCCAGCCACCAGGGCGCCCATGCTGGTGCCGGCAATACAATCAAACGGAATCCGCTCGCGTTCAAGGATTTCCAGCACCCCGATATGTGCAGCACCCCGGGCACCGCCGCCACCGAGAATCAAGGCAGTACGCGGACGCGATTCCGCCGTGTCGCTCTGTGCCAACAACGGGTGGCCAGGACACAAGGCAAGCAGCAGGATTAACAGGCGCAACGATAAGCGGTAGGGCATGGACGCATCCTTTGTCGTGGCTGAAGTGACGTAACGGTATAGGTGTAGCACAGCCGGGTGAAAAGTTACCCTCGAAGCCATGATTCAGCCTGCGCGATCAGCAGGGCTCGGCTATAATGACCGCGCGATTTTGCTTGCACCCGACGGACCGGTCAATCCATATCACCGGTGATCAACCAGTCTTTGACGTATCCTGAAAAGTGCCCATATCCGTGTCTATACCCGCATCCGATACTCCTCTTCCCTGTTACCACTGTGGCTTGCCTGTACCTGCCGGTGCGCATTTTCCGGTGACTATTGCCGCTAAAGAGGAATGGATGTGCTGCCCGGGTTGCCAGGCGGTGGCGATGGCCATTGTGGATGGCGGGCTGGAAAATTTTTATCGCTTTCGTACCGAACATAGCGCACGTCCAGGCACGCAAAAAGAGGTGCAAACCCGCTGGGACATCTACGACCTGCCTGATGTGCAAGCTGACTTTGTGCTTGACCTGGATGCAGGGCGCCAACTGCGCCAGGCGAACCTGTTACTTGAAGGCATCAGCTGTGCGGCGTGCAGCTGGCTGATTGAAACCCACCTGAAAAAACACCCGGCAATCCAGTCAATCACCATCAACATTACCACCCACCGTTGCACCCTTATCTGGGATGCGCAGCAACAACCGCTGAGCGAACTGCTGGCTGCCCTGGCGGAGATCGGCTACAAAGCTCGCCCCGCTACCGATGAGCAACAACAGGACCTGGTCAGGAAAGAAAACCGTATGGCCCTGTTTCGCCTGGGCGTGGCGGGCTTTGCGATGATGCAGGCAATGATGGTGGCGGTGGGTATGTACACCGGTGCAACTGATGCCTGGCTAAGTTTCTTGCGCTGGCAAAGTTTTCTGGTGGCTACCCCGGTGGTGTTCTTCAGTTGCTGGCCGTTTTTTAAGTCCGCCTGGCGCAGCATCAAAAGTCGCCATCTGGTGATGGACGTCCCGGTGGCCCTGGCTATTGGCCTCGCCTATATCGCCAGTGGCTGGGCCACCATCTTTGGCGGCGGTGAGGTGTATTTCGAATCCATCTCCATGTTCGCGTTTTTCCTGTTGCTGGGACGTTACGTGGAGATGCGCGCGCGGCATCGCAACCGTATGGCCTTCGGCAATCTCGCGCAGTTGATGCCGCTGAGCGCCTGTTGCCTCACCGAGCAGGATGGCCGCACTACCGAGCAACAGGTTCCGCTGAAAACCCTGCGGCCGGGTGATCGCGTATTGGTAAAAGCCGGAGAGACGTTTCCCTGTGACGGGCTGGTGGTGTCCGGTGAAAGTAGTGCCGTTGAGGCGATCCTGACCGGTGAGTCCCGGCCGGTGACCAAGCGGCACGGGGACGCGGTGATTGCCGGCACTCTCAACACCGACAGCCCGCTGGTGGTCAGCGTGACGGCAACCGGCGCGGCGACCCAGCTTTCGGCAATCGAACGGCTTGCCGCACAGGCGGCGGAGGAAAAGCCCGCCCAGGTAACCGTGGCTGATCGGATCGCGCGCTTTTTTATCGCGCGCCTGCTGGTGGTATGCGCGCTGGTCTTTGCTTTCTGGTGGTGGTACGACCCGGCGCGGGCGCTCTGGGTTACCTTGTCAGTATTGGTGGTGACATGCCCCTGTGCGCTGGCTTTGGCCATGCCCGCTGCCCTGAGCGCGGTGACCGTCAATTTGCGCCAGCAGGGTTTCCTGGTGGCGCGCGGCCATGTGGTGGAAACCCTGACCCAGGTGAATCGCGTCATCTTCGATAAAACCGGCACCCTGACCAAAGGCCAGTTTGGTATTGCCGAGGTACGCACCTGCGGTTCCCTGGATCAAACCCGCTGCCTGGCCATTGCGGCAGCACTGGAAGCCAGCGCCAACCATCCCCTGGCGATGGCGTTTCGCCACCTGAAGGATGTACCCACGGCCACCCGGGTTCGGCAGGTTACCGGCGCCGGGGTAGAGGGTGATGTGGCAGAAGATGACATGGGAGAGGGCAGCACGCCGGGAACTGGTGTGCCAGAGGTGCGCTATCGCCTGGGAAGTGTGGATTTTGTCGCGGCGCTATTTCCACCGGATACCGCGCGCCCGATCCTGCCCGACACCCGGCAACAGTGGCTGCTGTTGGGCGACCATCAGGGCCCCCTGGCCTGGATTGCCCTGGAGGATGAGGCGCGCCCCGGTGCAGCGGCGGTGGTTGCGGCCTTCCAGCGCGACGGGATAGCCGTGGAATTGCTCAGCGGCGATCAATCCGGTGCCGTGGCAGCCCTTGCCGAACCATTGGGTATCAGGGAATTTATCGCCGGCGCGCGGCCGGAGGACAAATTGTCGCACCTGCACCAGCGGCAGGCTCAGGGTGATAAAGTGCTGATGCTGGGAGACGGCATCAACGATGTGCCGATTCTGTCCGGGGCAGATATTTCCATCGCCATGGCCTCCGCTTCGGATCTGGCACAAACCCGCGCCGACGCGGTCTTGTTGAATGACAACCTGGAGGTATTGCACAAGGCAGTGGTATTGGCCCACCGCACCAAGCGGATCATCCAGCAGAATCTGCGTTTTTCCCTGGCGTACAACGTCCTGGCTTTGCCGTTGGCGGCCGCCGGTTGGGTTGCTCCCTGGCAAGCGGCAATCGGTATGACGGCCAGTTCGCTGGTTGTAATCTTCAATTCCCTGCGCCTGAGTGATAGCTCAGGGGCGGATCACCCCTAACGGCATTTGTTGTGGAAAGTTTTTATTTTTTGATTCCGATTGCATTGATCTTCGTCGCGATTGCCTTGCGCTTTTTGTTCTGGGCCATTCACAGCGGTCAGTACGACAACCTGGACACCGAGGCCCATCGCATCCTGTTTGATGAAGACAAGCCGAAAAAAACGGGGCCAAGTGAGCCGACACCACCGACGGATCCGGATCAAGTTGCGCCTGAATCCAAAGTACCTCAACCGACATCCCGCCAGGCCGAGCCGCCACATGATTGATTGGGCCCCGCTATTCACTGCCTTTTCCCTCGGCTTGCTCAGCAGCGCCCATTGCGTGGGCATGTGCGGCGGTATCATGGGGGCGCTGACCATGGCGATTCCGGCTGACGCCCGCCAGCGTCGTTTCCAGTTGTTGCTGACCTATAACCTCGGGCGGATCGGCAGTTACACCCTCATGGGTGTGTTATTGGGTGCATTTGCCGGTGCCCTCAGCGGTTGGGCCGGTGAAACCTGGCTGCGCATGGTAGCGGGCGTCCTGTTGATCGCCATGGGGCTTTACCTGGCGGACTGGTGGCGGGGGCTGATATATCTGGAGCGGGTGGGACGCTACCTATGGGCTTACCTGCAACCCCTGGGTAAACCCCTGATGCCGGTCAACAGTCTGCCCAAGGCAGCCCTGCTGGGGGTGATTTGGGGTTGGTTGCCGTGCGGCCTGGTGTATACCGCGCTCGCCTACGCGGCGGCCCAGGCGAATATCGGCCAGGCGGGTGGTGTGATGCTGGCGTTTGGCTTGGGAACCTTGCCCGCAGTATTGGCTACGGGTTTTGTTGCGCGCAAACTGGCGGGCCTGCTGCAGGCGCGCGGTGTGCGGATCGGATTTGCGGTATTGATTATTTTCTTCGGCATCTGGACGATGATGGGCGGTGGTCCCGGACACGACCATCATCAGCCGGAGGCCGAGAACACGCCACCCCACCAACACAGCGCTCCTGCTGGGGAACAACTCCATCATCACCACTGATGCGGTGTCTTTGTGAAGCTTTGTGACTCGTGTTAATGTGCGCGGCCCAACACACTTAAACAAAAAAATCATCCGGATGATGATTTGCAATCACTATAATCGAAATTGTGTTGTCTTATGCTTGGCTATATACCGAGTTAATTTTCCAGAGAACAAAAAATGATCAAGACCCTGGGTAATGGGTTAGTGGTGAGCGCGATCTTGCTGTTCGGTGCTGGGGCGCTGGCGCAAACAGAGTCTATTCCTGTAAAGGAGGTGGATCAGGAATGCGTTCGCTTTGAGCATGGCTGGCAAGAAGGCGATGTTGCCCGCGATAAAAATACACGTATCGATACCAATATTTTTGCGCAATACGAAGGCAAAACCATTCGCAATATTGCGTTCAATAACATCGATGTGTTCGATGAAAGTAATCCGGATGAAAACAACAGCCTGTATCGTTTTTTAAACAGGGTCCACGTCAATACCAAACCCCACGTCGTTAAGTCCCAACTGCTGTTTAAAGAAGGCGATAAAGTTAATCGCAAGATGATTCAGGAAAGCGCGCGTATCCTGCGTACCCGCAATTATTTATCAACGGCCTATATCGTGCCCGATGTCGTTTGCGATGATGAGATTGATATCCTGGTGGTAACCCAGGATTCCTGGTCGCTGGAACCGCAAGTATCGTTCAGTCAAAAAGCAGATGATAGTGAATCGGGTTTTGCGCTCAGCGATGATAATATTCTGGGGTCCGGTAACAGCGTGGTTATCGGTTACGAACAAACAGCGGATCGCAACAGCATCCGCTACAGTTTTTCCAATCCACATTTCCTCAACAAACCGGTATCGGTAAAACTTTCTTTCGCTGAAACCAGCGATGGTGATAACAGCTCAATTTATGTTGCCAAGCCTTTTTATTCATTGGCGACCCCTTGGGCAACCGGCATTCAGCTGGATGATATTTCCGAGGTCAGTGTGATTCGCTCTGGTGGTGATGTCATTAATGAATACCGTCACCAGCAGGTTTTCCAGGAAGCTTTTTTTGGTGTGGCGACCCATATCGATGATGATTATACCCGCCGGATTCTGGTTGGTTTTACCAAAGAAGAAGATACCTTTTACGAGATAGAAGATACCCTTCTCGGTATTCCGGAAGATCGCAAAGCCGTATACCCCTGGATCGGCTTCCAATCGCGGCACAATCAATTCGGTGTGTTTAAAAACGTTAACCAGATCCAGCGCGCAGAAGATATTGCGTTGGGGGTGAATACTGAATTTCGTATCGGTTATGGCGGCACTTCTTTGGATAGTGCGGATGAGATGGTTCGCTACAAAGGTAAGATCACTAATGTGGTGGACATGCGTAACCACCATATTCTGGAGATGAGCGCCGAGATGGATGGCCGCCACCACCTGGATTCCGGTCGCGACGACAGTTCGGTGGTCGGTGGTGAAATTGCCTACAACTATTTTATCAATGATAAAAACCGCTGGTACGCACGAGTTCGCTACGATGTGGGCCAGGATCTTTTGCAACACGAACAATTAACCGCTGGCGATGAAACCGGTTTGCGCGGTTATCCCACGGATTTCCAGCGCGGCGACCAGCGTTATTTGTTCACGCTTGAGCGACGTTATTTTTCTGATTATCACCTGTTCAATATTGTCCGTATGGGCGGTGTGCTCTTTTTCGACGCCGGTAAAGCCTGGGGCGATAAAGACGGTCAACCCAATCCGCACTTATCGAATATCGGCTTTGGTCTGCGCTTCAGCTCCAGTAAAGTTCGCGTAGGCAATGTGGTTCACGTAAACTTTGCCACACCACTGGCCGCCAAATCCGGTATCAGCGATTTTCAATTGCTTGTCAGCGCACAGCAAAGATTCTGATGTAGTCTTTTACAATTCGTGGTCAATAATCTGTAAAGGTGATTTATGCGTTTACTTCACACTATGTTGCGCGTGGGCAATCTTGATCGATCCATCGCGTTCTACACTGATATTCTCGGCATGAAGCTTCTGCGCAAGCATGATTATCCGGAAGGACAATTCACCTTAGCTTTTGTGGGGTACGGTGATGAAGCTACTCATTCGGTGATTGAGCTGACTTATAACTACGGCGTGGAAAAATATGAGTTGGGCACAGCCTATGGGCATATTGCTTTAGGTTGTGATGATGTCTATGCAACCTGCGAAAAAATTCGCGCAGCGGGTGGCAAGATTGTGCGGGAGCCGGGCCCGATGAAGCACGGCACAACGATTCTGGCGTTTGTTGAAGATCCGGATGGTTATAAGGTTGAATTGTTGGGAGTGAATTAATGATTCCGCAGAATGGCGGAGAGACCTGCGGGACACGCCGTGAATACATCCCTGTAGGCTCGTCACCGGCATCCCTGCCGGTGACGG
>NZ_JBPYCU010000028.1:0-31711 GCF_051846955.1 Cellvibrio sp. ARAG 10.3
CGGGTTATCTCCCGTTAAATATGAGGAGGCGTTTTTTCAGGGGCTCGAAAGTGTCTAGTAAAGCCTGGGAAGTCCACTTTAACGGATAGTGGCAATGGTGAAGAAGGCTAGTAAGAAGAGCTCAAGGAAAAAAGCTATAGCGTTCATTGGCTTTGGTCTAGCAGCAGCTATTACTTACTGGTGGGCGTACGCGCTTTCTATGGGTATCACCGACTGTGATCCTGGTGGTTCAAGGCTATCCTTGTTAATCGTTCCTCTGTGTCTTACATTGGGCGAAAAATTTGCTGCAGTCATACCCGCGTTAATTGGGACGATTTCAGCATATATGCTTGTACGTTTAATCCATTAGAACATATAGCGAACCATGAAACCCGTAATGGTTAGATGCTGGTCTGTCTCTGCACTACTGGGTGCCGCTATTGGGGGCGCTAACCACCTGGCAAAGTTGGTAAAAACGGCACCCTATTTCATTTTTCCACGTAATGTCGTAAAACTGTCGCATCATATACGTACTGGTAACGTACTGTATTCGTTAAAGATTCCTGTGATTACTCATATCCTGCAACAGCCTCGACCACTACATGACACGGGTATTTGATGAAAGTTAATGTTGATCTGGTGCTACAAATGAGAAGAGCCAAAGCCTGGTCCCAGGATGAGCTGGCGACAGCGTGTGGCTTGAATTTGCGGACGATTCAGCGAATCGAAAAAGAGGCAACCGCTTCGCTGCAGTCCATGAAGGCGCTAGCCTCTGCATTTGATGTCAGTATTCGTGATCTCGAATATGAGGAATCTGAAATGATAAATGAGCTACTGGAAAAAGATGTGATTATCTCGGTGGGAATGGCGAGTGGCCCAGGCGCTACAGCGTATGGTAATGCTGATGATATTAAGGGCGTTATCGTTGAAGTCCAGGGCTCCTGGTTAAAGCTTATGTCGGGTAAAGGAAAGGACAAACCAGTTTATATCAATATAAACCATATAAAGAAAATAATTCCTCAATAGGTATGATGCCATTTGTAAAGAAATCGCATAACCACATCTTAAGTCGCCCCTCGGACTGTAGCCGCCTGACACTTTTAATAAAAGCCGTATAAGGAAAAGAAATATGTCTGATGACTGGTTTCCCATTTCCCATGAAAACTGCCATAACGTCACGGGGCCGTTCTACCACGGCACCAAAGCCAAATTATCGGTGGGTGATTTTATTGTTACCGGGCACCATTCACATTTTGAGCAAGGCCGGGCGCTTAAGCACGTGTACTTCTCAGCATTGATGGAGCCCGCTATCTGGGGTGCTGAACTGGCTATAGCGTTATCGGATTTGGATGGGCGCGGCTATATTTACATCGTTGAACCCACAGGTCCGTTTGAGGACGACCCAAACTTAACCAATAAGCGATTCCCCGGAAATCCAACCAAGTCATTTCGTACTACAGAACCGCTGAAGATCGTAGAAGTAGTAGAACAGTGGGAAGGGCATCCAGAGGAAATGCTCCAGGCTATGTTGGACTCTTTGGCTGATCTTAAACGAAAAGGGCTAGCCATAATTGAGGACTAGCGAGGACCTGCTAGTCTGATTTTTCCTGTTTATTTGCTTTTATACAACACTGCATCATTTTCAGTCAGGCATTCAATATGATAATTCGAGAATTAAAAGAAGATGACTTGCATCAATTGTTAGCGCTCTACGAGCATCTGCATAGCACAGATGTTGCCTTGCCGGACATGGCGACAATCGAAACTATGTGGCGCGAAATATTGTCGAACCCAAGCTACCATTATTTTGGCGGCTTCATTGATGATCGCTTGATTTCATCGTGTACGCTCACTGTTATTCCAAATCTTACCCGGGGGTGCGCACCCTACGGTTTGATCGAGAATGTCGTCACTCACTCGGTATATAGAAATCAAGGTTTTGGTAAAGCTATTTTAGCTCACGCGCTAAACACGGCTTGGTCGCGCAACTGTTATAAAGTGATGCTGCTTACAGGTAGAAAAGATCAAGCCACATTGCAATTTTACGAATCCGCTGGTTTCAATGGGCATGAAAAACACGCGTTTATTGCAAAACCAATAACCTAACGAAAAACGGGTTAACAAAAATCAACATTCCTTTGCAGTTTTGCCTTTCGCGCAGCTGTACCTATCGGCAGGATTAACTTTCAATATCCCGTAAAGTTTGCCACTGCATAGCAGCCTGGTTTTATCCGAAATTTAACCGTGCACAGGCTGCCTGCCTCCTGAAATACCGATAAAGGTCCGGTTTATGAGTCTCCGAATAAAAATAATGGTTGTGGTTGCGTTGGTGGCCGCCGCTGTATTCCTGTTGATGACGACGGGTCGCACGACCGTGGAATCGCCGTACAGCACCCGTAGCATATGGCAGCCCTACGACGGAATGACGCCGACAATTCCGGATCAACCGGATTACTTTGCGACACCGTTCATGCCGGTAGTTGAATCGCCAGAGGCGGGTACCATGGCGATTGCTGCCAATGGCCAGGTCGCGTCTATTTACTACAGTGCAGACGATGCAAAGGTAGTGGCAGTTGCCGCTGAGGCTCTGCGTGATGATATTGAGCGGGTCACGGGGCTACGGGCAGAAATGGGCACGGGTGTGCCGCAGGATTCTTCGGTTATTTTGATCGGCACGGTGGGTCAGAGTCCGTTAATAGACGAGCTGGTCGAAGCGGGCAAAATTGATGTATCCGCGATAGGCGGTAAGTGGGAGGCCTACACAGCTGCTGTGATAGACAACCCGCTGCCGGGCGTCGAACAGGCGTTGGTTATTGCGGGCAGCGACCGGCGTGGTACAGCATTCGGTGTGTTCGGTTTATCCGAGTCGATGGGCGTCTCGCCCTGGTATTTCTGGGGAAGCGTGCCAGTCGCGGAAAAGGCAGCAGTGTATATCGCGGGCACGCATACCCAGCCATCGCCTGCCGTGAAATATCGCGGCATTTTTCTCAACGACGAAGACTGGGGTTTACAACCCTGGGCCGCGAACACCTTTGAACCGGAGGTCGGCAACATTGGTCCCCGCACCTACGCGAAGGTATTTGAATTGCTACTGCGTCTCCATGGCAATGTGATCTGGCCGGCGATGCACGAATTCCCGGTGAAGAGCACGCCTTTCTATGAAATTCCTGAAAATAAAATTGTCGCAGATAATTATGCAATTGTTATCAGCACGTCCCACCACGAGCCGATGCTAACTAACAGTCATGAATACGATGAAGAGATTCATGACCCCTACGATTATTGGAACAATCGCGAACGCATCTACAACTTTTGGGAAAACCGCGTAAAAGAAACGGCAAATTTTGAAAACATTTACACCATCGGTATGCGTGGACGCCGGGATGAAGGGATGATGGCGCCTGAGGGTGCGACAGATGAAGATAAAGCGAAAAAAATCCAGCACGCGATTATTCCCGATCAACGCCGCATGATCGCCGACCACGTGCACGCTAACCCTGCCGACATTCCGCAAATCTTTATCCCCTACAAAGAAACCTTGGTGCAGTACCAATCGGGCCTGGAACTGCCCGAGGATGTCACCATCGTCTGGCCCGATGACAATCACGGTTATATTCGCCAACTGTCCACGCCGGACGAGAACACGCGCGCCGGTGGTTCGGGGGTTTATTACCATCTGCAGTATTGGGGCGTGCCCCGTAGCTATTTGTGGTTTCACACCACGCCCTTGGGAATGACGCAGTCAGAAATGATGAAGGCGTGGGATTTTGATGCGCATAAAATCTGGATCGTGAACGTGGGCGATATCAAACCCTACGAATTGGGCACTGACTTTTTTATGCGGCTCGCCCGCAACCCCGAAGCCTTTCGCGATTTTGATCAACGAACTTATCTGGGTCAGTGGGCTGCACACAACTTTGGCCGCGCGCAGGCTGATGCTATTGCCGAGGTGCTTGAACAATATTTCCGCCTGAATATTCAAAAACGCCCGGAGCATCTCGATCTGATCGACAGTGGTTTCAGCGTTGTTGCAAATGGCGATGAAGCGCAACAGCGGTTGGAGGCTTTTGCGGCCTTGACGGAGTCGGCCAACGCCATCTACGAACAACTGCCCGAGTCACACCAGTCGGCGTTCTACGAAACGGTGCTCTATGCTGTCCGCGCGTCCAACCTGATTAATCAAAAAGTGTTGTTCGCCGAGCGCAGTCGCCTGTGGGCTGAGCAAAAGCGCGCTGCCACATCAGCACTGGCGGAACAGGCGCGTACAGCCCATGAAAACTTGCTTGAGGAGGTGCGTTTTTACAACGAAGAAAACGCCGCGGGAAAATGGAATCACATGGTGAGCCCGATGCCTCTGTCGCAATTGCCAAACTGGGCGCATGACACGCAACGTGCCTGGACAATGCCGGAAGTCGGTCAATATATCCCCGCGCCTGAAGCACGCCTTGGCGTAGCGGTGGAGGGCATTGTCGAGCCACTAGCAGGGAATACGGCGGGCAAATTGCCAGCCTTTCACCGCGCAACCGACGCCAGTTACTTCATCGATATTTACAATCAAGGCGAGGGTGACTTGAGCTGGACAGCCAAAGCCAGTGCGCCATGGATTCGGCTAAGCCAAACCGGCGCGCAGGGCGACGCTCGCATTTTGGTGAGTATTGATTGGGCCCAGGCGCCTCAGGGTAATGCGGTGCCGGGTTCCATTGTTATTGCGGGTGCGGGTTCAAAACACACGATCAATTTCACGGCGGTTAATCCTGAGAATCTTGATTTGGCAGCACTACCGGCGGCGGTGGAAAACAACGGGGTGGTGACAATAGTCGCAGTTGATTTTGCGACGCGCAATGACCGCGCCGACGGCACTGGCTGGCGCCGGGTCGATCAGGCAACTGCAACCGGCGACGGCATGACAATCCAACCCGTCACCGCAGCGAGTGTCGATCTTGCGCGCCTCACCGAAGACAGCCCCTCGCTGACCTATCAGTTCTATGCATTCAGCACCGGCCCGGTAAAGATCCATACCCAGGCGCTGCCGACCCACAAGATTACCTCTGCGCATCCGGGGGTGCGCTATGCGATCTCACTAAATGGCGACGAACCTCGTATTGTTGATCTCCATGCGAACGAATATTCCGATGCATGGAATGTGAATACGCTAAGGGCTGCGGCCATTGGGGTCACTGAGCACCAGATCACTGCTCCAGGCTTGCAAACCATCCAGGTCTGGATGGTTGATGCGGGTGTGGTGCTGGATCGGCTGACGGTGGAGATTGGTCAGGATGGGGCTTTTTAATTATAAGCGGCTCGAGCCTCAACTCCTTGCCAATCTGTCAACAGGGGCGTACATTCAAGAGTACATAAAAACGTACTTTGGTGATTGTGATGTCAAGAGTTCATGTAGATGAAGATATCCGCCCGCTTTCAGAGTTTCGGGCAGGTGTGGCCACTTTTGTAAAGCAGATTCATGAAACCCGCCGCCCTATGGTGTTAACCCAGCGCGGGCGTGGCGTTGCTGTGCTGATGGATGTCCAGGAATATGAGCGGATGCAAGAACGGCTGGAGCTGTTAGAAGAAATCTATAAAGCCGAAGAGCAAATTGCCAACGGGAAAGGCGTTTCTCATAAGGATGCAAAATCACAAATTCTGCGCAGGCTGGCGGAATGAAAATTATCTGGTCCCCACTCGCGCTGGAGCGCATTGAGGAGATCGCCCTGTATATAGCGGAGGATAAGCCCGGCGCCGCTATTGATTGGGTCGAAGGTGTATTTGACGCGGTGGAGCGTCTAGCCGACTTCCCTGAGAGCGGACGCATTGTTCCTGAGTTAGGTGCGCGTCGTATCAGGGAAGTCGTATTTGGAGCTTACAGGATTGTCTACAGCGTCAAAGATCAGATTGACATCCTGACTATCCGTCGCAGTAATCAATTGCTGCGCATGTCAGAGCTTAATGACGACGAAACAACATAGTTACACGAAGACATAGTTACACACGATACTCACTCTCCTTCGTCTCCAACACAAACAACAATAACGACCGATTGGTCACCACATACAAGTGATTAAACGCAAAACGTTCTTCTGAAAAATCCGTCGGTCGATTGGTGTCGATCAGGCATTTCCAGGCGCAGCCTTCGGCGACTTCGGGTAAGCAAAAATTCACGACGTCGTGGTGGGCGTTGAGCACCAGTAACAAGGTGGCGTCGGCGCCGGGGCGGCGGATGCCGGTGGCCTGGGCGCGGCCGTCCATCAGCATGCCGAGGCAGCGGGCGTTGCCGTCGTGCCATTGTTCTTCGGTCATTTCGTTGCCGCAGGGTGAGATCCAGGTGACGTCCTTTACGCCCAGTTCCTCGTTGTACATGCCCACCAGGAAACGGCCCCGGCGCAGGATCGGGTAGGTGCGGCGCAGTGCGATCAGGCGTTGGGTGAAGGCCAGCATGGCGCTGCGGTCTTCGTCGAGGTCCCAGTCGATCCAGTTGAGTTCGTTGTCCTGGCAGTAGGTATTGTTGTTGCCTTTTTGGGTGCGGCAGAGCTCGTCGCCGGCGACGATCATCGGGGTGCCCTGGGAGAACAGCAGGGTGGCCATCAGGTTGCGCATCTGCCGCTGGCGCAGTTCGACGATGGCGGGATCATCGGTGGGACCTTCCCAGCCGTGGTTGTAAGAGAGGTTGTTGTCGGTGCCGTCGCGATTGTCTTCGCCGTTGGCGTCGTTGTGCTTGTCGTTGTACGACACGAGATCATGCAGGGTGAAGCCATCGTGGGCGGTGATGAAATTGACTGAGGAATAGGGCCTGCGGCCGCGCTGGTTGAACAGGTCGCCGGAGGCGGTCAGGCGGCTGGCCAATTCGGCCAGTTGGCCGCTGTCGCCGCGCCAGAAGGATCGTACATTGTCGCGGTAGCGGTCATTCCATTCGGCCCAGCCGGGCGGGAAGCCGCCTACCTGGTAGCCGCCGATACCGCAATCCCAGGGTTCGGCGATCATCTTCAGGCTGCTGAGCACCGGGTCCTGGCGCACGGCCAGGTGGAAGCCATGGCGCTCGTCAAAGCCGTCTTCCGGGTGGCGGGCGAGGATGGTGCCCAGGTCAAAGCGGAAACCGTCCACGCCCATTTGCGTGGCCCAATAGCGCAGGGAGTCCGTGACCATGCGCAGCACGCAGGGGTGGTTTAGATCGAGGGTGTTGCCGGTGCCGGAATCGTTGACGTAGTAGCGTTGGTTGTCGGGCAATAATCGGTAGTAGGTGAGGTTGTCGATGCCGCGCATGGAGAGGGTCGGACCCAGCTCATTGCCTTCGGCGGTGTGGTTGTAGACCACGTCCAGAATCAGCTCCAGCCCCGCATCGTGGATATGCGCCACCATCTCCTTGAATTCGTTGAGGTGCCCGCTGGCGAGGTAGGGCGCGTGTGGCGCAAAGAAGGCGATGGTGTTGTAGCCCCAGTAGTTGCGCAGGCCTTTTTCCAGCAGATGTTGGTCTTCAACAAATCCGTGGACGGGGAGCAGCTCGATGCTGGTGACGCCGAGGTCGCGGACATGTTGCAGGAGTTCGCGGTTCATCAGGCCGGCGCAGGTGCCACGCAGGTATTCGGGCACTGCCGGGTGCTTCATGCTAATGCCGCGTACATGGGTTTCATACACGATGGTGCTGTCCCAGGGCACGCGCTTGGCGCGGTGGTTACCCCAGGTAAAGGCCGGGTCGATAACCTTGGATTTCGGGACAAAGGGCGCGCTGTCCCGCTCATCAAAACTGAGGTCGCCGTCGGGCGAGCCAATGGTGTAGCCAAACAGCGCTTCATTCCAGCGCAGCTCGCCCACCAGTTGCTTGGCGTAGGGGTCGATCAGTAGTTTGTTGGGATTGAAACGATGGCCGGCCTCGGGTTCATAGGGGCCGTAAACCCGGTAGCCATACACCTGGCCGGCGTGGGCATCAGGTAGGTAGCCATGCCAGATTTCATCGGTGTATTCCGGTAATTCAATGCGTTCCAGCTCGGTGGTGCCGTCGTTGTCGAACAGGCACAGTTCCACTTTGGTGGCATGGGCAGAAAAGAGCGCGAAGTTAACGCCCAGACCATCCCAGGTGGCGCCCAAGGGAAACGGGTGACCTTCGGTAATGCGCGAGCGCTGTTTAATCTCCGGTGCTTTTGGTTGTTTACCCATGGTGCTTGTCCTTCTTTTTGTGACTGATCTTGGTAGCGGTTGCTCGCTTGTTGGGTGGCCTGTTCACGTTTTCCAGGCGCAACAAACCCCACCCGAACCGCGTCGGGTGAGCCTGGCATGCCTGAGGTTGTCAGTTCTGTCTAGACAGAACCTTCAAATCCGTCGGTAATCGGGGAAAGCTCGGTGTCCAGGGTGTCATTGAGTACCTTGGCTTTCTTCTGCCGGGTGGTCTTGGCCGTGGTGGATTTGGTTTCAGCGGCCTTTTTGACGGCCTTGGCATCAGCACCTGCCGGTTGCTTTTTGCTGCGCGATTTCTTTTGCGGGGCATCTGCCTGGGTTGCAGCAGAGCCATTGCCCGCACCGCTTCCGCCACTGGCTTGTTGTCCGGCCATGCTCTGATTAGCGGCCAATTTGCAAGCCATCTCCCAGTGGCGGACATCCTGACCATGGGGCCGGCCTTCCGATTCCCAGATCTGGTAGGCGAATTCGCGCACGCGGTTCTC
The DNA here is from genome assembly GCF_051846955.1 of Cellvibrio sp. ARAG 10.3. Taxonomy (NCBI): domain Bacteria; kingdom Pseudomonadati; phylum Pseudomonadota; class Gammaproteobacteria; order Cellvibrionales; family Cellvibrionaceae; genus Cellvibrio; species Cellvibrio sp. ARAG 10.3. The sequence goes on from NZ_JBPYCU010000028.1 coordinate 8,628, forward strand.
ATTGAGGTTCATGGTGTTTATCTCCGTGGTGTCGATTTAGGTGTGTTGTGGTCTTGCTGGGTCGCGCTTGAAATACAACAGGTTGACCGGGAATTCTGCCAGGGCCTCAGCCACAGCCAGGGCGCCCTGGCGGGGTTTGAGGGCGCCGGAGAAAACCCCGGATAAGGTCGCCTGGCGCAGTGGCTCCGGCAACAGGATGCGGGTGTCCTGCCACTGGCCTGGATCGGGCAGCGGTGTGTCCTGTTGGCCGAGTAAACCTGCTACCAGTCGGGGTGCAATGCCGATCAGGTATTCCTCACCGTGGCGGCGGCAAAAGGCGATCACCCGTCCGGCATGCTCGCCCTCTACCTCCAGCGCTTCGTAGTTGCCCAGACAGAAAAGGTCAGCGTGGGCTTCGCGCAAATTGAGGACGGCGCCCAGCAGGTGCTGTTTGATGCGGCCATCGCGCCATTGGTTGATCAACTCTTTCAGGTTGCTGTGGGTGGACAGCGCGGCAACCCGTGCGGCGAAATCCACCGGGCTGCGGTTGTCCGGGTCGACGAGGCTGAAATCCCAGAAGTCGGCGCCCTGGTACAGGTCCGGTACGCCGGGCAAGGTAGTGCGCAACAGGCACTGGCTCAGGCTGTTGACGGCACCCGCCGGGGCAATCGCCAGCGCGGCAGCGGCGATATCGCGGCGCACCGCCCGGTAGCGCTCATCGGTCAGCAGGCGGGTCAGAAACTCGCGGCACAGGTTTTCGTAAGCGGTGTTGGGTGCGCTCCAGTGGGTGCGCAGCTTGGCCTCGCGCAGGGCCTTTTCCTGCCAGTGCCAGACGCGCTCCAGATAGGTCTGCATCGCCTCCGCATCGTCTGCTTCCAGGCGCAGGGGCCAACTGCCCAACAAGGTCTGGTAGAGCATGAGTTCATCGGCGGGCGAGGGGGCCAGACCATCATCGAGTTCGCGCCGCAAGTCGCCGACCTGCTGTTGCCACTGCTGGACTTTCTCGCTGAACCAGACGGCCCGCTCGCTCAACACACCCAGGCGCGCGCGGGTGTCTTCGCCGCGTTTGTGGTCATGGGTGGCGGTGGTGAGCAGGTTGTCCGGGAAGTGCGCCGCACGTTCGCTGCAGCGGTGATGGAAGTCTTTCAGCGAAGTTGAAAAATGTTGCGGGTCAAAGCCGACATCGTTGCGCGCAAGTGTGACGGCTGAGCGATAGCAGGCAGTATCTTCCACCGCCTTGGCGGCGGCGGGCGAGGTCAATTGCTGGAATCGCGCAATGACCTTGCGACGCTGCTTGCGGTTGGCGCCGGGGCCCAATTCGCACAGACGCTGTCCACCCAGCCAGAGGTCGAGGTAGTTGAGCAACGGCCAGTCGCTCTCCGCCAGGGTGGTCTTTGCGCCGTTTACTGCCTGTTCGAAGATTTGCCGGTCCTGCACCGAGCGGCCATTAACCCCGGCGTAGGTGCGGTACACCGGAAAATGCACAATCAGTTCAAACAGTGCCCGGCGGATAGCGCCGAGGGTGATGTCGCGGGTATTGATGTCGGTGCGCGCCACCAGCAGTAATTCCTGTGCGAGACTCTCAAAATCGCCGGCCAGGGAGCTGGAAAGCACCAACGCACGGGCTTCGCGGACTTCTTCCATAAAATTGGCGGTGCGCCCGGTGACGCTGGTCCACAGGTCGCTGAGCTGGATCTCGCCCACTGGGTCCTGTTGCAGTAGCGACATCTCATTCATGAATTCATAGCCGGTGGTGCCGTCAGTGAGCCAGTCGGTGGGCAGTTGTTCGCCGTCGCCGAGGATTTTTTCCACATAGATGGGCAGGTGCTCGCCGGTCAGCGGCGCGGGGCGTTTGGCCTGCAGGCTGTTCAGTCGCCGCCGCAGTTTGCGGCAGTAGGCGCGCGGGTTGGCCAGCCCGTCGATGTGATCAATGCGCAGGCCATCCACCAGCCCCCGCTCAATCAGCTCAAACATCTTGGCGTGAGTGGCTTCGAACACTTCGGCTTTTTCTACGCGCAATCCGCCCAGTTCATTGATATCGAAGAAGCGCCGCCAGTTGATGTCATCGGCGGCGGTGCGCCAGCTGGCCAGGCGGTAATGCTGGGCTTCCAGCAGGTTGTGCAGGCGATTGAAATTCTCCTGGCTGAATTCACCATCCGGCTTGACTTCGTAACGCGACAGCGCGTGCTGGATGGCCAGGTGAATAGCCGGTGCCCGGGCGATATGCGCCAGCTCCATACGCAATTCCTGTGCGGCCTGCCAATAGTTGGGGCTGCGCTCCAGTGCTTCAAAAGGCCGTACCAGTGCCAGCAGGTCGTCAACGCCGGTATTGCGCAAAATCTCGCCGTAGCTGGGTGGATAGAGGGGAAAGCGGTGGTCGTAGTGGTTGGCGTAAAAGCTGCCGTGGTCTGCATCAAAGTGCACGCCGATTTCATTGGCGGCGAGCACCTCGCCATAATCGGTGCGTAAAAAAGGCACCAGCAATTGGCCTTTCAGCAGGGGGTCGTGGGAATTCCACTGGATATCAAAGAAGCGGGCGTAGGGGCTGCTGATGCCCCACTCCAGCACGTCCAGCCACCAGGGATTGGCATCGCCGCCGACCGCCATATGGTTGGAGACAAAATCCGCAATCAAGCCCATCTTGTGTTTGCGCAGGGCGGCGACCAGCCGTTCCAGCGCGGCCTCGCCGCCCAGTTCGGGGTTGACCCGGGTGGGATCCACCACGTCGTAACCATGCAGTGAACCGGGGCGCGCCTTAAGCAGAGGGGAGGCATAAATATGGCTGATGCCCAGGCGCGCAAAATAAGGCACCAGAGGCACCGCATCGTCCAGGGTAAAACCCTGGTGGAATTGCAAACGAAGTGTCGCGCGCAGCATAAACGATCCTGTTGTCAATCGACCTGAAGCCATCACTGAATCTTTGCCCGAGCCACGGGGGTTGTCTGTGGGATGACGAACACTGACCGCCGGGTTTAGTCGAGACTGACCATGGCACTGCGCGACGGCAGGATGCCTTCGTGCCAATGGTCGTTGTCGACCCGGTGGCTAAACAACTGGCGGCGTGGGCCGGGCGGGGATTCCAGCTTCACCGGGTTGTCCGCCAGGTTGATATCAATACGCAGCTGGCTGCCATTGCCCAGGCGCCAGGTCGCCGACACCGAACGCTCCGCCAGGATGGTCACTTGCTCCACCCGCGTGTCCGGCAGGTAAGGAATAATCCAGCGGTGACGCAGTTCCAGCAGCGTGTGATAAAAATGCCACCAGGCTTCATGGCCCGGCTCGTGGCGTTCGCGATAATCGATCATCGAGTTCACATACGTCTGCGGATCATTGGGGTCCGGGATTTTTTCGCGCATCTCCGGGTGGCTGAACAATTCAAATTCCCGGAACTCGTTGCGGCGCCCTTCGCACACGGCCTTGGCCAATTCATCGTGGTGATCGGTGAAATAAAAAAACGGTTTGCGCGTGCCCCATTCCTCACCCATAAACAGCAGCGGCACCATGGGTGACAGCAGCAACAGGATCACCGCGACCTTAAGCGAATCCTCGTCGGTCAATTCAATTAACCGCTCACCAAAGGCGCGATTGCCCACTTGGTCGTGGTTCTGCAAAAACAGTACAAACGCCGTGGGCGGCAAATGGCCGCTCGGCTCCCCGCGCGCGTGGCCGTGGCGGCTCGCCTCGCCCTGGAAGATAAAACCCTCCCGCAGAAAGCGCGCCAGCTTGGTGGTGGGGGATTCCATAAATTCACTGTAGTAACCCTCTTTCTCACCGGTCAGCAGATGGTGGAGGATGTTGTGCCCGTCGTCGTTCCACTGGGCGGTGAACCCCTGCTCCAGCAGGCTGGCGTTGTTGGCCTCGTTCTCTAGTATCAAATGTATGTGACGATTGCTCGGTATGGCGCTGCTGACACGCTCGGCCAGCTCCACCAGAAAATCCTTTTCGCTGATCGCATGGACGGCATCCAGGCGCAGGCCATCCGCGCGGTAATCTTCCAGCCACATCAGTGCGTTCTCGCAAAAGAAATCGCGCACCTCGCGGCGACGAAAATCGATGGCGGCACCCCAGGGAGTCTGGATATCTTCGCGAAAGAAACCCTTGGCGTATTGCCCCAGGAAATTCCCCTCGGGGCCAAAATGGTTATAAACCACATCAATGATCACCATCAGCCCCAGACTGTGGGCGGTGTCGATCAGGTGTTTGAGTTCGTCTGGCGTGCCGTAGCTGCTCTCGGGCGCAAAGATTTCTGCCCCGTCGTAACCCCAATTGCGCGCACCGGGAAATTCGTTGAGCGGCATCAGCTCGATTGCAGTGATACCCAACTCGGCCAGATGGGGCAGGATCACTTCCGCCTCTGCAAAACCACCCAGCAGACCCACATGCACCTCATAGATGATGGCTTCATGCCAGGGGCGCCCGCGCCAGTCGGGGTTTTGCCACGGATAAGCGGCATGGTCCACCACACAGCTCATACCCAGCACATCATCAAGCTGGGCGCGGGAGGCCGGGTCCGGCACCTTGAGGTGATCATTGATCACAAACTGGTAGCCAGTGCCGGCACCGCAGGGCACCAGACGGCTGAACCAGCCATCGGCCAAGGGTTGCAGGTCGTGCAATTGGCCATTTTCCAGCTTGACAGCCACCGCATCAGCGTCCGGCGCCCACAGGGAGAATTGCGTGATGGCTTCCTGTTGTGCCGGGTTTTGTACCTGGGTTTGTAAATGGGCCCCGTGTTTTTGCAGCCGGGCACCGTGGCGCGGAGCGAGCGTATCCATCAGGCGCGCAGACCTCCCTCCGCCGGAATTAACTGGCTCACCGAACTGGCCATTAGCTGGCGATACAGTTGATCATAAGGCCGCACGGATTGGCGCCAGGTCAGGGGCGTCAACATGGCCTGGCTGCGCATGGCGTGCAGCAAATCGGGGCAGCGATACACATTGAAGGCGCGCTGCACCGCCTTCCAATAGGTATCCGGTTGGGCCTGGTGAAACAGGAAGCCGGTCACCCCGTCGTTGATGGTGTCCACCAGTCCACCGGTGTGCCGCGCAATCGGCAGCGAGCCGAACCGCTGGGCATACATCTGGCTGAGTCCGCAGGGCTCAAAGCGCGAGGGCATCAACAGGAAGTCGCTGCCTGCGAAGATGCGCCGGGCATCGGTCTCGTTAAAACCGATATGCACACCAACGTCCTTTGGATACCGCTCGGCCAGTTTCATCAGTTCTTCCTCCAGGGCGGGTTCGCCGCAACCGATAATCGCCAGACGCCCACCTTGCTTGACGATGGACTCGCTGATAGCGATGGTCAGGTCGATACCTTTTTGCTGTACCAGTCGTGAAACTACAGCAAAAAGTGGGCCTGGGCCGGCACGCAGCCCGAACATCTGCTCCACGTAGCGGGCATTGGCAGCCTTGCCTTCGCGATAACACGGGTCAAAGGTTTTCACGAGGTGATGATCGGTCTTGGGGTCCCAGTTGTCATCAATACCGTTGGCGATACCGCTCAACTGCCCGCGCTCAAATTTCTGTTTCAATAAGCCGTGCAGGCCGCAACCGAATGCCGGCGTGGTGATTTCCCAGGCGTAGGTTTTACTGACGGTGGTGATGTGGTCGGCGTAGTTGATGCCGGCTTTGAGGAACGACAGCTTGCCGTAAAATTCCATGCCGTTGATGTGCTGGGCTTCCGGCGCAAGGCCGAGGGTTTCAATGTATTCGGTACTGCATAACCCCTGATACGCGAGGTTGTGAATCGTAAAGACGGTGGGGGTGTCCTGGCCGCGCCATTGCATATACGCCGGCGCCAGACCCGCCGGCCAATCGTTCGCGTGCACCAGATCCGGTTGCCAGCGAAGGCTCGCCTGATCTGCCGCAATCTCTGCCGCCGCCAGACCCAGGCGCGCAAAACGCACGGGGTTGTCGGGCCAATCCTGTCCGTGGTTATCGCCATAAGGCGTGCCCATCCGTTCGTACAATTCGGGGCACAAGAGCACGTAAATAATTTGTCCGCTGGGCAGGTTCATGCGCCCGATGCGACAGGCGGGAATTTCGCCCAGGGCCGGTACGCTGCCGACGATGCGCAACGGAAAACCGCTGTTGATAATTTGCGGATAACCGGGAATTAACACGCGAATATCGTAATCCGGCGCCAGAGCTTTAGGGAGTGCAGAGGAGACATCACCCAAGCCGCCGACTTTTACCAAATCGCTATATTCCGAGGTGACAAAGAGAATCTTTTTCTTTTGCTTTTCCGCTTGCGGTTTACGCGAATACCGCTGGTTGCGCGTTAACAGAACGTCCAAATTTTCAAACCGGGAGAGCGCAACAGCGTGTCCCATAACTTCCTCCATTTATAAATACACTGTTAAAAAATAAATAAAAGTAATAAAAAGATGTAAAAATTTTTTGGCGCAATTTCATATTCCAAGGCGGCGAAAACCGCATTCAGGAATTGCGCAGACTTGTTTATGATGACTGGGTCACATAAAAGAAGTTCGGGGATTTTTGGTTGAAGCAGCGAAATTTTTTTCACCCAATAATTCACCGGAAACACAAAATCGGTAGCGCACCGAAATACGCTACAACAGAGTTTTCTGTGATAAACCTGTGGCAAAAAATAGCGTTCGTCAGAGAGTTTCGGAACTTTATCTGAGCCGCCAACTTCTATAACGCAACCAGTCAGTGCAATCAGGAATTGCGTTTATGTACAGTGTTGAACAGCTCATCAATTTTTTAGTGGCACAGAAACTGACACTGGCGACAGCTGAATCCTGTACGGCTGGTATGCAAGCGTCCATGTTGGCAGATGTCCCTGGATGCGGCTCGGTTTTGCAAACCGGTTATGTTGTCTATTCAAAAGAATCCAAGCAGATGTGTCTGGGCGTTAGCTTACATACCATAGAACTTTTTGGATTAACCAGCGAAGAAGTGGCACGTGAAATGGCCACCGGTGCCTTGAAGCGCAGCAAGGCAAAAATCGCCCTAGCAAACACCGGCCTGGCTGAGTCGGACGATGCGCTTAACGGGGTCGTCTGTTTTGCGTGTGCAATGAAATGTCAGGGGCAAGCCGTCGTGGTCAGCGAGACGTTAAGGTTCGAAGGCGACCGCAACGATGTGCGTCGGGCCGCTGCACGCTACGGCTTGTTGCGCATCCCCTATTGGTATGAACGCTTGTGTCAGCCTCGCACTACACCGGAGGCTGACGCTCCGGTTCACTGATGGTCGAGGTTTGAGCTTTTTCATCCTTCTCCTCACTAAGGGTGGCACGCAATTTCGGTAGACCCTCCGGATAATTTTGCGCGATAAAACTGACGATCTTTTCACGGACAAAGCAGCGCAAATCGAAGTTTTTTCCCGAATCACTGGAGCTGACCAGCACGCGAATTTGCACCGAGTTTTCAGTGGTGTCGGTCACCTGCAGGCCGGCGACGCGGCCATCCCATAGTTCGGGAACCTCTTGCACCAGTTTTTGCAACTCTTGACGCAAGGAGTCAATGGGTACGGAATAATCCATCCAGAAAAATATCGAGCCGATGAGTTGCGAGGTAGTACGAGTCCAGTTCTGGAAGGGGTTTTCAATAAACCATTGCAGCGGCACAATCAGGCGCCGTTCATCCCAGACTTTTACCACCACATAGGTCCCGGTAATCTCTTCAATGCGGCCCCATTCGTTGGCCACAATCACCACGTCATCCAGCCGGATCGGTTGGGTAAAGGCAATCTGCAAGCCGGCAATTAAATTACCCAGGACCGGTTTGGCCGCAAAACCCACCGCAAGACCGGCAAGACCGGCGGACGCAAGAATACTCGTACCAAATTGACGCGCCGCCGGAAAGGTCATCAGCATGGCGGCCGCGCCGAAAAGCAACACAAAAAAACTCAGCGTTTGCACCAGCACTTTGGTCTGCGTCTGAATACGCCGCGCGTTGAGGTTGTCGACGACGTTCACCGGGTGGTGATGGATGATGACTTTCTGCACCGCCAATACCACGCGCAAACCGAGCCAGGTAAACGCACCGATGATTAACAATAACGTGATGTGGCGCAGTCCCGACATCCACAACAAATCATCCGACGCCGCAGTCCACACGGTTTGCACGCCGATTAACGGCACAATCAGGTGCAACGGCGGTTTAACCTGCTCCATAAGAAGGCGCGGAAACAAAAACGGTCGGGTAAAGCGGCTCAGAATGCGTGTGGCAAGATGTGCCGCCAGCCACAGCGCAAGGGCAATACCGAGGGCAATGGCGATGGTTTTTAATTCGGGAAGGTAAGGCATCCAGTCGATATTCATCGTCGCAACTCCATAACGTCATAGCAGGAATTGTTATAGGGACTGATTCACGTCCGCTGGGTTCACTGGTGGGAAAGTTATTGATGGATGGGCAACATAAGCGGCGTGTAAATCCAAAATGGTAATTGCGATTTAATTTGTCGTGGAAATCATTTGAGCCAGCGCGTAGCTATTGACTCAACATGACCGTTTAGTAAAGTGACATCCCACTGATCCATTCATTGAGAGCGATCTCGATAAAGGACTGAAAATCGTACCGGAAGCCACCGGTATAGGTAAAAAAATAAAGGAAAATATTATGCCTCTCCCGACTCTGCGCGGTAGCTCCGCCGTTATCCAGCATTTCCACCGTTTTTTTTGCTTCTGCTTCGCGCTGCTGTTTTCCTGGTTGTTTCTCGGTGTGCTATTTGAAAACCGGCTTTACAGTTTCAATACCTTGGCAACGATTGTGTCGATCCTGGGTTGGTTGATAGTGACCACCTATCTATATCGCTGGTTGAGCCAACGCGAGGCGCTACTGGCACGCCGGGAAAAACCTATTCTCATTATCTGCCTGTTGCTGTTGCTCATCGGTCAATTAACCTTGGGGTATTGGTTAGCGGTAGAAACCTCCTGGGATACTGAAGCGGTGTATCGCGGCGCTCTTAACCTCGCCTTGCAGGGCAACCTCGGTAACTATCGCGATTACTTTCATATCTTTCCCCACAACCTCGGCGCGACGAGTTTGCTAGGTCTGCTGTTTTCGATCGGTAAAGCGCTGGGCGTGGAAGATCTGTATTGGCTGGGCACCATTTACAATGTCGTGTCGCTCACGCTCGGCAGCTTGTTGGTGTACGGTATTGGCCGCGAATTAAAAGATGTTAAACACGGCTGGCTGGCACTCTGGTTCATGACCACTTGTCTGCCGTTACAGTTTTATACACCGGTGTTCTATACCGACACCTTGTCATTGCCTTTTGTGGCAGGGGTTTATTACGGTTATCTGCGCCTGTTAAAGCAGCAGATTTTTTATCGACGTTTGGTATTGGGCGTCTGTATCGGTGTGCTGTGCGCGCTGGGTGCCCTGATAAAATTTTCGGTGGCGATTGTGGGAGTCGCCGTCCTTGCAGACCTGCTGATTCGCGGCCAGCTATGGCGGCAGCGTTCCAGTGTGGTGGCGGCACTGGTCATCTTTTTTGTCTTGCTCAACAGTTTTACCCATTATCGCGATACGCATTTACTCGACGAACGCTATTCCGATTTGAAACGGGTTCCTTACACACACTGGGTGATGATGGGCCTGAAAGACAATGGCGCCTACAACAGTGGGGATTATGGCTACACCTACAGTTACCCCACTTACGAACAGCGAGTCGCGGCCAGCTTGACGCTCATCGAGAAGCGCCTGGCGGATTACGGTTTTTGGGGTTATCTGGCATTTCTTGACCGCAAACAGCAACTGAATTTCGGCAGCGGCATTTATGGCGTGCACGAGATGATTGATGACAATCCCCTGCGCCGCAATGGTTTGCATGAATTCGCCCTGGATGGTGGCCGCTATTTTGATTACTACAAGATACTGGCCCAGGGCCACCACATCCTGCTGTTCCTGTTGATTATCGCGGGCTTATGGTACGACGCCCTCACGCGCAACAAACAGGCTGCGAGGATTTTTGCGGCGCGCACCGGTGTGCTGGGGATTTACCTGTTCCTGTTATTGTGGGAGGCCAACTCCCGCTACATCGTTAATTTTATTCCGCTGTTTGTGATCTGCGCGGTTTACAGTTTTGCGGATGTCTACCGGGTGTTGGCGGCCTTGCGTCGCTCGCTGCTGGATGCCTTGCGTCCCCTGGATGAACAGGAGCCAGCATAAAGCCAGTGCGTTTGCGCTGCTTCGCAACAGCCCGTTAATTACTGTTAAACCCCCAGATAGCGATTGCGGGCGACAGTTTGCCTCGGTTATCGTAAGCCTTCGGTCAATACAATTCGGGGAGATCAATGGCGTTTCTACTACCATTGATACCACCGGATACATAATCAGTTATATAAAAAGTAACGAAGGCTTATAACAATGAATCAACTGGCTTTGGCGGCACGTCGGATTTTATCCATTGACGTGTTCCGCGGTATGACGATCTTTACCATGGTGTTTGTCAATGAATTGGCCGGCATCAGCAATATTCCCCAATGGATGAAACACTATCCCGCCCAGGTTGATGGAATGACCTTTGTCGATCTCGTCTTTCCGGCGTTTCTGTTTATCGTGGGTATGTCCATCCCCTTCGCCACCCAGGCGCGTTTCAGTAAAGGCGACTCCACGCAGGAGGTATTCAAACATGTCGGCCTGCGCAGCCTGGCGCTGATCCTTATCGGCGTGTTTATGGTGAATGCAGAATCCGGTTACCTTGAAGAGGCGATGGTGATACCGATCTCGCTGTGGACCTTATTGATGTTCGCATGCGTGTTGCTAATCTGGTCCCACTATCCCAAATCCCTCTCGCCGGTATTGGTAAACGGCGGAAAAATTCTGGGGGTGGTGGGCTTGCTGGTGTTATGGGGTTTGTATCGCGGCCCTGATAATGCGGGCATGACCCCACAGTGGTGGGGCATCCTCGGTTTGATCGGCTGGGCCTATCTGATTGCCAGCGTGATATACATCGCCAGTTGCCATTGCCCGACACCGCTGTGGCAATTGATTACGCTGCTGGCTTCCGCGTTGGTGTTGTTGGCGATTTTTTTTCTCCTGGACGCGATCAAAGGCCAGGATATTCCGATACTGCAAACCCTGGCAGACAATAATGGCAACCACACCCACGCCGCAATCGTACTGGGCGGGGTGATTCTGTCGCTGCTGTTTTATCATCCGGGGCTGCATTCTTTCGGTCAGCAGCATTATTTTATCTTCACGTCGGTGGTGGGATTGCTGGCGTTTATCAGCTGGGAATTTTCCCCCATCTCAAAAATCTGGGCCACACCCAGTTGGGCGCTGTTCAGCGTATTATTTTGCTGCATTATCTTTGGTTTGATTTATTGGCTGGTGGATGTCTATCAAAAGCAGGCCTGGTGCAAACTCTTTGAACCGGCGGCGGTGAACCCGTTGTTGGTTTATATCTTGCCGTACATTTTATTATCGTTATTGGCGCTCGTCGGCATCCGTTTGCGGCCGGAATTTTTTAATGCCGGTATAGCGGGCATTATATGGAGTTTTGGTTTTGCGATTTTTATTATGTTGATCGGCGCGGGATTAACGCGCCTTGGTCTTCGTTTAAAGTTATAACTCAACATAAAAATCGTCGGATTACGCCTTCGGCTAATCCGACCTACACCAAATCAGACCATTCCGTAGGTCGGATTAGCGCAGCGTAATCCGACACGCACTCTGCATAACGTTTGTCATTAGGCCGTTGTTTTCGAAAACGCATAAATACATCCTTGTAGCTCCCTCAAGTCATCCGTGACTTGAGGGTTTCGAAAACAACGGCCTAATGCCAAACTCGGATCGAATTTACCGTGATAGCAAAAAATAAAAATTTAAAAATCAAAACCCACCCACCGTACTCGCTCCACTTCCCGTATTCACACTCGTATTCCCACCCGCTTCCCACACCACACCTGCGGTCGGATTATTTTCTTCACGCTTCACACACTTCCATTCAATCCCCGTATTTGCCGGTAACTGGATGGTGCCCGTCCAGGTGGGGTAACTGGTAGGATTAAGCTTTACCGCGTTGGCCACCGACCAGCTGCCGATAGCCGCATTGTTGCCCGTCACATACACACTTTGTCCCGAATAGGTTGTGCCATTCTGGCAGGTGAAATTCACCGCAACCGTGCCAGTTGCGCTGCTGGAACTTGAGCTGGAACTGCTGCTGGTTGTTGCAGGCGTTAAGGTGTAAGCAAGGCTCGCATCGTTGAAGGTAATAGTGTAATTACCGGCGGAGGTGATTGCGATATCGGCACCGCTGAGGTTGGCAACGCCATCACTGTTGGTATCACCGAAATTGGTTTGCCAATCGCCGTACACATCAAACTTGAAACGGTTATTGCTGCCACCGGCAAAGTTGGCGCTGCCGGTCCAGATCCCATTGTTGCAGGTCATGGCTGTTGAACCCCAGTTGTTAAACGTGCCGCGCAAATTCATGGTGCTGTAGACGCATTGATTCCCAGTGATCGGGCCGACCATGGCATCCGCATGAATGGCTGATGCACCTTTTGCGCCGACAGAAAAACTGGCATTGCCGTTAGCGCTGACGGTGATGGTTGGACCGGTGCACACACCATTGGAAAAATCACCTTTGATCACATCGCAATAGGTGCCGGCAGCCAGGCCGGTTTGCAGCGTGGTATTCAAGGTGCCGCCACTTTCGCCGTTGATCACCACAAAGCCGCGATCACCGCGTCCAAAAGCAATCTGGTTTGCCCCATTGTCCCACCAGTTGGAAGCATAAAAGGCGCTTTGTGTGGCGTTGCGGAAGCCGACCATGTTGGCGATTTCGCGATTGCGGTGTTCACACAACCAGCCATTGGAACAGGTATTGGCTGCGCTGCTCGGTGGGCCCTGGTCGTGATCGTTCCAGTCGTAACTGGACATCACTTTTGGATAACCATAAGGCCAGGCCAATGCGAACACGTGGGCGATATTATTAACATTCATGCCGTCTTTGTGGGTGATGATGTTGCCGGTGTTTTGCCGTTGGTTATCGTGGTTGGCGACAAAGGTAATCGCATCCGCACTGTTCAGCCAGCCGCTCCACACGCCAATGTTGCGCAACTCGCGCAAGGCGCCGCGCCCTTTAAAATAATTGCCCAGGGTGTTGGAAAAATTAAATTCGGTCACGTCACCAATATACGTGTACTGGTTCGGCTGGATTGGCTCGCCACCCGCACCGATCACTTCCTGGAAGATATACGGGTTGCCATTCAAGCGGCTGACGATGTTGGCGATATCGCCGCTGGGCATATGCTTGGCCGCATCAATCCGAAAACCGGCTACGCCCAGGCTGATTAAATCGTTCAGGTAGTCGGCAATCTTGCCGCGCACATAATCCGCTTCGGTTTTCAGATCATTCAAACCCACCAGATCGCAATTCTGGATGGACCAGGCATCGCTGTAATTAATGTCACTGGTACAGGTGTGGAAATCGTTAGGGCCATAGGGTACTTCGGGAAAATTACGGTTGCCGACGGACATGTGATTAATCACCGCATCCACATAAATATCGACACCCACGGCATTACAGCGCGCCACCATGCTGGCAAATTCGGCGCGCGTGCCCGAGCGGCCTTCGATGGCATAGCTGACCGGTTGGTAACGTGTCCACCATTGGCTGCCGCTGACAGACTTTTGCGGTGGTGACACTTGCACAGCCGCATAACCTTTGGGACCGAGATGGTTTTCGCACTCACTGGCAATTGCGTTCCATTGCCATTCAAATAAATGCACGAAGGCGGTTTGTGCATTGACAGACAACGACAGTAATAAACTGGACGGAAGGAATAACAAGGCAATCAAAAATTTTTTCATGGCTTTGGACCTGTTAGAAAATTTATGGTTATTGTTTAACAGTGCGTGCGTAAAGCTGTTGCAGTGCGACGCTGGGTATTGAGTGTAAATGAATTAAATACAAACAAACATGATGGAAATATGCAGGTGCGGGTAAAGGGACGTGCCGATTGATATTGCGTGCTGTTATATGTACCGCTGACATTTAGTGATGCAGCCAACACAAGTGACATGCTGCATACGTATGCACTTATAAAAATACACACTTCCTAGAATTATTCGCTGTTTATAAAGAATTTTATTACATAAAGATCGTGACAATTTGATGTCTGTCACGGGTTATTGAATACGTATTCATATTGCTTGCTGTTAATTTGATCACCTATATTGCTTAGACGCTAAATAACAATAACGTTTTGCCAGTGCCCACTGGCTAGTGTGTTTTTAATCAAATCGTCTGCGGGTTCGATAGGTGCCCACGGATATCCAGCTTTCATAATCTTTACGGCAGTTACATTGCCGACAGCAGTGCCATAAGCAGTACCGAGGATAACGCCGAGCAGCCTGGCGGCAGTAATTTTTTGCCGGATGCAAATACACAGACGATTGCACGCGCTGCCAGCGCCGTGGGGCGAGCTATTGTCTGCAGGTCGACAAGCAACACCATTACATGAATAACAATAACGATTTCCGGGTGAATAGCAGAAAAACGTGCCGTACTGCATGCCTGGTTCCTACATAGGAAAATACAGGAAAAATTTATGCCCGTACCACACCTGACACCCTGGTTCAGTCGCCGTTTTTTTCTTGCTTTTTTATTTTTATCCGCATGGGCCAGTGCACAAACCTGGCCGGAAGCACATCTGCGTGGTACGCCGAACAACTGGGCTGCCAGCGCAATGAGTTGGAATAGCAGCACCGGTCTGTGGGAAACACAATTGACATTTGCCGGCACCAACCCGCGTTTTAAAATCAGCCGCTATGCCAATAACTGGAATGAGGCCTATCCCGCACAGGATTACCCGGTTACCCAGGGCGAAGGCGACTACAAAATTACCTTTGATGACGCAACAAAAACCATCAGTGTGATGAAGGTAGCGCAAACGCTTTCGCCCAACACAATTTTTTACAACAACCCCGGCAATCACGCCAACCCCTCGATCTATTTCTGGAATCCGGTACCCTCCGGCTCTGTGAGCCCTTTGCCCGCCTGGCCAGGCAGCAGCATGACCCGGCGCGGCAATTTTTATTGTTTTGATTTCAGTGAGCGGTTAAATAACGGCGTGATGCCTGCGTCGATGGGCGTTATCTTCAGCAACAACGGCGGTGCGCAAACCAATGACCTGACATTCAATGGTGCTGGGTGTTACGAAAATGGAAATTGGAAAAGTTTGCAACAATGTGGCTTCGCGTTAATCGCCGATGGTTCCTCATCAAGTTCCATGGCAAACCAATCGAGTAGTGCGAGCCAGATGAGTTCAGGTCAGCAGAGTTCAAGCCAGGTAAGTAGTGTCATTTCATCCAGTTCAAGCTCACCCATCAGTTCGGGTGCACCTTTCAATTTTCCCATTACCGGCAATGTCTCCGGTGGCGACTACCGGTTTGAGAAAGCCTACCCCAATCTGGACGATCAGTTTCCCTCACCAGTGATGGTATTACCTGACGGTGTGAATGATTTGATTTATGTAGTTGACAAAGTCGGCACCATCTTTGTGTTTCCCAATGACGAAACTGTCACCAAAGCGGAAGTGCGCACGCTGCTCAATATCAACAACGTCGTGCGCAATTATCACGAGCAGGGTTTGTTGAGTATGGCGTTTGATCCGGACTACGCCAGCAACGGTTATTTTTATATTTATTACATCCACGGCACTGACGATAACGAACGCGCACCCAATGGTCTTTTCGGCGATGCGATCCTGGAACGCTGGACGGTAAACGATCCTTACAATCCCACTGCTTTGATACCCGATTCGCGCGTGGAAATTTTACGCGTGCCCCAACCCGGCCCGGATCACAAAGGCGGCATGATGCAATTCCATGCCGAGGAACATTATTTATACCTGAGTATCGGCGACGGTGCTTATGGACACAGCGCTATCACGTCTTACCCGGTGGACCCGCGCACCAACAACAACGCGCAGATCACCAGCAATTTGCTCGGCACCATGATCCGCATCGAATTGCTCGACACGCCGGTCGACGGAAAATATTACGCGGTACCGCCGGATAATCCGTTTGTCGGTAATCCTGATTTCCGCCCGGAAATCTGGTCCTATGGCCATCGCAATCCCTGGCGTTGGGCTTTCGATCCGGACGCGCCTTACACCATCTGGCAGACCGAAGTAGGGCAGTCGGGTTTTGAAGAAGTGAACCTGATCCGGAAAGGCAAAAATTACGGTTGGCCGGTGTGCGAAGGTTTAACCAATCGCGGTGATCTGGGTGGCGACCCCGCAAAAAATTGCAGTACCGATTTTGAACCGCCGCGCGATGGCTACAACCATCCCACCGGTTATTCCATCATCGGCGGCGTGGTGTATCGCGGCAATAAATTACCTGGTTTGACGGGCCGATTTATCTTCGGCGATTACGTCACCAAGCGTTTGTGGTCAATTGTCGACGGCGAAGCAAAAGAAATTATCAGCGAAGCCTTTCCGGAAAATATTGTGTCCTTCGGCACCGACTTAAGTGGCGAAGAGTTATTGGTGTCCACCTACGGTGTGGAATACGGCGGGCGTTCAACGATTTATCGCGTGGTGGATGACGCGGCGCAAGCGGCAGACATTCCCGCGCACTTATCGGCCACCGGTTTATTTGCCGACCTGGAAAATCTGATCCCGGTCAATGGCGTGATTGAATACGCACTCAACAGCAACGGCTGGTTCGACGGCGCGCAGGCGCGGCATTTTATGGCCATCCCCAATAACACAACCATCGGCTTTGATCCGACCCAGCCCTGGGATTTACCCGTGGGTTCGGTGTTGGTCAAACACCTGAGTATTGCCACGGAAAATAATCCGCAGCAACCCTTTACGACCTCGGTGTTGTTTCGCCAGGACAGCGGTTGGCAAGCCGCAAATTATCACTGGAATGCAGCGGGTACGGATGCCAATTTGGTAACCGAAACCAGCAACGTGATGGATGGCGGAATGATTAACCGCGAACGCGCTGTGCAATCCGCCGCCGATTGCGGTTCCTGCCATGTGGGCAGCGGCAGTAAAGATCCGCTCGCGGTCAACACGCGTCAACTCAATCGCACGTTTGATTATCAGGGCGTGAGTGACAACCAGCTGGTGGTGTTCGATCGCATCGGTTTATTCAGCGAAGGCATCGATCATCCGGTGGCTTACGAACAGTTTGCGGCGCTCGATAATGCCACGGCGGATCTCACCGCGCGCGTCAAAGCCTACGCCAATACCAACTGCGCACACTGCCACAACAGCAGCTTTATGGACATGCAGTACGACACCCCGCTGGCGGACATGCGCTGGATCAACCAGGCCACCAGCGGCGGCAAGTATCGTGTGCGCCCCGGCAGCACCGACGACAGTGTGGTGTACATCTACCAGACCAGCGACGGTAATCGCATGCCCAAGGGCTCGCGCTACACCAACCCGGTGGCGGAAGCCGTGTTTGCGGAATGGATTAACGGCCTGGATACCAGCGGCAACTCATCCAGCTCAAGCTCATCGAATTCGTCGGCGGCAGCCATTACCGCGCTAGAGATCGCGCCCGCCAGCGTCGCACTGGCCGACGCACAACAACTGGTGGCCTACGGTGTGCGCAGCGACGGTATGCGCGTGAATCTATACGGGCAGGTGAGTTGGCAGATGGTGAGCGGTGCCGAGGTGGCATCAGTGAGTGCAAACGGACTGCTCACGCGCCTGGCCGCTGGCACCGCAGAGGTCGAAGCCTATTATCAGGAAATGACCGCGACCCTGACCCTCGCTGGCAGCACGCCCGGTTTGCAGCTGCGCTTTGATAACGCCGCCGATTGGGCCAACGTGCGCATCTATTTGTGGACCGTCGTCAACGGCGCAAACCAGGTGGTAGCGCCCTGGCCCGGTGTGGCAATGAATGGCCCCGACACCGACGGCTGGTGGACTTACCCTGTGGAGCCGCAATACCTGCACAACGGCGCCATCAATGTGATCTTCACCAACGGAAGCGGTGCGCAAACGCCGGACCTGAGCATCAATACCTCCGCCAGTTACAGCTACGCCAGCAACAGCTGGACGCCCTGGAACCCCGGCGGCTCGGGGGACAATACGCTGTATCGCCTGTCGGTGATCGGCGGCAGCACGCCGGACAATGAACGCGACTTCCGCGCCGGCACGGTGGTGACTATCGCCGCTGATGAAGCACCCTACGGCACCACGTTTGCTGGCTGGACCGGCGATGGTTTGCCCTATGTCTTTACCGATCCCACCCAAACCGAGGTGCAACTGGTGGTCCCGGCTCACGGCCTATCGTTACAGGCGCTGTTTGAGGGCGACACCCACGGCCCCGCGCGGGATCTCTATGCTGGCCAGTGCGCCAGTTGCCACGGCGAGCAGGGCAAGGGCGGCGTAGCAGCCGCACTCGATAATCTGCACGAAAGCGGCGCCTGGACGGTGGAATTGTTAGCGGATTACATCAGCATCTACATGCCGATGAGTACCGCCAATCAGTGTACCGGCACCAACCCCGGCGACTGCGCCTACGACATCGCCAGCATGATCATCGCCAATGCCTGGGACGCGCCGGACGCCTGTAGCGGCACCGACTGCCCGAGCGTGCAAAGCCTGGATGCGCGCAATTTACGTCTGCTGACCCGCACCGAATACCTCAACAGCGTGCGCGATATCTTCGGCATTGCCTTCCCCGATAACCTGATGAACCCGGCCCCGGCGGACGGCCGGTTGCGCAACTTTGAAACCGCCTCCTTCCTGATCGCGGACAACGAGCGCACCCTGGGTTACGAGATGGTTGCCGCGGAGGTGGCCGACCAGGCTATCACCGATAAAGGCTTTGCCGGCCTGGCGCCGGGCTGTAGTGATCACCCCTGCGTGGTGGAGCGGTTAGGCAAGAAGCTGTTCCGTCGCCCCTTGTCAAACGACGAAGTAAGTACTTACACAACCCTTTATGACAGCGCCGACGCCGGCCGCACCCTGGTACAGGCGCTGTTGATGTCTCCCCACTTTATGTACCGCTCGGAACTGGGCGTGGCAGACACAGATACCGGCCTCTACCGTCTGAACGACTACGAAATCGCGACCCTGCTGGCCTACACCTTCTGGGTCACGACGCCGGACGATAACCTGCTGGCCGCCGCCGATGCGGGCACCCTGGATATCACTGCGCAGGTGGAGCGGTTGCTGGCGGACCCGCGCGCCGAACGCGGCCTGCGGCGCTTTGCCTCGGGCTGGCTGATCGACAACCAATACGGGTTTGCGGCCATCCAGAGCCCAACGCTGATCGCCGCGTTCAAGGAAGAAACCCAGCGTTTCGTGGTGGAAGCGATCAAGGAGAACCAGCCGTTCAACGAGCTGCTGACCGCCAACTACACCTGGGTCAATGCCGAACTGGCTGCGCATTACGGCATGCCGACGGTGACGGACTGGACGCGCAGCTTCTATGCCCCTGGGGAAGCGCGCTCCGGCGCCGGTCTACTGGGACACGGTGCCTTCCTCGCCTCGCGTACCAACACGGTTAACCCGGCGCCCATCAAGCGCGGCGTGTATGTACGCCAGGCCTTGATGTGCCAGGAATTTCCGCCGCCCGCAGCGGCCGATTTCAATGTGGTCTTTGAGCCGAGCGACAGCAACCGCGATGCCACCGCGCGCCACACCAGCGATCCGGCCTGTGCCTCCTGTCATCAGTTTATCGACGGCGTAGGCTTCGGTTTCGAAAGCTTCGGCAGCGATGCGCTGTTCCGCACCATCGAAACCCTGGGCAACGGCGACACCCGCGCGGTGGACGCCAGCGGCGCCATTAAAAGCCTGAATTCACCGGAGACGACCCTCGACCCCAACAGCCCGGCGGTGCCCTACAACACAATCCCGGAACTGGCCGCATTGATTGCTGACAGCGGGCAGGGTGCGGCCTGCTACTCGCGGCAGTTCTACCGCTACACCCTGGGGCGCAACGAAACCCAACTCGATGAACCGATCATTCGCGCCTACAGCGCGAACCTGCGCGCGGGTGGCGGCATGCGCGACATGCTGATCGACCTCACCTTATCCGACAGTTTTATCTTGCGTCGTTAATTGCAGAGGACCATAACAATGACAAACTCCCACAATCGTTCGCGCCGCACGTTTTTAATGAACCTCGCACGGGCAGGCATGTTGCTGCCCTTCGCGGGGCAGATGCTCGGGCAACCTGTGCTCGCGCAAACCAGCGGCGCGCAGCGCGTATTATTTTTGTATTACCCCAACGGCGTAGTGCCCTACAACTGGCGACCGGTGCAGGACAACGGCAGCATCAGCAACGGTACTGAATTGAGTTTTGGCTTGGGGCCTTTGAAGGATTGGCACAATCGGCTGATCGTGTTTAAAAACCTGAATCTCGATATCGGCCAGGGCGCCGGTGCGCACTACAACGATATGCGCGGCATCCTCACCGGCAACAACCAGATCAGCGATGCCAGCGCTAGCATTGACCATTTAATTGCGGAGCAATTGGGCAGCGAAGGTGTGTTGAGTCTGGGTGTGCGCACCGGACCAAAATCCGACGCGATGATCTCCAAACCGCGCAACGTTGGAACCAATGCGCGGCCGATTCCGAACAATGATCCCGCCGATGTCGCGCAAAAATTAGCGGCGCGCATCGGTGATGCAGGTGGCGACGTGTCGGATCTAAAACGGCGCCTGTACGAAACAATTTTGGCGGATTTTGAAAATTTATCCGATGCAACACTGGAAGGTACACGGCAGGACAAGATTGACTTACATGCGAGCGCCTTGCGGCGGCTGCGCGATCAATCCGGTGTGCAGGTGGGGGAATGCAGTTTTAATCCGAACGTGCTCGCCGATCCCTATGCGCAAGCGAATCAACCGCTGACGCCGACAGAATGGCAAATGTTTCCGCACCTGTGCCGCGCGCAAATTAACAATATTGTCGGCGCGTTTTCCTGCGGCCTGCGTCGCGTGGCCACGCTGCAAATGTCCAAAGGCGATGAGAACGGCAACCTGGTGAATTACGCCTTCGATGAATGCTGGCAAATGGCGCAGGATGCCATTGCGCAAGGCATCAAACACGATGCCAACAGTGGCACTGTTGGCACCGTGACGCGCTGGTACAACGAACACGCCAGCCACAACGCCTCCCACCGCCCCGGCGATGTACCGCACACCGCGCAAGTGCGCTGGTATCACTCGCTCCTGGCTTACACCCTGCAACAATTACAAGCGAAAGGATTGCTCGACGATACCCTGGTGGTGATGTTCTCCGAAGTGGGCGACGGCTCCAAACACGGCGGCGCTGCCGGCGCAGTCACTCTGGCCGGCGGTGCCGGTAGTGCGCTGCAAATGGGCCGCATCATTTACGGCGGCGACGGCGTCAACAACGGCCAACGCGTGTGGGGCACACACGAACTCTTCGGCGATATCGCCCGCCTGCTCGGCGTCACCAACCTCCCCGAAAACCACTGGCGCACCGGCGTCATTTAATAAATGTTCTCGATACCCGTAGGTCGGATTAGCCGCAAGGCGTAATCCGACACCCCACTTTCCCACTGCGAAAATTTTCATACTTGCGCAGTGCATTGTCGGATTACGCTGCGCTAATCCGACCTACGGTACGGGTGGGTTAGTGCAGACCTTCGAACATGAGTGAGCGATGGGCGGCGGTGCCGGCGAGGACGCCGTCGGCAATGGCAAAGGTTACATTCCCCGCTGCGCGAGCCGCATCGCCGCAGGCAAACACATGGCGAATGCTCGTCTCTTTAAGTGCATCCGTTTTAATGATAAAACCGAGTGGACTTTCTTCCAGCTCGCAACCGAGTTGTTGTGCCAGCGGGCTTGATACCGATACCTGGCTCGCGACAAATAATCCGGCTAACGAAATCATGCGGCCGTCGCGCAGGGTGACGATAGCGCGACCGGAAATATCAGAAATTAACTCTCGTTCAATCGAGACATTGCGTGCAGCCAATTGCCGCCGCTGTTCTTCATCAGGTTCGAAGACGCCGTTGGTAAAAAAAGTGGTGATGCCCCAGTCCGGAATCATCAACGCCTGATGCATGGACATTGCACTGGTTGCAATCACACCCAGATGAGCGTTATTTAATTCATAACCGTGACAATACGGACAATGGAAAACAGATTGGCCCCAGCGTTCTTTTAATCCGGGAATAGCGGGAACCTCATCGCGTACACCCAGCGCCAATATCAAGCGCTTGCCGATAAAGGTTTTTTTGCTATCGGCTGTTACCACAAACTGTTCACCATCTTGTTCAGCTAATACGGCTGTTCCGTCGCGCCAGGTCACATTGGGATATTCAAGCAGTTGTGCTTTGGCATTGCTGGCGATTTCATCAGGTGTTTTGCCATCCTGGCCGAGCAAACCGTGAGACGCGCTGGCAAAACGGTTGCGTCTTATACCGGCATCAATCACCAGCACGGAGCGTCGGCCCCGCGCAAGTTGTAATGCAGCGGCCATGCCGGAATAACTGCCGCCCAGGATAATCACGTCGAACATCATCGCCTCCTGTTGTGGGTGAGCTGAAAAAAACGCATTGACCTTACAAAGGTTTTTACAGGTATTGAAAATTACGAACAAATACTTTTGCGCTTCTGCATTCGCCGGTAAAAATCTTTACTCAACTGAGCCAGCGTCACCTCACGAAAACGGCTTAACAATACTGTTTCGGCATCGTGAAAGGCTTGATTCATCGCCGCATTTACCGCCTCTTCCACCAGACAACCCGGCGACTCGGTGCGATTGCCCATGGCCAGCATCGTCGGCGAACCGAGCGCGATATAGATATCGTGGAGCGTAATCCGCTCCAGATCGCAAGATATCCGCCAACCGCCGCCGTGCCCCTTTTCAGAATGCACCAGATTCTGCTCACGCAACCCGCCGAGAATGCGGCGAATCACCACCGGATTGGTTTGCATCATCCTCGCCAGCGCCTCGGACGTCAGCGGTTCCTTGTGCTCCGCCATATGAAGCAGCACATGAAGAACACCGGAAAGCCTGCTGTCACGTTTCATAAAGGAAAACCGTATGTGGATGTCATGTAACAAATGTTATTACATGATGCGGCAACACACAACCCCGTAGATACCATCTCTCCGATACCACCACAAGCAACCCATCAGGCCGCTTGTGGTGAGTATGCTGTTTGATGCTT
>NZ_JBPYCU010000029.1:0-30086 GCF_051846955.1 Cellvibrio sp. ARAG 10.3
CACAAGCGGCCTGATGGGTTGCTTGTGGTGGTATCGGAGAGATGGTATCTACAGGACGCGGGACATGTAGGTCGGATCAGGCGCAGCCGTCATCCGACACAATCTATCAGCTTCTTTCCGCCAGCCGCACCCTGGCCCGCTCAACAGCGGCTTTCACCTGCGCCGGTGCGGTGCCGCCGATATGGTTACGCGCTGCCACCGAGCCCTCAAGTGTCAATACCTTGAACACATCCTCACCGATCACATCAGAAAACTGCTGTAGCTCGGCCAGGCTCATCTCGGACAAATCCTTGCCGGTCTGCACGCCATAACCCACGGATTTACCGACAATCTCATGGGCATCGCGGAAGGGCACACCCTTGCGCACTAGATAATCTGCCAGGTCGGTGGCGGTAGAAAATCCGCGTTTGGCGGCTTCGTACATGTTTTCCTTGCGCGCCTGAATCGCCGGGATCATATCGGCAAACGCGCGTAGACAATCCTTCACGGTATCAATCGCATCAAACACCGGTTCCTTGTCTTCCTGGTTGTCCTTGTTGTACGCCAGCGGTTGGGATTTCATCAGCGTCAGCAAGGCAATCAAGTGGCCGTTAACACGGCCGGTTTTACCGCGCACCAGTTCGGGCACGTCGGGATTTTTCTTCTGCGGCATGATGGACGAGCCGGTGCAGAAACGGTCGGGCAGGTTGATGAAATTAAATTGGGCGGAGGTCCACAGCACCAGTTCTTCACTCGCGCGGGACAGGTGGGTCATCAACAGCGCGGCAAAGGCACAGAATTCAATGGCGAAGTCGCGATCACTCACCGAGTCCAGGGAATTTTCTGTCGGCGCATTAAAGCCCAGCAATTGCGCAGTGTAGGCGCGGTCGATGGGGTAGGTGGTGCCGGCCAGCGCGGCAGCGCCCAGGGGTGATTGGTTTACGCGTTTGCGACAATCCATCAGGCGTCCGTAATCCCGTTGCAGCATCTCAAACCAGGCCAACAGGTGGTGGCCAAAGGTCACCGGCTGGGCGGTTTGCAAATGGGTAAAGCCGGGCATGATGGTGTCCGCTTCACGCTCGGCCACTATCAGCAGGCCCTGTTGCAGGCGGGTCAGTTCTTTGGCAATCGCATCGATCTCATCGCGCAAATACAAACGAATGTCGGTGGCCACTTGATCGTTGCGGGAACGTCCGGTATGTAGCTTTTTGCCGGTGATGCCGATGCGCTGGGTGAGCAGGGCCTCGATGTTCATGTGGACATCTTCCAGGCTCACGGACCAGTTGAATTTGCCGGCCACGATCTCTGCGCGGATTTCTTCCAGCCCCTGAATGATTTGATCGCGCTCGGCCTCGGTGAGCACACCGACCTTGGCCAGCATGGTGGCATGGGCAATGGAGCCGTTGATGTCGTGGTGATACAGGCGGTAGTCAAAACCGATGGAGGCAGTAAAACGCTCGACAAAGGCATCGGTCGCTTCAGTAAAGCGCCCGCCCCAGGGTTTGATAGGCTGATCGTTTTGGCTCATGGAAAGAATATCCGCTAAAGTGCTATTGAAACCCGGCGCGCGGGCGAAAAGGCCGGCATTATAGCCCAGATGCCCCGGCTATGGCCCCACCTGTCGGTCGGAATACACCCGTAGGTCGGATTAGCGCAGCGTAATCCGACACCCTCAACACTGGAGTGGATACTTGAGCGATAACCAGAATAACGACACGCCTGCTCATAGCTCTCTGGCCAATGATTTCCTGCCCGATCTGTGCACGACCCAGTCGATCTTCCTGCTGGTGCTGGTGGCCGAGCTGCTGGCGCTGTTGCTGGCGTTGACCTCTGTCGGTTTACAACACCTCAACTGGGACATTCTCGCGCTCATCTCCTTTCAGGTGCAGTGGATTGCCTTGGTCAGCGCAGCCTTGCTGTGCAAGCTGCGCCCTTATCTGCGGCGCTGGTCGCCGGTCCGTGCCGGCGCTGCCGCCTATGCCAGTGTGCTGCTGGTGGCCCTGGTGCTGTCCGTGCTGGGCCAATGGGTGCTGGGGATGTTTGAAGGCCGCGTGGCCCAGGGGCGCTGGTTGAATATCGACGGCTGGCTGTTGGCCAGTAATCTCTGCGCCGCCGCTATCCTTGCCGGCATTGTGTTGCGGTATTTGTACCTGCAACAACAATTGCGCAATCAACAACAGGCAGAATTGCAGGCGCGCATCC
Organism: Cellvibrio sp. ARAG 10.3; assembly: GCF_051846955.1. Taxonomy (NCBI): domain Bacteria; kingdom Pseudomonadati; phylum Pseudomonadota; class Gammaproteobacteria; order Cellvibrionales; family Cellvibrionaceae; genus Cellvibrio; species Cellvibrio sp. ARAG 10.3. The sequence goes on from NZ_JBPYCU010000029.1 coordinate 2,182, forward strand.
AGGCGTTGCAGTCGCGCATCCGGCCGCATTTTTTATTCAACAGCATGAACAGTATCGCCAGCCTGATCGCCACAGAACCGGAGACGGCCGAGCGGGTGGTGGAGGATTTATCCGAATTGTTTCGCGCGAGCCTGGCGGAGCCCACGCTGATTCCGCTCAAGCGCGAATTGACCCTGTGCCGCCATTATCTGGAGATTGAGAAGCTGCGTTTGGGCGAGCGTCTGCAGGTGGAATGGCAGATTGATAAGCTGCCGGAAGATCTGCAGATTCCCGGCCTGTTGCTCCAGCCGCTGCTGGAAAACGCCGTCTTCCACGGCATAGAACCGCTGCCCAAAGGCGGACGGATTGTGATTGAAGTACGCATCAGGGAGAAACAGGTGGTGATCCGCATCGCCAACCCGGTGGTGCTGGTGGGACAACAGGCCGCACCCGGCGGGCGCCAGAGCAATCGCATGGCACGCCAGAATATTCGCCACCGCCTGATGGCTCATTACGGGCCGAATGCGCGCTTATCCACTATGATTGATAGCGGTACGTTTACCACGCTGATTACCTACCCACTCGACAAACAATAAGGTTAACCAAGATGGACGTGCTCATCGTCGACGATGAACCCCTCGCGCGTCAGCGCCTGGCGCGTATGCTGGATAAGCTGGACGGCTACGACCTGGTCGCCGAGGCCGAAAACGGCGAGGCCGCGCTCGCGGCTATCTGTAAATTCGATCCGGATATCGTGTTGCTCGATGTGCGCATGCCCGGCGAAGACGGCCTGAGTGTGGCACGCCGCATCGGGGCGCTGGATGATCCACCGGCGGTGATCTTCTGTACTGCCTTCGACCAATACGCGCTGGATGCTTTCGGCACGGAGGCGGTGGGTTACCTGCTCAAGCCGGTCAAGTCTGAACAGTTGCTGGAAGCGCTGACCAAGGCGCAGCGACTGAACAAGGTGCAACGCGCGGCCTTTTCCCAAAACCAGACGCCTACCGGCAATCTGCGCAGTCACATCAGCGCCAAGACGCGCCGTGGTGTTGAGCTGATTCCGCTGGATGATGTGCGCTATTTTATTGCGGACCACAAGTACGTCACCGTGTATCACGTGAACGGCGAACACCTGCTCGATGAAACCCTGAAAGAATTGGAGGAAGAATTCAGCCAGCGCTTTTTGCGCATTCACCGCAACGCCTTGGTGTCGGTCAAACACATCGAAGCGATTGAGCGCACGGCCCAAGGCCAGTATCAGGTGCGTTTATCCAACACCGAGATGCGCCCCATCGTCAGCCGGCGCCATGTGGGTGGATTAAAGGCGCTATTGAAGCATCTTTAAATCAACGGGCTCATCAAGTGCATGATGTTTTCGAACAGCTGGGAAATGCGGCTGCGCTGTTGCCAGACCACAGGGTCCAGGGGTTTGGTTAGACGGCGGTAGCCTGCCACTATCCCGGCCAGTTGGGCTACCGTGGGTTTGTCGTACACGATCAGGGTCATCTCGAAGTTCAGCCAGAGGCTGCGTTGATCCATATTCACGGTACCGAAGAACGCCAGCCGATCATCAATCACAATGCACTTGGTGTGCAGCAAGCCCTCTTCAAATTGCAGGATGTTCACCCCGGCCTCCATCAGGCCGCTGAAGTAAGAGCGGCTGGCGTGGCGCACCAGAAATGAGTCCACCCGCTTGGGTAACACCAGGTTCACCCTGACGCCGCGGCGCGCAGCAATACTCAGTGCCAGCTCCAGCGCTTCGCCGGGTACAAAATACGGGGTGACGATATCCACCGAGCGCTCCGCCGAATAAATCCCTTGCAGCAGGCTTTTCAGAATGCTGTCGGTGACATTGTCCGGCCCTGACGGCGCCACCTGCGCCACCATCTGGTCCTGGCGAATTTCCACCAGGGTGGGCAAGAGTGTCAGCGTCTGATCCGTTTCAATATTCCAGTACCACAGGAACACGGCGTTGAGCACCTGCACCAGCGGCCCCTCGATCCGCGCCATCAAATCAATCCACTCACCCACCGCCAGCGATTGTTTGAAATGGGCGGGATCAATCAGATTAAAACTGCCAACATAAGCTACTTGGTTGTCGATAATCACGGTCTTGCGGTGGCTGCGCAGGTCGTAGCGGGCAAGGCTGGCGGGGATAATGCCGATAGGGCAGGCTTTGATCAGTTCGATACGCAGGTGGCGCAATCGCTCGCACACGGCGGATTTAAAAAATGCACTACTGCCCACCGCATCGAGCATTATCCGGCAATAGACACCGCGCTCCGCCGCGTCCACCAGTGCCGTGGCGACTTCATCAGCAATGCCGCCGGGATGCCAGATATAAAATTCCAGATGGCAGGTGTGGCGGGCGGCGCGAATATCACGGCACAACTGTTGAATGGTGGCTTGGGCGGTTTGCAAAAACGCCACACGATTACCGCCCAGCGCCGGAATACCGGTGGTCTGGAACTCCAGCTGCGCCAGCGCCTGGCTGGCCGGGTGAAACTCATGCCAGGGCTGCTCCACCATGGGTGTATTGCGTAGGGCGGGAATATCGAATAACTGTTGCAAGCGCGCCCGGCGTTGTTGATGTTTAACCCCGAGAAACCGCTCACCGAACAACAGGTACAAACCCACGCCCACATACGGCAACAACGCCAGCACCAACAGCCACGCTAGTGAGGCGCCGACCGGCAAACGCTGGCTGATAACGCGCACAGCGAAGGTAATGACTAACGCAAAGTGCAGCAGGATTAAACCCTGTTGAGCAAGGCTGACGATAGCCCAGAATGAATCCGACATACCTGATCCTGGTTGTTTGAATGCAGTGCGAATTGCACAGCGTCCTTTGGAAAGCGGGAGTGTAGACATTTGCCGGAAACGGACGCAACCCGAAAAGCGGTGGGTATCGGTTAATCAGATAGCTGCTGTCTGCGCAGGATGCCGCGCCGATTCGCATCCCGCCGAACAGCCTCTGTTATCATAGCGCCCACCTTTTAGCTCTCAATCCGGACTCCTTTTGTTATGCCCGTCGCCCAACGCCCGCTACGCATCGCCACCCGTAAAAGCCTGCTCGCTCTTTGGCAGGCGGAATATGTGAAAGCTGAACTGGAACGTCATCATCCCGGCCTGGTGGTGGAGCTGGTGCCGCTGGTGAGCCGCGGAGACAAGATCCTGGATGTGCCCCTGGCAAAAGTGGGCGGCAAAGGGCTGTTCGTGAAGGAGCTGGAAAATGCACTGCTCGCAGATGAAGCGGATATCGCGGTGCATTCGATGAAAGATGTCCCCATGGAATTTCCGGAAGGCCTGGGGCTGGCGGTCATTTGCCCGCGCGAAGACCCGCGTGATGCCTTCGTCTCCAATCGCTTTGCCGACCTCGACAGCCTGCCGACTGGCAGTGTGGTAGGTACCTCCAGCCTGCGCCGCCAGTGTCAGTTGTTGGCGCAACGCCCGGACCTACAGGTGAAATTTTTGCGCGGTAATGTACAGACGCGTTTAGCCAAGCTGGACAACAATGAATACGACGCAATTATCCTGGCCGCTGCCGGGCTGGTGCGCCTGGAATTAAAAGATCGCATCCGTTCCTATCTCTCTCCCGAACAAAGTTTGCCCGCCGGCGGTCAAGGGGCCGTGGGGATTGAGTGCCGCCTGGCGGATGCGCAAACCATCGCGCTGCTGCAACCTCTGCGCGACCAGCGCACCACCGAACAGGTGACTGCCGAGCGCGCCATGAACCGCCGTTTGCAGGGTGGCTGTCAGGTACCCATTGCCTGCTATGCTCTGCATACAGAAGACGGATTGTGGTTGCGCGGTTTAGTCGGCGCACCGGATGGCAGCCAGATGTTGTTTGATGAAATTCGCGCGCCAGTCAGCGAGGCTGAACAGATGGGGGTGACCTTGGCGGAACGTCTGCTGAAGGCCGGAGCCGATAAAATCCTGGCGGCGGTGTACCAAGAGGACGTTAAGTAAGTGGGTGCCTTGCCGCGGCGGGTCATCATTACCCGTCCCATCGCGCAAGCAGAAAAGTGGCGCGCCCAACTGGATGCTGCGGGCATTGCCAGTGTGTTGGTGCCGCTGTTGGAATTGCGTGGTGTCAGTGCGGCGGAACAAACCCGCGCGATAAAAAATGTCGTGCTGGATTTCGATCTCTATCAAAAGGCGATCTTTGTCAGCCAGAATGCCGTGGACTTTGCGATGCATTGGCTGGAAGACTACTGGCCGCAATTACCCGTCGGTATCGAATACTTTGCCGTGGGTGAAACCACCGCGCGCCACCTGCAGCAACACGGTATCAAGGTGAGTGCATTGACCGCTGCCGAAACCGGCGCAATGAACAGTGAAAGCCTGTTGCAGGCGGCTGAGTTGCAACGGGTCGACGGTGAAAAAATTATTATCTTTCGCGGTTACGGCGGGCGCGGACACATGGGCGAAATTCTCCAGGCACGCGGCGCCAAGGTAACCTACTGTGAATTATATGAACGCCATTTGCCGGCTGAGGCAGCTGACAACTTGCGTGGGGTTTTTACGACTGATCTCGCCTGGCAATATCACAACATTGTGGCGCTGCACAGCGGCGAAAGTTTGCAACATTACCAACGCGTGCTGGATCAGCTGGAGCGCGCGGCCTCTACCGCCGAGCTGGCCAAGCGCGTGCGCCTGTTGCCTTTGCTGGTGCCGGGTGAGCGGGTGGCGCAATTGGCAAACCAGGCGGGTTTCAGGCACGTGCATATGGCAGAAAACGCGACTGACGTGAGTATGTTATTTGCCTTGCGCCAGATTATTTAATTTTCTTCAAAGCGAGTGAATGATGGTGACTGATGAAAAAAATGTTCCTGCCATGACCGAGACGGCGGCCACGGATGTACCCAAACCGGATGCGCGCGAGCCTGAATCATCGGCCAATCGTTCTGGTAACAGTACCCACGCCACCACGCCACCTGCTCGCCATTCCGGTTCAAGTAATTGGGGTGTCTGGCTGGTCCTGCTGTTATTGATCGCCGGTATTATTTACGGCGCCTGGTATTTCGCGCAGCGGTACATGGTGCAGCAACAACTGCTGGAAAATGTAGAGGCCCAATTACAGCAGCAACAACGCGCCACGCAAATGCAGCAGGATACGCTCGCCGCGACAGTGGAGCAGCGCCTGGAAGACCAGCAAAATGATGTGCAGCAAGCGATGAACGAACTGGCGCAGCGCGTAGACAATACCGCCGCGCGAGTGCTGGCCTTGTCGAGTGTTAGCCGCGATGACTGGAAGATTGCCGAAGCCGAGTACTTATTGCGGCTGGCCAACCAGCGCGTGCTGTTGGAGCGCAACAGCGGTAATGCTGTTGCCTTGGCCCAGAATGTTGATGAAATCCTGCGCGATTTAAATGATCCGGATTTATTTCCGGTACGCAAAGCCCTCGCCAGTGAGATGAGTGAATTAACCCTCGCCGGTGATATTGATCGGGAAGGTGTTTATCTGCGTTTATTGGCTTTGTCGGAGCAGATTGAAAAATTGCCGCTGATTGAACCCCTGGGTTCGACCGAAGAAATCTGGCCGGAAGATGAGCCCCAGGAAAACGACAGTTTGTGGGTTAAAACCAAACGCGGTTTTATGAATGTGTTGAAAAAATTCAGTCATCATTTGCGGGTGCGTGACCACGCGCAGCCGGTGCCGGCGATTCTTGCCCCGGACAATCAAATTTACCTCAAGCAAAATATGCGACTGATGCTTGAGCAGGCTCAGGCCGCGTTGTTGCGCGAAGAAGCGCAAGTCTATCAATCCAGTCTGCAAAAAGCCCAGGAGTGGTTGAAAACCTATTTCTCGCTCAATACCCAATCGGTTGCAGCGCAAGCTGAATTGGCGGATTTGCAGAACGTGATTATCACCCAGTCCTTACCGAATTTTGCCGAGTCCACTGCGCTGCTTAAAACCTATATTGAGCGCAAACATACCAAAGCGGTTTCACGGCGCGGAGGCAATTAACCAATGAAAAAGTTGTTATTCATTGTTGTTGTCCTGTTCGCGTTCGGCCTCTGGGTCATGTTCAGCCCGCCGGAAGATGGCGGTTATCTGCTGATTGCCTATGGCAGTAAAACTATTGAGATGAGTCTATGGTTTGCGGCACTGGTGATTATCCTCAGTATTTTTGTGGCCTGGCTGGTGCTGCGGTTGTGGCTCGGCAGTTTTTATATCGTGCGGAATTTTTCTGAGTACATGAGCTTTGGTGGCAGCGAGCGAGCGCAAAAACGTACCGCCAGCGGCTTGGTGGATTACATTGAAGGCAACTGGTTGCAGGCGCGCAAAAAATTACTGCGTGCCGCGCCTAAAGTCGATGCGCCACTGATTAATTATCTTGCCGCCGCGCGCAGTGCCTACGAATTGGGTGATCGTGTGGAAGCCGAAAAATTGTTAACAATTGCCAGTGAAACCGGCCCCGAGGCGGAACTGGCCGTGGCCTTGACCCGCGCGCGCATGGAGTTATCCAGCAAGCAATATGACCAGTGTCTGATGACGCTGCTGCGTATTAAAGGCAAGGCGCCGCAAAATCCGGTGCTGTTGGACTTGCTGTGCGACGTTTATATTGCCCGCCAGGATTGGGATTCACTGTACGGCATCTTTGATCGGCTGCGCAGTTACAAGATTCGTTCGCCGGAAGAGTTGGCGCAGTTGGAGTTGACCATCCACAGTGAGCGATTGAAAAAAACCGGTGAAGAAGTGCGTTTGTTATTGCAGGGTGATCGCTTGCCAAAGCTGCGTGCGGCCTGGGAGCGCGTGCCACCGCATCTGCAAAAAAATAACGACATGATTGATGTCTATGCGCGGCAGCTGGCGATCAATTTTGAAGATCAGGAAGCGGAAACCCTCGTGCGCAAAGCGCTCAGCAAGGAATGGCATCCGGGGTTGGTGCATTTATACGGTCGGCTGCGCGGCCGCGACCCGCGTCAGCAATTGACCGTGGCGGAAGCCTGGCTCAAACAGCACCCGCGTGATGCTGTGCTGCTATTAACCCTGGGGCGTTTGTGTCTGCGCAATGAAATCTGGGGGAGTGCGCGGGATTATTTCAACGAAAGCCTGCGCATCAAACGCGACCCGGAAACCTTTGCCGAGTTAGCTCGCTTGCTGGAGAGCCTGGGCGAAACCCAGCGCAGCAGCGATTATTATCAGCAAGCATTGGGGATGGCTGCGTTGGGATTACCGGAATTGCCGCAGCCCAAGACCCGAGCATAAAGAGCTGGATGTCGGATTACGCCCTGCGGGCTAATCCGACCTACACGGCACACTCTGAAGTAGGTCGGATTAGCCAACGGCGTAATCCGACACCCTCGCCAAGTTTTCCTAACACTGTAACCTCAAATTTCCCCACCAACTGTCACTACCCTCTCTGCTACGCTTGGTTAACATTGATCAACGCTTTTACCAGGGACGCAAACATGGAAAAAAATATCATCATCACCGGCGGCAGTCGCGGCATAGGCGCGGCCACCGCATTATTGGCAGCCGAACAGGGCTACCGGGTCGGCATCACCTATCGCGAACAAAAGGCCGCCGCCCACGCCATAGTGACGCACATAAATCAAAAGGGCGGTAAGGCCATAGCCGTGCAAATGGATGTGAGTAAAGAGGCAGATATCGTGGAGGCATTTGCACAATTCGATGAGCAATTAGGCCGTGTAACCGCATTGGTCAATAATGCGGGCACGCTTAAACAAGGGCGTGTAGTGGACACCAATGCGGCCTATCTCGAACAATTATTTGCCACCAATGTGATTGGCAGTTTTATCTGCGCGCGCGAAGCCATCAAGCGTATGTCCACCGCGCGCGGCGGGCAGGGCGGAGGAATCGTGAACGTATCATCCATTGCTGCGCGCCTGGGATCAGCCAATGAATACGTTGACTATGCTGCAACCAAAGGTGCGATAGATACTTTCACCATCGGTCTGGCCAAGGAAGTGATTGGTGAAGGCATTCGTGTCAATGCGGTGAGGCCGGGATTGATTCATACCGATATTCACGCGTCTGGTGGCGAACCGGAACGCATTGAGCGATTAAAGGATTCTCTTCCGATGAAACGCGGTGGTTATCCCGAAGAAGTCGCACGCGCAATTCTATGGCTGCTTTCGGATGAGGCCTCTTATTCAACGGGTGTGTTACTGGATGTGTCGGGAGGGCGCTGATGAGGTGTAGCCCCATCAGCGTGATGATTTTATTCGGTAGGAATTAACCCGAGGTTGCTGACAATTTGCGCCGTGGGTTCGGTCTGGTTCATGGTGTAAAAATGCAAGCCGGGAGCGTCATTTTCCAGCAGCACTTCGCACAACTCGCTTACCAGATCCACCCCAAAACTTTTCAGGCTCGCTTCATCATCGCCGAAATTTTCCAGGGCTTTACGCAACCAGCGCGGAATTTCTGCACCACAGGTGTCGGAAAAGCGCGTCAGGTTACGGTAGTTGATGATTGGCATAATGCCGGGATAAATCGGCTGATCAATACCGGCGCTATGACACTGCTCCATAAAATAAAAGTAGGCATCCGGATTAAAGAAATATTGCGTAATGCCGCTGTTGGCACCCGCATCAAACTTACCCTTTAAATAGCGGATGTCATCGCTGTAGCTTTTGGCTTGTGGATGAATCTCAGGATAAGCCGCTACTTCCAGATGGAAATAATCGCCAAAGTGTTTACGGATAAAGGCCACTAGCTCATTGGCATATACCAACTGATAGGCACCGCCGACACCCGAGGGCATATCACCGCGCAGGGCAACGATGCGATCAACACCAGCTGCTTTATAATCCTGCAATAATTCCAGGATGGTTTCTTCATCGTCACCGCCAAAAGATAGATGCGGCGCGGTGGCAATGCCCGCTGATGTAAAATTGGTCACAATACCTTTGGTGTTATCGCGCGTCGAACCACCAGCACCATAGGTAACGGAAAAGAAATCCGGCGCGAAGCTGTTGAGCTGATCGCGCACATGAATGAGTTTTTGTTTGCCCTCCGGGGTCTTCGGCGGAAAAAACTCAAAACTTAAACGTGGTTGAGAATCGGTCATATGGTTGTTCTGCAATGTGATTGTAGGTCGGATTAGCGCAGCGTAATCCGACAAAGGTAGTCATGCATATATCAACTTTTCGTAATGTATTATCGGATTACGCTGCGCTAATCCGACCTACGGGTATACGGGTTTTACATCAGTATTTATAGCTTTCGGGCTTGAAGGGGCCTGCCACTTCTACACCGATATACTCAGCCTGTTGCGCCGTCAGCTTGGTAATCACGCCACCAAAACCTTCCACCATATCTTTGGCCACTTCTTCATCCAGTTTTTTCGGCAACACGCGCACGTATAAATGCTCCGCTTTTTGCTCAGCGGGCAGATCCGCAAATTTGCGCTCGTACAAATACATCTGCGCCAATACCTGATTCGCAAAAGAGCCATCCATAATGCGCGAGGGGTGACCGGTTGCGTTGCCGAGGTTGACCAGGCGACCTTCAGACAAAATAATCAAATGATCATTGGTCGCCTTATCGCGATACACCTTGTGCACCTGCGGCTTCACTTCTTCCCACTCCCAATGCTTGCGCATATAAGCGGTGTCAATCTCACTGTCGAAGTGCCCGATGTTACACACCACCGCGCTGCGTTTTAACGCACGCAACATCGCTGAGTCGCACACATTGACGTTACCGGTTGTGGTAACCACCAGATCCGTTGTGCCCAACACGGCATGATTAATGTCTTCATACTTGCCGGTGTTGATGCCATCGTTATAAGGCGATACCACCTCAAAACCATCCATGCACGCCTGCATGGCACAGATCGGATCAATCTCGGTGACTTTAACAATCATACCTTCCTGACGCAGCGACGCCGCTGAACCCTTACCCACATCCCCATAACCAATCACCAGCGCTTTCTTGCCCGACAACAAATGGTCAGTACCGCGCTTGATCGCATCATTCAAACTGTGACGGCAACCGTACTTGTTATCGTTCTTGCTCTTGGTGATGGAGTCATTCACATTAATCGCCGGCACCTTCAAGGTACCTTTCTTCAACATATCCAACAAACGATGAACACCGGTTGTGGTTTCCTCAGAAATCCCGTGAATTTTATCCAACATCTGCGGGTACTTCTCATGGATAACCTGCGTCACATCACCACCGTCATCCAGAATCATATTCGCCGCCCACGGCTTACCATCCTTCAAAATGGTCTGCTCAATACACCACCAGAATTCCTCTTCCGTCTCACCCTTCCACGCAAACACCGGAATCCCCGCCGCCGCAATCGCCGCCGCCGCATGATCCTGCGTCGAAAAAATATTACACGACGACCAACGCACCTCAGCACCCAACTCCACCAATGTCTCAATCAACACAGCGGTTTGAATCGTCATGTGAATACAACCAATAATCCGCGCATCCGCCAACGGCTTACTGTCCTTATACTTACGCCGCAACGCCATCAACGCCGGCATCTCACCCTCAGCAATCTCAATCTCCTTGCGACCCCAATAAGCATCCTTCTGGAATTGTTCGGTAGTCTTTGCAGCGACTTTATAGTCAGTAAAATTTGCAGCGATATTCATAATAAAATCCTGTGTGTGCCTGGCCGCCAAATGCCGCCAATAAAAAATTTTGAAAAGTAATCCAGCTATCGATGCGAAGTTGGAGTCGGATCAAAGGGTTGAAACCATCACCGACACGGATGTCGGTGATGAGCCCCCAAGGACGGGTTCACGGCGTGTTTCAACCCTTTGATCCGGCTTCAACGCCTCCCGTTCTCAAAAAGTTACAAATACTTCTTAAGCGTTTCTGCCTTGTCAGTTTTTTCCCAAGTAAACTCCGGCAACTCCCGACCAAAATGCCCATACGCCGCCGTCGCCCGATAAATCGGCCGCTTCAAATCCAACATCTCAATCAACCCACGCGGCCGCAAATCAAAATGCTCGCGCACCAACTTCACAATCTCCCCATCCGGCAACCTACCCGTACCAAACGTATTAATCGAAATCGACGTCGGCTCCGCCACACCAATCGCATAACTCACCTGAATCTCACAACGATCAGCCAAACCCGCCGCCACAATATTCTTCGCCACGTAACGGCCCGCATACGCCGCCGAACGATCCACCTTCGACGGGTCCTTACCGGAAAATGCACCACCGCCATGCCGCGCCATACCCCCGTAGGTATCCACAATAATTTTACGGCCCGTCAAACCGCAATCACCCACCGGCCCACCGATAATAAATTGCCCGGTCGGGTTGATGTGATACTGCGTACCTGCGTGCAACCACTCTGCCGGCAACACCTGATTGATAATTTCCTCGCGCACCGCTTCACGAATATCCGCCTGCTTCACATCCGGCGAATGCTGCGTCGACAACACCACGGCATCCACCGCCACCGGCTTGCCGTTTTCGTAACGCAAAGTCACCTGGCTTTTTGCATCCGGACGCAACCAGGGCAAGACATTGTGTTTGCGCAGATACGCCTGGCGCTCTACCAAACGATGCGCAAAATAAATCGGCGCCGGCATCAACACATCAGTCTCGTTGGTGGCATAACCAAACATCAAACCCTGATCACCCGCGCCCAGATCCTTACTGTCCGCTTCATCCACACCCATGGCGATATCAGAAGACTGCTTGCCGATTGCATTCAATACCGCACAAGACGCCCCATCGAAACCCACGTCACTGGAGTTGTAACCAATGTCGAGGATGACCTGACGAATCAAATCCTCCAGATCCACATAAGTCGATGTGCGCACCTCACCGGCCACAATCGCCATACCGGTTTTCACCAGGGTTTCTACGGCAACGCGCGCGTTCGGATCATCTTTCAGGATTGCATCCAGCACCGCATCGGAAATTTGATCCGCCATCTTATCGGGATGGCCTTCAGAGACAGACTCAGATGTAAAGACGGAATATTCAGACATAGTAGATTCCTTGCGTAAAATATAAAAAATGTAAAGACGTGGCACTGAGTTCAAGTCGGTAGGTGTTGGTATTCAAAACCCTCGCGTCAGGGATGACGCGCGGGAGCTACAGGGATGTATTCATTCGCCACATCCATGTGGCTCACCCTTCGGGCAGCTTCGCTGTGCAAATTGGCAATCCTGCCAATTTGTTACGCGTTTTTGACTACTACGCCTTATCCACCTGAACGATCTCTTGCAGAGCGCTCAGCCTTTGTTAAAAATTTGCTTGCCTAAAAAACTGCCGCAACTGAATTTGAAAACCATTGCGCAACGCAAAATAAACACTCTGGCCTTCATCCAGCCCCGCCGCCTTTGCCCAACGGGTAAAATCCTGCGGCTCAAAACCCTGCCACAAATCACCACAAGCATCGCGCGCCCAAACCTGCTCGTGGCGACATAAATCGGTAATTAATAACGCGCCGCCGGGTGTCAGCGCCTTACTTAAATCAGCAAAAATATCGGCGGGCGAAGGCGTATGGTGCAACACCATATTGACCACGATACAATCCGCCAGCACCTTATGCTCTTGCAGGGAACGCGTGTCGCCGTGAATAAATTCGATGTTGCGCAGCTTTTTTTCGGACGCGAACGCCTTGGCTTTTTCCAACATGCTGGCTGCGTTATCCAGTGCAACCACCTGTTTAAAACGCTGTGACAACACCGCCAGAAACTCCCCCTCACCTGGGCCTACTTCCAGCACCAAATGCCTGTCGGGCAAACGCGTGCTGTTGAGCAACTGGGTCATCTGCTCGGCATACACCGGATAGCTTGCAATCAGATCCTGCTGTGCACGGAATTTATGCGCGTTCTCGCTAAAAAATAATTGTGCCGCCTGGCTGCGCTCGTAATGCAATTGGTGCAACTGCAGCGCCACAGCAGCCGACACCGGCTGTTGGTCAATCGTGGCAAACAATTGTTGCTGCAACGCATTGAGCGGATGATCCGGCGCAAAAAACGCGCGGCGATAAAAGATGGAATTGCCTTCGCGGCGAGAGGTCAACAAACCGGCGCTGGTCAACACTTTTAAATGGTGGCTCATGCCGGATTGTTTGATCGAAAAGATCTGGCACAACTCCAGTACCCCGAACGAATCCTGGGCCAACACCCGCAGGATATCGAGCCGCAAAGGGTCACCCGCCGCTTTGAGTAAACCGGCGAGTTGATCGAGGTTGGCCTCGGTAGTGCTGCCTTCATTGAGGGCAATAGGAGCTTTTTGAAGTTGATTCATGCCGGGCAGTCTAGCAGGATGCATTATCTATATCAAAAATCTTTGATATAGATAATGGTAAAACTGACTATTTGGCGATAAAGTGCGCTTCCCGGCCGATCTTGCCTTTACGGGCGGCGGCGGCTGAGAGAGAATGTCGCCCCATTTTGTCCGATGAAAGAACTTCTCATTTGACGGAGCCGCGTCATCGGGCCGAAAACTTGCCGGCGATAGTAAAACAAAGGTCCGCCAGAGACCGACTCTCAGATAACAGCAATCAACGACATACTCATCAAGGAGCATTCAGTCTCATGCCTTCTCGTACCGAACTTGCCAATGCCATTCGCGTCCTCAGTATGGACGCCGTTCAGAAAGCCAACTCCGGCCACCCCGGCGCGCCGATGGGGATGGCAGACATCGCCGAAGTCCTGTGGAATGACTTCCTGAAGCACAACCCCAAGAACCCCAATTGGGCTGATCGCGACCGTTTTGTTTTGTCCAACGGCCACGGCTCCATGCTGATTTACTCCCTGTTGCACCTGACCGGCTACGACCTGCCGATGGATCAACTCAAGCAATTCCGCCAGCTGCATTCTGCGACCCCCGGTCATCCGGAGCGTGGTTACACCCCCGGCGTTGAAACCACCACCGGTCCCTTGGGCCAGGGCATTGCTAACGCCGTCGGTATGGCGCTGGCGGAAAAAACCCTGGCAGCCCAATTCAACCGTGAAGGTCACGATGTTGTTGACCACTACACCTACTGCTTCCTCGGCGACGGCTGCATGATGGAAGGCATCTCCCACGAAGCCTGTTCATTGGCCGGCACCTTGGGCCTGGGTAAATTAATTGCTTTCTATGATGACAATGGCATCTCCATCGACGGCCATGTTGAAGGCTGGTTTACCGACGATACGCCAAAGCGTTTCGAAGCCTACGGCTGGCATGTCATCCCCGGCGTTGACGGCCACGACAGCAATGCAGTGCGCGCTGCTATCGAAGCCGCCCGTGCAGAAACCTCCAGGCCGACATTGATTTGTTGTAAAACGGTCATCGGTTTTGGCTCGCCAAACAAACAAGGTTCGCACGACTCCCACGGCTCACCGCTGGGCAACGATGAAGTGGCTCTGGTGCGTAAAACCCTGAACTGGAATTACGAGCCATTCGTGGTGCCGGAAGACATCTACGCCGGCTGGAACGCGGTAGAAAAAGGCGCGAGTGCCGAACAAGCCTGGGCCGACAAGATGGCTGCTTACAAAGCGGCTCACCCGGAATTGGCGGCCGAGTTTGATCGCCGCGTTGTTAAGGGTGACTTGCCGGCAGACTTCGCTGCAAAAGCGGAAGCCTTTATTGCCGAGTGTCAGGCCAAGGGCGAAAAAATTGCCAGCCGTAAAGCCTCACAAAATGCTATCGCTGCTTACGCTGCCCTGTTGCCGGAATTACTCGGCGGTTCGGCGGACCTGGCTGGTTCCAACCTGACGCTGGTTAAAACGTCTAAAGGCGTGACCGCACAAGATGCCAGCGGTAATTACATTTATTACGGTGTGCGCGAATTCGGTATGAGCGCCATCATGAACGGTATTTCTGCCCACGGTGGTTTTATCCCGTACGGCGCCACCTTTTTGATGTTCCAACAGTACGCTGCTAACGCCGTGCGTATGGCGGCGCTGATGAAGTTGCGTAACGTCTTCGTTTACACCCACGACTCCATTGGTCAGGGTGAAGATGGTCCGACGCACCAGCCGATTGAAGTATTGGCGACCTTGCGCATGACCCCGAACATGGAAACCTGGCGCCCGGCGGACGGTGCTGAGTCCGCAGTGGCCTGGAAGGCGGCGATTGAGCGCAAAGATGGTCCGAGTGCTTTGGTATTCAGCCGTCAGAATCTGGACCCGATTGCACGCACGCCGGCGCAGGTGGCTAACATTGCGCGCGGTGGTTATGTGTTGAGTGATTGCGACGGCGAGCCTGAAGCGATTTTGATTGCTACCGGTTCTGAGTTGGCGGTAACTGTGAAGGCGGCGGAAGCGCTGACCGCGAAAGGTAAGAAGGTGCGCGTGGTGTCCATGCCGTCTACTTCTGTGTTTGATCAACAGGATGCGCTTTACAAAGAGTCTGTTCTGCCGTTGTCTGTGCTGGCGCGTGTTGCGGTTGAGACTGCGCATGTGGATTTCTGGTACAAGTATGTTGGTCTGGACGGTCGCGTTGTGGGTATGACTACGTTTGGTGAGTCTGCACCCGGTGGTGTGTTGATGGAGCACTTTGGTTTTACTGTTGACAATATTGTTGCGACGGTTGAAGAACTGTTGTAGTAAAAGCGACCAGTGCGTTACAACCTCTTCACTGTAATTCGCTGGTCTTTCATCTGAAATATTATTTTGCGTTTACACGAAAGTTTCGCAGTGAATCCGGTGTTTGCTATGGCGACCGTCGGAGGCATGGATGCCGACGCCGAGCCTACAGGGATGTATTCACGGCGTGTCGCCATAGCAAATGCCGGATTCACCTCAGTACGTTGTGCGGCGGCACGGCAACCGCATCTTCTTCGGCATGGCTCTGCGTGAGCCGCTTATTCGAAATTCAATACCAGTATCTAGCAACTTTTGAGGATCACCATGACTGTTAAATTGATGAAAGACCAGGATCTCGCCGGTAAGCGTGTATTGATTCGTCAGGATCTGAACGTGCCGTTGGAAGACGGAAGGATTACCAGTGCGGTGCGTATTGATGCATCCATTCCGACCATCAAGGCAGCGTTGGAAAAAGGTGCGAAGGTGATGGTGATGTCGCACCTCGGTCGTCCGGAGGAGGGTGTTTATGATGAAGCTGCTTCGCTCGCGCCGGTGGCGGAATACCTGAGTAAAAAACTCGGTCGTGAAGTGCCCTTGGTAAAAGATTGGGTTGATGGTTTTGAGATGAACGGCGATCTGGTGTTGCTGGAAAACGTTCGCTTTAATGTGGGCGAAGGTAAAAATTCTGATGAGCTGTCGAAAAAAATGGCGGCTTTGTGTGATGTGTTTGTGATGGATGCGTTCGGTACAGCGCACCGTGCACAAGCTTCAACCCATGGCGTTGCGAAGTTTGCGCCGATTGCTTGTGCTGGCCCGTTGCTGGCGGCTGAGCTGGAGGCGTTGGCTAAGGTGCTTGATAATCCTGCGCGTCCGTTGGTGGCGATTGTGGGTGGTTCAAAAGTGTCTACCAAGTTGAGTGTGCTGGATGCGCTGTCAAAAATTGCTGACGTATTGGTTGTGGGCGGCGGTATTTCCAATACCTTTGTTGCCTCTGCCGGTAACGAAGTGGGTAACTCACTGTATGAAAAAGATTTGATTCCAGAGGCACAGCGTTTGCGTGCGGCAACGGAAGTGGTGTTTGCAACGGATGTGCGTGTAACCAAAGAAGGCTTCAAGCAGTGGAACCATAATTCTGCCACCGAAGTGAAGAAGGTTAACGAGATCAAGGCGGACGAAGAGATTATCGACTACGGTCCCGAGACGGCGGCGCGCGTAGCTGGGATTATCAAGAACGCCAAAACTGTGTTGTGGAATGGTCCCTGCGGTGTATTTGAATTCGATGCGTTTGCCAAAGGCACGGAAGTTATTTCCCGCGCGATTGCCGAGAGTGACGCCTTCTCGGTTGCCGGCGGCGGGGACACGCTTGCTGCTATCGACAAATGGAACCTGGCTGACAAGATTTCCTACGTATCTACCGGCGGGGGTGCATTCCTGGAATTTGTGGAAGGTAAAACGTTACCGGCCGTAGCCATCCTGGAAGAACGCGCAAAAAACTAATTGCATTTTTTTCTTACACTGAAAAGCACCTGACGAAAGTCCGGTGCTTTCCCCTTTCCCCACCCCCCCGATTTAAAAACCCCAAAACCTTATAACTATAATTGTCGTTGTCGTAATTTTTTACAAACTCAAACAATAAATTCGTGATTGATTCGTGGTCAGGTGATTTCCATAGGTGAGAATATCAGCGACACAGCACGGATATGCATCCGTATAAAAATTCATACAGGTTTAAGGTCGGTTATGAAAAATGTCGGTAGCTTTGGGGTTTTCGGTTTGGGTGTGTTGGGATTGTTACTTGCCGGTTGTGGTGGCGGTGGTGGTCCTTCGGCGTCGCCGCCGCCGGTGACGCCGCCGGCGGACAGTCCGGTGGTGGCTTTTTCTGAACCTTTGCCGAGTGCGAGTGTGGCTTCCTCCATGGCGGTCAGTGTCAAGGCGCGGGTTACCCTGGCGAACGGGGTGACGGCGACGGAGGTAGCTT
Organism: Cellvibrio sp. ARAG 10.3; assembly: GCF_051846955.1. Classification (NCBI taxonomy): domain Bacteria; kingdom Pseudomonadati; phylum Pseudomonadota; class Gammaproteobacteria; order Cellvibrionales; family Cellvibrionaceae; genus Cellvibrio; species Cellvibrio sp. ARAG 10.3. The sequence continues at coordinate 19,615 of NZ_JBPYCU010000029.1, forward strand.
TGTATCGCAACGACGCCTTGGTGGCGACGGACAATGAGGCGCCTTATGAATGGACGCTGGAGGATTTGCCGGCGGGCTTGCATACCTTGAAGGTGAGGGCGACAGATTCCAGCGGCAAATCCGGCGAGGCGATTCGCCAGTTGAGTGTGGTGGATACTTCCACGCTGAATGAATTGGTGGTGTGGGCGGTGAATGCTGGTGGTAATGCGTTTGTGTCAGTGGATGGCATTGCCTATGCCGCCGATGAAGGTTTTACCGATGGCGCAACGCGGCAAATTTCTGCCGAGATTAAAGCAACCCACAACCCGACGCTCTACAAAAGTGAGCGCCGCGGCACACAATTTTCATACGCACATGAATTACCGGATGGCACTTATAACCTGACGCTGCGCTTTGCTGAAAATATTGCGAACAGTGCGGGCGAGCGCAAGTTTTCGGTTGAGGTGGAGGGCGAGGAGCGCATCACGGAACTGGATGTGCGCAACATCAGCGGCGCGACTAATACAGCTTATGATGTGACGGTGCCGAACATTGTGGTTGCCGATGGTGAGATCAATATCCTTTTCACTGGCGTGGTCGGCGAAGCTATCCTGAGTGCGTTGGCAGTTACGCAGCCTCATGATCAGGGCGCGTGGGAGTTATTCTGGTCCGACGAGTTTGATTACACCGGTGCGCCTGATCCGACCAAATGGAATTTCGAAATCCAGGCGCCAGGTTGGGTGAACAACGAACTGCAACGCTACACCAACCGCGAAGAAAATGTGCGCGTGCAAGACGGTGTCCTGATCATCGAAGGACGCAAAGATAATTTTATGGGCAGCGAGTATTCCTCCGGTCGTATCCACTCGCAAAATAAAGGCGACCTGCTTTATGGTCGGGTGGAAGTGCGTGCGAAGTTGCCATCCGGGCGCGGCACCTGGCCAGCAATCTGGATGATGCCAACGGACTACACCGGCTACGGCGCCGGCTGGCCTGACAGCGGCGAGATCGACATCATGGAGCACGTCGGTTACGACGAAGGGCAGGTCCATGCCACCACCCACAACAAAGCCTATTATTGGGTTAATGGTATGCAGCGCAAAGGGTCGGTGCTAATGCCGGATGTAACGGAGGCTTTCCATGTGTATGCGGTGGAGTGGGAGGAAGGGCGCATGGATTTTTATATCGACGACGTGCACTACTTTACCTACATCAACGACCATCGCGGCTGGGAGTCCTGGCCGTTTGATAAATCCTTTTATGTGATCCTCAATCTCGCCATCGGTGGTAATTGGGGCGGAGCGGCGGGGGTTGATCCCGATATCTGGCCGCGTCATATGGAAGTGGATTATGTGCGGATGTATAAACGATAAGTATCGAGATTTGTAAGGTTTAAGCGTGGTCGCAGCACGAAAGCGATGCGACCACGCAAGTATCCTAGCGGAATTGCCAGGTCAGTTTGGCAAAAATACTCCGTTCAATTTCTGCTGCATTGAGATCATCGATAGTGCCGAATTCGCGATGGGCCGGATCAAGTAAATTTTGCCCGACGAGATTGAATCGAACATTATCAGACAGCTCCACACCCAGGTTCAGATCCAGTCTTACATAACTGTCAACGTCGCTTGCCGGCAGCCGATCCGCATAACTTATGGTTGTACCCAGCATGATATGTTCACGAATATCCCAATATACCCGCGCGCTCGCACGGTGCCGTGGGCTGAGCCGTTCCGCTGCTTCACGATCCTCGTCATCGCTGGTTAATGACATGTACAGATAGCTGTAACTGGCGGAGACCTGTAACGTCGGTGTGATGGTCCACCCCGAGGTAATTTCCGCGCCGCGTGTGTGGCCGTACATGTTGTTGACGAATTGCACCGGCACCAGAAAATGGAGCGGATCAGCGCCGTTGTTAATCAATTCCGGGTCGCCAATACGAATGGTAGAAAGTTTATCGTAGTCGTTATAAAACGCGGCCAGATCGACAGAAAAATCCGATGTGAACTGGTGGCGATAACCGACTTCATAAGCGGTGAGTTCTTCGGAGGCCACATCGTCGTTGGGCACAAACGCTACACGTATACCTGGTGCAGTGATGAGCGTGCTGGTCAGGTCTTCCTCGATGGGTGTCGGTGTTCGCACCGCGTGGGAAATCGCTGTCCAGAGTGATTGATCATTATTTATGAGCCATTGCAAGCGCGCGTTGGGTTGCAACTCATAGCCGGAAAAATCGTTGTGTTCGAGCTTGGTGCCCAAGGTCAAAAACCAGCGCTCCGGCACGAGAGTGATTTTGTCCTGCACGAACGCGTTATACACAGCATAATCATCTTCCTGCGGTGTAAATTCGACGTTGCGATTTCCTTCCCTGTCATCAAACAACCAGCGCGCCCCGGCGCCGACAATAACCGCGTGACGTTCAGTCGACACAAAATCGTATTGTGCTTCGAGATCTACCGTCGTGCGGTCGTCGATAAAATTAAACGGTTCGTCGCGCCGATTCCAATCGACATAAGCTTGCATGCTAAATGTTGGGCCCTTCCATTTTTTATCCGTCCATCGCCCGAGCAGGTTGGCACCTTCGTAGATGATGGTCTGCTGTTCAATGGTTGTCGGGGCGGTGAAGGAGAAATCCGGGCGCAATTGTTGCGCGTCAGTACGATAGGCATCGCCCTGCAGGGTAAATTCATCAGCCCAGTCCATGCGAAAGCCACCGCGATAACCGTCCCATTCGTCGTAATTATCCGCCGGTGAACCCGTGCCCATATCCGGCCTGAGCGCTGAGTCCCGTTTAAATCCTTTTGCGTAGACACGATAGGTTCCGCGTGCGCCAAAGACACCGCCCTGACGTGCATTCAAGGTGCCTTTCTCTTCGTCGCCAGCCACTGCACTGATCAACGTGCCTTGCGTGTCCCGCGTGTGTTTGGTGGTGATGTTGATAACACCGTTTACTGCGTTTGCTCCCCACAAGGATCCACCGGGGCCGCGAATCACTTCGATGCGTTCGATATCTTCCAGCATGAGTTCGTGCGCTTCCCACAGAACACCGCCAAACACCGGGTTATAAATGGTTCTGCCATCGACAAGCACCAATAACTTATTGGCCAGGGTGCCATTAAAACCGCGAATGCTGATGGCCCAGCTGTTGGAATCTGCTTGTGCAACCTCAACGCCGGGAACCATGCGTAGAGCGTCGGGGATGGTGGTCACCCCCGCTCGTTCAATGTCTGCGCTGGTGATGGCATAAATTGCTGCCGACGAATCGCCGAGCGACTCGGTTTTTTTTGCTGCACTATGCACCTTCACGTTCAGTAATTGCTCAAGCGTCATCGACATATAATTGCCGTTGGCCAAGGTGCCCTGCGCGAACAACACAATGCCCATGGCGAAGAGGTATTTTGCCGCCGCGCCTGTTGTGCAGCGCGGCCGGGAGGAAACGTTGCGCTGTAAATCATGAGAAAAATGCAAAAATGCAAATTGGCGACTTAGCAATGTTGAACATGTGTGGGGTAGTTTCGGGTGCATTTTTAATCCACTCTTTGTTAGGAATTCCGTTAAGGTTTTGTTAAATGCAATTCAGGTTTTCTTCAATTTTGCTTTTCGGACTTTATTTTTTCAAGTTCAAGAATGGCATTCACCAGATCATCGATATTGAAAGGCTTGGTGACTACAGTATTCATACCAGCTTCGCGAGCCGCGTCGATCTGTGTTTCAAAGACGCCCGCCGTTAACGCAATAATCGGAAGTGTTTTGCATTCCGGTAATGAGCGAAGATATCGCGTGGCCTCGTAACCATCCATTACCGGCATCTGTACATCCATCAGCACCAGATCCAGAGCATCGAGATGTGCAGTGATCCATTCCACCGCCAGCTTGCCGTCTTCTGCCACGCTGACGTCGGCTCCTTCTGAACTCAGGAATCGCATTGCCACTTCACGATTGACCGCATTGTCGTCTACCACGAGTACGCGCAAACCCACCAGGCGTTTTTGCTTGTTCTTCTTTGCAGCTATCCGACCTTCCGGCTTTTTGTGCGGTTGCAGCACGTCGACGATGACGTTGTACAAAGATGAACTGGTCACCGGTTTATTTAATAAACTGCTGATATTGCCACTGATTACCGGCGTTTCGTCACGCGAAAAAGTCGGCACCATCAAGATGATTGGCGGTAAGCCGTCTTTGTAGGCTTTCTCAATCATCCTGACGGTATCAGGGCCCGAGGTGGTGCCCATGTTCCAGTCGATGAGTATCGCGTCGAATTGTCCTTTGCTGGTTATTTTTTCTTGCAGTTTTTGAATGGCTATTTCACCGGAAGATGCGCGCTTACTGCTCCAGCCGAGCGACTGCACGATACGTTCGAGATTCTTGCTGGTCATCGGGCTGCTATCAATAATCAGAATATCCAGCTTTACGGGTTTTCTGTTTTCCTCGCTGTTCGGCAAAAAATCCAGGGGAACCGTAAACCAGAATTCACTGCCTTTGTCGGGTTCGCTGTTCACGCCGATGTCGCCGCCCATTAATTTCACCAGGTGACGACAGATAGTCAACCCCAAACCTGTTCCACCGAAACGCCGAGTGGTGGAGACATCAGCTTGACTGAACGCCGAAAAAATCTGTGCCTGGTTTTCCGGCGGAATGCCGATGCCGGTGTCTTTGATAGAGAAGCGCAGCTCGACATGATTATCGTGTTGAGCGATTTTCTGAATATCCACGATAATCGATCCGCGCTCGGTAAATTTAATGGCATTACCCACCAGATTGATAAGCACTTGCTCGAGTCGCAGGGCGTCGCCAACCAATTGGCCATTTATGTCGGGCGCGGGCGATACGATCAATTCGATATCCTTGTCGCCCAGATTAGCGGCAGTAATACTCACCAGGTTATCAATCACCTCTGTAATATCGAACGGCACATGTTCTATCTCCAGCCGCTCGGCGTCGATCTTTGACAGGTCCAGAATATCGTTGATGATGGACTGCAACGAGCGCCCTGCGTTGCGGATTTTTCGGACCAGGTCGGCTGAGTCCGCATCCAGTTCGCTTTGCTCCAATAAATAAGCGAGCCCGAGAATGGCGTTCATGGGTGTGCGAATTTCATGGCTCATGTTGGCGAGAAACGCCGCCTTGGCGCGATTGGCGCTTTCCGCCTCTTCTGTGCGTACCAGCAAATGCTGATTGGCAATTTTTAACTCAGCGGTGCGTTGCTCCACGCGTTGTTCCAGATCGATATTGAGCTGGCGTATTTCTTGTTCAGCCGTGGTGCGCTCAGCGATCTCGTGCTCCAGGGTTCTGAGCATATCGTTGAAGTCATCGGCCAGTTGCCCGATTTCATCGTGCGTAATTTTTGCGGCCCGCAAATGATAATGATGGTTCACGGTGACTTGCCTGGCGACGCTGCTGATGGCTTGAATCGGTACGGAAATCCAGCGCTGCAAGCGCGTGGAGATAAATAAACTGAGGCCAAGGCTCATCGCGAGAATGAGGGCAAGGATTGTCAGATAACTGCTGAGCCAGGTGGCCAGGTTGAATTGCTGCACCAGATAGACGCTGCCGGCCACACCACTAGGTGTTATCACTTGTTTGGACACGATCAACTCGCGGTTGTGGAAGCGGAAACTGTCGTCATTGAGTGGGGGAGAGGGCAGCACATGCTGGTAGCCAGGCTCGCCATAGCGAGCGAATAATTCACCTTCGTTGGTGAAGATCGCGCCCACCACGATGCTGGGGTTTGCCTCAAGTAATGCCAGGCTTTCTTGTGCTACGTCAGCATCATCAAAGTCCAGCGCAACGGCACTGCCTTGGGCAAGAATGCTCGCCAGAGTTGTCAATGCGGCGGCGGTCGTCTTGCGGTACTCGTTGAGATCGTGATACAGCAAGGCACTGCCGGCAGCGGCCAGGGCAAGGATGTTGGCGAGCAACACAATGAGCAACAATTTTTGGCGGACTGAGCGAAGGCGTGCGGGTTTCATGGTTAGCTCCGCTTCTGAATGTTCAGGGCAACATTCAACAAACGCGCACTTATTTTTATGTCACAACGATTGGCGCGCGCGATGGAAATCTCAAAGCGAATGTAATCCTCAACAGGGACAAAATTAATAATGCTGCCCGCCTCGAGCGCACCTTCTGATTCCGTTACGGTGAGCACCGGCGCTGAATCAACCTGCTGCAAAATGCGTTGCAATTGTTGTTCAGCCTGACGGCCCACAAATAGCATCTGTACACCGGAGACCCGATCAGTGGTGGAGAAACGTTTGATGCTGACCGGCCGCTCATTGATCCGAATGTTATCACTCAGCCGGACCAACTCGTCGGCGACATCGTCTGCACTGACAACGCCGATGTGGAAATTTTCATCCGGTGCCGGAAAGGCAGTCGCGGGCCACTCGACATAGCCCGCAAACTTATAGAGGAAGGCGGCCTTGACCTGATGCTCAATGCCACCGTGGCTTCCACCGGCGTGAACGATGAGGCTATGACATAGCAATGCAAGTAACACCAATACTTTTTGCATTTTATCCATGAGCCCCTTGTTCTGACCAATAGCCGGACATTTTCCGGCAGACACTGAGATCTCTGGCAATTGCAGTGATTACCGCAGGGTAATGCGCCGGTGAATAATGGTGGTTTAGATTATAGAGAGTAGTGCAGTCAACGGCGTTGTCTACAAAGGGAATTGTGAACCTGGCCGCAGCAAACCTGCGAGCCCTACGAGAAAAGCGATTTTTTGAAGTAAAACGACGTCATATTTTGTTTGGCTTCTCGCAAGAGTGCTTAAGAAAAAAGATCTATCGCCCGCGCTCTACTGTGCGATGGTGCACATTATCAGTCATCGCCGCCACGTCTATATTCGCCAGGTATACGTTTGGCGCCCCTTCGTAAAGTAAACCATTGCAGTAGCGATTTTTGCCGAAGCAGAGACTGCGGTAATTGGCTTTTCCCACTTCATTCATCAACAATCAAAACGACTATTCAGCCGTAATTTCTGATTCAGGTGCCGCCTTACCGGCGACTCCGACACTAGCATGCAAGCCCTTTAATGGCGCGGCATTGCGGGTGGTTGTCACTTTGCGGTGAAAGGTGGACCTAATCCACCTTGCCCTTCAGCGCCAAAGTGGGACGAAGGGTTGCGGGGAGTATGCGATTCTCGTTGCACAAGGACACATCGGTACAGGTTTTTGCCCTGCCGGCTTCAGGATAACAATAATTGACGAGGCCCAAAGAATGAAAAAGACAATCATGGCGCTGGCAATGCTAGCCGCCAGCAACACCTCCTTTGCTCAAAGCGCTTGTGGCTGGACGGAAGTCTGGCGCGACGACTTCAACACCCTTAATCAACAAGTCTGGTCTGCCGAGGTGAACGGCGACGGTGGCGGCAACAATGAGTTGCAGTTCTATACCGACCGCCCGGAAAACCTCTATGTGGAAAACGGCCTGCTGAACATCAAGGCGATTCGCGAAGCCTATCAGGGCAAGACCTGGACGTCGGCGCGCCTGCGCTCCAAGAACGGCAAGGACTTTACCTACGGCAAGATGGAAGCACGCATCAAGCTGCCCAATGGCTCCGGCACCTGGCCGGCCTTCTGGATGATGCCCAGCGAACTGCCGCGCGACTCTCACGGCTGGCCCAACGGTGGGGAGATCGACATCATGGAAGCCGGTGGTACCACTGAAGAAATCCACGGTACCCTGCATTACGGCCCTTACTGGCCCTACAACGGCAACACCGGCTGGCCCGACCCCAGCCTAAATACCATCCACCCCGAAGCCGGCCGCACCAAGACCGAATTCCAGACCTACGCGGTTGAGTGGTACGAAGATCGTATCGTGTGGCTGGTTAACGATGTACCCAAACTCAGCATGACCCGCGCACAGCTGGATGGCCCCAACCCTGTCCGCTCCAACTGGGATGCTTTCTACAACCGTCCTTTCCATTTCATCCTCAACCTGGCCATTGGCGGCTGGTTCAGCGGCAACCCGGACGGCTCGGAGGCGCCGGTTCAGTTAATGCAGGTAGACCATGTGGCGGTCTATAAAAATGAGGACACCTGGTCAGTAGAGGGCGACACCTACGCTTATCGCGGTGAAACCCGCAAGACCTACCGCATCGACGGCCCTGCAGGCGCCAGCTACCAGTGGAGTGTGCCGGCGGGTGTAAACATCCTGTCCGGCCAGGGCTCCCGCGAGATTACCGTCTCTATCGGTAACAGCGCGCGCAATGGCGATTTCAGCGTGACCTTCAACACCGGTTGTGCCGGTACTCGGACCTTCAGCAAGCCGGTCACCATTGAGCAGGGCGATGTGCAGGTCGTAACCAACTATGAAGATGGCCTGGGCGTAACCCATCTGCAAAACGGGTTTGCGCTGACCCAAAGCGGCGTTACCACCAACCCGGCACCGGGCGGTATCAACACCTCCAGCAGTGTGCTGCATTACATCCGCGATGCCTCCCAGCAGTGGGATAACCTCAAGCTCACCGGCTTCGGTAACATCGACGCGGGTGAACTGCGCAGCGGCCGCGCCAAATTGTTTGCGGATGTTTACTTCACGGCCAGCAACAGTTTGCTCGGTAAAGACCTGGGCGGTGGCCTGGAGAACTCAGCCGCTGCCGGCGCTGCGGAACCCTGGGACGGCAACACCGGTCGCCTTGCGCGCTTCCTAGGCACCATGGGCAAGCCGGGCCAGTGGCATACGGTAGAGCTGTATTACACCGGCACACCGGACTCCAACATTGCTGCCAGCGAAGCCGATTCCCTGGTGTTTATGGTTCATGCGGGCTTCAACCTGCCGGCGGAGCTGTATCTGGATAACATCCGCATTGTGCGCCCCGCCAACGGCTACAGCCTGCAATCCATGATTGCCAACTTTGACGGCACGGCTAACGGCGCCATCAAGGCCGCACCAGCAACCAGCGGTGCCCATTCCGTGGTCGCCAATCCGGCACCGAACGGCGTGAATAATTCAGCGAACGTGCTGCGTTATGTGCGTGATCCGGGTGCAACCTACGACACCCTGGCGTTCAACGGCGTGACCGGTATTCCCGATGCGCTCGATGCCCGCCACGGTATGGTGCGCGTGCTGGTGGATGTCCATACAACGGCTCCGGCGGGCACCATCATCTCCATGAACCTGGAGAATGAGCTGGCGGCGGCTTCTGTTGGACCGGAAGACTGGCAGGTGGGGCGTCACAGCTTCTATCAGGCCCAGACCACCACCACCGGTCAGTGGGAAACCCTGGAGTTCAACTACAACTTCCCCGCAGCCCTGGGCGATTGGGAAAACAACCGCGCTTCTGCACCCTTCAATGCGGTGGATCAGCTGATCTTCCTGATCACCCCCGGTCAGGCCACCAGCGGCACCTTCCACTTCGATAATTTCCGGGTGATGGCCTACAACGAGAATGCTCCGGCCTGTGTGGGCAGCGGTTGTGCGTCCAGCTCTAGCGCCAGCTCAGTGCCATCAAGCTCAGTACCATCAAGTAGCTCTAGCGCTTCCAGCGTGCCGTCCAGCTCCAGTTCCAGTGTGGTACCGAGTTCATCCAGCAGTGTGTCATCCAGTGTGAGCAGTTCATCGTCCAGCAGCAGTTCAACGCCGGCGGTGAATCTGGTCTCCAATGGTCGCCCGGTCTTTGCCAGCAGCCAGTTGATGGCCGCCAGCAACGCCGTGGATGGCAATGGCGGGACCCGTTGGGAATCCAACCACGGGGTTGATCCGAGTTGGATTACGGTAGACCTGCAAAGCCCGCGCTACCTGGCGCAAGTGGTGATCGATTGGGAAGCTGCCAACGCGGCCAATTACCAGATCCAGGGTTCCAACAACAATGCCGATTGGACCACCCTCGCTACCCGCACCGGCGGCACTTTCGGTAACCGCACGGATACCGTGAATGTCAGTGGTAACTATCGCTATGTGCGTATCTATGGCACCGCGCGTAGTTCGGGCAATTTATGGGGCTACTCAATCTTCGAACTCAAGGTCTTTGCGGGCGCGGAACCGGTGTTGCTGCCCCTGAGCAATGCTGCTGCCAGCACACAGTTGTTGCCTGCCAGTGCCGCGATTGACGGCAACGGTGGCACCCGTTGGGAATCGGCCCATGCGCTTGATCCGAGCTGGTTCAGCGTGGACCTGGGCAGCGCGCGCAACCTGAGCCGTGTGGAGATCGATTGGGAAGCGGCCAACGCGGCCAACTATGAAGTGCAGGGCTCCAACAACAACAGCAGTTGGACCACCCTCGCCACCCGCACTGGCGGCGCCTTTGGCAACCGCACCGACAGTGTGAATGTGAACGGTAATTACCGGTATGTACGCATTCTCGGTACCCAGCGCAGTGCGGGGAACACCTGGGGTTACTCGATTTGGGAAATGCGTGTGTTGGGTAATTGATAGGTGATTGATGCGCGGTGTGTCGGATTACGCCCTTTGGGCTAATCCGACCTTGTATCTCTCTGAAGAAGTTGATTAGCTACCAACTTCAACACCCGAGCCGGGTGAATGCGTAT
>NZ_JBPYCU010000030.1:0-22008 GCF_051846955.1 Cellvibrio sp. ARAG 10.3
CCCTGTAGCTCCTTCAAGTCGTCCCTGACTTGAAGGTTTCGAAACAACAGGCCTAACGCCAAACTCGCATTGTGCGAACGTCAATTTTATTCGTACGCTGAAAGGGTGCTAAACATTCCCTTCGAAACAGTCAGCGTGCTTTCACCACCCCATTTGCCTGTCTCGCCTGAACAAGGCAAAATCAGCCTCCTTGTACACCCGACCTGATCGTTCAAGCAGAAAAATAACCAGTGCTTGCCCATGAGATCGTCATCACGATCCCGACAGTCGATGTGTACTTTTCACTCAAACGCCTGCGGCGCAAGTGTTATGATCGCGGGCCAAAATAACAACAGTGGTATCCGACGCGCACTTAACCAGCCATTCCATTGATGGCAATGCACCCGCATTGCACCGGAAGACTGACAAAACTTTAACTGACAACAAGAAACCGCGTATGCAAGACTTCCTGAAAAAATACGGCGACTACCTGGTTCCCGCTGGCATCCTCATTATTTCCCTGATTATTTACGGCACCCTCTATGGCAATCCCAAAGCCATGTTCTGGGATGAGAATTATCATATTGCCTCGGCTCAAAAACACATCGACAACGTCATGTACATGGAGCCGCACCCGCCGCTGGGCAAGATGTTGATGGCGGTGGGTGAAACGCTGGTCGGTGCCAACAAAAACATCGACAAACGTGCGCTCAACGAGACGGATTACCTTACCGGCGACGCCGCGCCTGCGGGCATGCGCTACACCGGTTTCCGCTTGCCATCGACCTTCCTGATGGCGTTTTCGGTATTGTTTTTCTACGGCATTGTGCACCGCATCACCCGGCGGAAATGGGTGGCGGCGGCGTTTACCGCGCTGGTAATTTTTGACAACGCCATGGTGATTCACTCGCGCTCGGTGATGTTGGAAGGCATCCAGATGTTTTTCATCCTGGGGGCGATCTATTACATGGTGCGCGTGATCACCAGCGGCAAACGCATACGTTTGCCGCACTACGCGATCCTGGGTGTGCTGATCGGCTTGGCAATTGCGGTAAAACTGAACGGTGCCATCTTATTGCTGTTGTTTGTCATGCTGTGGGGTGTGGACCAATGGCAGAACATCAAACAGTTAAAATGGCTGGCCTTGCTCAAGCGTCTGGCGGTGACGGTACCTGCCGGGGTTGCGCCGTTACTGCTGGTGTTCTTTGGTATTTTTTATATCCATATCGGGATGGGGACCGAAGTCGTTAACAACCGCACCTATAAAGCCTCACCGGAATACCTTAATTACATTCGCAAAGGCGAAACCTTTACACCCTCGGCGTTTATGGTGGGTATGAAAGATAACTGGCGTTACATCTCCGAATATGCCGACGGTGTACCGCGCCTGGATGTGTGCAAGCCCGGTGAAAATGGCAGCCATGCATCGGGCTGGCCCATCGGTAAAAAGAGCATCAATTACCGCTGGGACAAAGACACCATCGACGGCAAGGTGCAGGTGCGTTATATGCAAATCATCTGCAACCCTATCGTGTGGTTCTCGGTGTTGCTCGGCGTTATTCTCTCGGTCGGTTTGCTCACCAGTAAATTCGTCTATGGAAACAAAGTCAAAGACGAGCCGCTGTTTTATTGGGTCTGTGCCTTCACCGCGTTATATGTGTGCTACATGATCGCCATCTTGCAAATTGAACGGGTGATGTACCTGTATCACTACCTGGTACCGCTGGTGTTTGGTGCGCTCAACCTGGCGATGGTGTTCACCTATATCTTCCGCGATGAAGTGATCGCGAATCAGCGCCACACTATGATTAACCTGGGTGTGTTTGTGCTGCTGGTTATCGGGGTATTCGCCTTCTTCTCGCCGTTTACCTACGGCTTCCAGATGACTGAAGATGAGTTCGCGTTGCGCAACTGGTTCAGCTTCTGGCAATTGAATGTGGTGAGATAAGATGAAACTGACAATGAATAAAAATACGGCCCTGTCGATTCTGTTAGCGGTGGTAACGGTGGTTATCCTGTGGCGCATCACACCGGTGTATGTTGATCCGGTGATTAAACTCACCATCGTCAAGAACCGCGCACAAATTAGCACCATCAATCAGCCGCGCGATGTGGAATTTACCAAAGAGGTCATGGTGGATAATCTGAACCTCTACAACAAGAGTCGCTTTCGCCACGATAAGCTAGGTGATATCGGCTACCACGATCAATTTTTTGTGGATGTTGATCATGAGTTCACGGTGAAAGTCGCAGGGCAATACCGCTTTAATATCGCCAGCGATGATGGCTTTACCGCCGCGATTGATGGTAAACCCTTGTGTGAATTCCAGCGCGATCGTCCGTTCTCCATGCAGAGTTGTCCGGCGACCCTAAGCGAGGGAAAACATAACTTTCGGTTCTCTTATTTCCAGGGATATGGGCAATCGGGTTTGACGGTGCAGTATTTGTATAACAGCGACGGTAAAGCCTATTATTTTGGCGATGATTCGAGATATATGCGGTTTTGATAAACGCCAGGATGTAAAAGGTTTGTCAGGTGGAATGTTTCGCCTCGGTATCATAAACCCGGCCACGAGGCATCGACGCCTCCGTGGCCGGGGCTTCAAACCCAATCGTTTATTTTCTTTCCTCTAATACCTGGGTGCCCGCAATCAGGTCGTGCACACAGCGGCGATCACTGCGGAAGATAAACAGGATATCAATCAAGGTCAGCAGCGGTCCGATTACTGGAATAATCGATACCACCGAGATCGGCAGGTAGCGTTTCAGGATCAGGGGGCCAAACGCCGGCAGGTTACCTTGCATATCGGTAATCCGGGTACCCAACATCTTCTTGCCCACGGTTTGTCCGTAGGTCTTCAACAGATAACCGTGGACCAACAGGAACGCCACAAAACCATACACCCCGCCGAGCAGTGTGTACTGAAGCGGTGGCTCTGTTCCACCCATGATCATGTCGAAGCCGCCGATCAGTATCCAGAAAGGGATAGCAATCAGGATGCCGATGATGCCGTCGATGATGGCACCGAACAAGCGCGCCCACTTTGAAGCCAAGGGCATGGTTGTGCCGTCATTTTCGGGCGGCGTGCTCATCAGGTCAGCGTTTGGTGATTGATAGGGGTTTTCCATGTTAATTCCTTGTACTGATAAAAATAGGTATGACTCAACAACTGAAGAGTGAGCCATGCTAAATCATTTGCGAATAATATGGGAGCCTGAACGGCGGGTGCGCTGGTCGACCATGGCGCTGGGTGAGACTTAATCTATACTGAATTAATCACCGACGGGATCGCCGAGCAGATTTTTTTACGGGTACGTAGGCAATGTTATCGGTACGGAGATTATTCCAGTGCGCGCAATCGATCCGGCAGTTAGTCGTCGGCCTACTCCTTGTTGCCAGTTGTTCGGCCACAGGCAATCAACAGGTCGCGGTCAATCAACAAGAGGTGCAACAGATTGTCCTGCCATTTATTAAAGCCAGCGCACCGAGCCACCAAACGTATTTCCCGAAACTCCTGAGCCTGGCCCTCGACAAGACGGTCGCCACCCACGGCCCTTACGAGGTCCATTATTTCCGCAATAATTTTACCTCCGCGCGCATTATCTCCGAGCTGAAATTCGGTCGCTCCATCAACGTCTTGTGGACCAGCCCCGACGAAGATCGTGAGCGGGAGCTGCTGCCCATTCGCGTGTCCTTATTACAGGGGTTGAACAGCCATCGTATTTTCCTGATTCGTCAAAAGGATCGCGACACCTTCCGTGCGATCCGCTCCCTGGATGATTTGCGTCGCCTGCGTGCCGGTTCGGTGTCCAACTGGCCCGATACCCAGGTGATGCAGAATAACGACCTGCCGGTGGTGACTTCGGCCCATTACGATTTGTTATTTACCATGCTCGCCGGTAAACGTTTCGATTATTTCCCTCGGGGCTTGTACGAGATCTGGGACGAGCAACAAGCGCACGCCGATAAAGGTTTGGTGATTGAAGAGCATTTGATGTTTTATTATCCCGCCCCGATTTATTTCTTCGTCAACCCGCGCGATAAAAAACTGGCCGAGCGTATTGAGCGGGGTTTGCAACTGGCCATTGAAGATGGCAGTTTTAATGAATTATTTTTTAGCGTCCCAAGCTTCAAGCGAGGCTATGAGGAGCTGGCTAATAAAGAACGCCGTGTCTTCGATCTTGAGCAATCGCCTCAAAAATCGCTTGGCGCCGTGATGCTGCGTTGAAAAGCTGATTCCGGTGCTCATTTACTTGAGAGGTAATTTCCAGAAGTTATTCGGCGACGATTAACTCTGCTGCGCATTCCTGGCTTTTTGTTCAATCCATAGCGACATATATTGCGTGCTTTTATGTTGATGGTGTTGCAGCATGGCACCGATAAAATTGTCGCGCCGATGGGTTTCCAGATTATCGGCGGTTGCTTCCAGTTTACTGATCAACGAAGGTAATAACGCCGCGGCAGAGAATGGCTGCAATCCCGTCGCGCAACGGTTCTGCGCGGCTTGCCACTCCGCTGGTGATTCATATAAGCGCACCGCTGCGGAAATAAAGTGATCAACATCATCGGCAACACATCCGGGCCAATTTTCCGCGTCCCCGATGCCTTCCGCACCCACGGATGTTGTCACGCTGGGTGTGCCGCATTGCATGGCGTCAATCAATTTCCCTTTGAGGCCAGCACCAAAACGCAAGGGCGCAAGGCACACGCGCGCTTGTTGCATTACGGCATAGGCATCATCGGCCCAGCCGCAGATCAAAAAGCCCTGTTGTGGGTTATGCAGGGCGGTGGCTTTGGGCGGCGGATAGGCCCCGTAAATCTTCAACTGAGCCTGGGGAAGTTGTGCGCGCAAGCGCGGCCATAGGTAATGCTTGAGACACAGCACCGCGTCCCAGTTGGGTTCATGGCGAAAATTGCCGATGGTTATAAAATCCTGTCGTTGCGCAAAGGCTGGCTGGGACGATGTCGGCGGTGGCAGCAGGAACGGGCAGTAATGCAACAAATGCTCCGGTATTGAAAACGCCTGTTGCAATAAACGGTATTCAGCGCGGGAGATCATCAAGCTGATATCGCAACGGTAAATCGCAGCGATCTCCCGTTGTGCCATATCATCACCAGCCATCATGTTATATAAAATTTTATCGTCTGCCATGGCTGGATAAAGCTGATATTTTTCTGCTTCCGTTGCCGCCGACTGTTGTTGTTTTTTCAATAACTGCTGGCGCGCGTAACGCAAGCTGTGCAAGTCTTCGGTATTCAAAACCCGCACGGCTTTGGGGCAGTTGTTAGCCACTCGCCAACCGAATTGTTCCTCGGTAAAAAAACGATCAAACACGACGAGATCGGGATTTAATGCTTTCAGGTATTCATCAAAACTTGAACAATTGAGGGCGATGGTTTTTTCTTCGACCCCCAGTGTTGTCAGGTTAATCCGATGTTCAGAAAGCCCGGCGGCAGAGGCAAAGGTCACGCGCCAATGTTGGTGCAGGAAACCGGTGATCAGTTGCAGCATACGCGAACCCGCCGCCGATGAATTGGGCTCGGGCCAGACATAACCGATAATCAGGACAGTGTTTATCACGAGAACGCACGCAGGTTATTAAGGGTGCGAGTGATTATAGGGAATTAGCTGACGAGTTGCTCGTTTAACATCATGGGCGTCCCGGCGTGGTCATGTTAGCGCCCCACAGCTTCCCTCGCGGCAGGAGTGGTTTCCAGGGCGCGGTTCTCTTCCGAAAATTAATTTATCAAACCTGTTCCGGGTACTCCACCGCATCAATGCGCACGCGAATGGTTTTGGTGGTGGAGATAAACCATTCAATTTCCTGCCCGACCGACATGCCGAGCAAGGCACTGCCCATAGGTGCCAGCACGGAAATCTTGTCGGCACAACCATCGGTATCCTGGGGATAAACCAACGTGTAAGTAAATACCTCGCCGGTGGATAGTACGGTAAAGGTGACGCGCGAATGCATGGTGACAACATTGGGCGCCAGCTTATCGCAGGCCACCACATCGGCCCGTTGCAATCCACCCATCAGGCGGCAGGCGCCGGAATGATTAAATTTTGGTAATGAATTAAGCAAGGCTTCCAGTTGTTCGAAATCCCGCTCAGTAATAACGATCTGTGCTTCACTTGCCATAAAAACCTCGAACATGGTTGATCACCGGCACGAGGACCGGAGGTTAACAACAGGTTGTTTTCTTTGAATTATTAGACGTTTAAAAAGAAGGGCAGGTTCGATAATAAGGAAGCGAAATTGAAACAGCAAGAGCATCAAAAACCCTATGTGGCGTAACAAACACTCACAAAAAGTTCACGTAAAAATAACAGCTTTAATCGTCTGTTGCGGATTTTTTTAACCAGTTCACAACGCCGTGCCCGGCCTTGCGACCTGTGGCAAAACAGCCGGTTAGCAAGTAGCCGCCAGTGGGTGCTTCCCAGTCCAGCATCTCACCTGCGCAAAATACGCCGGGCAACTCGCGTAACATTAATTGATTATCCAACGCAGAAAAACAAATTCCGCCGGCGCTGCTGATCGCTTCGCCTAAAGGTCTGGGACGCAACAGACGCACCGCTAGGGATTTTATGGAGGTGGCCAATAAAAGATTATCCTGCCATACGGAGGCAGGTGCCAACTCGCGCAACAGCTGGATTTTTATCGGTGGCAATTTCAACTGCTTGCGTAAAAAATTACTGACGGAATCCTTGCCTCTGTTTTTTTGTAACCGCATCCCAATAGTGTCTTCCGACTGGTCGGGCAACAAATCGATAACAACATCGGCGTAGCCGGCATGGTGAATTGTGTCGCGTATGACAGCAGATAAGGCATAAATGGCATTCCCTTCGATGCCATGTTCAGTAAGCGTCGCTTCGCCGCGCTGTTGATGGTCCTTGCCGGTGTGGTCGGTGATGGAAAGCTTCACGGTGTTTAAGGGCTGCCCGGCACACTTGCCGCGAAAAAATTCGCTCCATGCAATCTCGAACCCGCAATTGCTCGGTTGTAAATCCGCCACCGCAATCGCCCGCTGACGCAACCAGGGCACCCAGGCACCATCGGAACCTAAACGCGGCCAACTGGCGCCGCCCAATGCCAGAACGCAGGCGTCGGGCGAGAGCAGTAATTCTTCTTCAGCGTGGGACGGTGAGTGATGTTGAAAACGCAGCTCACCGGTATCTGTCCAGCCCAGCCAATGATGACGCGGAAAAAATTTTACGCCGCGCTCGCGCAAGCGGTGCAACCAGGCGCGCAACAGCGGCGCCGCTTTCATGGCGCTGGGGAAGACGCGCCCGGATGTTCCCACAAAGGTTTCAATACCCAAACCCTGCACCCAATCGCACAAGGCCTGCGCATTAAATTGTTGGATGATGGGTGCGAGTTGCGTTGTGGCACGGCCGTAACGGGTCAGGAATAACGCCGGGTCTTCGGCGTGGGTAATATTCATGCCGCCCACACCGGCCAATAAAAATTTTCGTCCGAGGGACGGCATGGCGTCGTAGACAGAGACCGCAATACCCGCATCGGCGATGACTTCAGCAGCCATCAAGCCGGCGGGACCGCCGCCGATAATGGCGACCGTGGGTGAGGTAGCGGGTGAGTTAAAAGGAAGCGTGTCAGTCAATCTGGTTCACCGATGTCGAGAGAAAACATCGGCGAACCATCAGCAGCACACCTTAGTGTTTGATGCTGATCTGGAAAGGCGATGCTGGAAGGTCGGCGCTATTATACAGATTTGCATTGACCGGGTTATCGGCCCAGGCATAACGCACCCAGACGGGTTCGGCAATGTCGTCGTGCCATACAATCAGTTTATCGCCATCCAGTTTTGCCTTGGCCCAGACGAACACCTGGTCTTTTCCGGCAATGGCCACTTCCTGCAGGGTATCGCCACGGATCTGCAAACCTTTGCCTACATGATCAAAGCGCACCACCAGTGTCTTACCTTGGCGTTTGACGGATTTCACCTGCGGGCCGGATGCCAGTAACTTCTTTTCACCGTAAGCCACTTGCCGTGCGGCCAGCGCAAGACGCTCACCCACAGCAGATTTGTTCAAGGGATGAATATCATTCCATTCGCCCACATCAATCGCGACAGCCATAGCAGTATTGGGCGCCGCCAGTGCCTTGCGTTGCGCTTCGCGCAGCTGTGCCCATTCGCTGTCACCCGGTGAGGTTTTTGGCTCCATAAAATTGGCCAGTTGCACAAACAGGAAGGGGAAATTGCCCTGGTCAAAATGCGCGCGCCAATCGCCGATCATGCCGGTAAATAAATCCTCGTATTCTTGCCAGCGCCCGACGTTGGACTCTCCCTGAAACCAGATCACGCCTTTGATGTTAAACGGAAAGGCCGGAGCCAGTTTGGCCTTGAATAAACTGGTGGGTTGATAATGAAGTGTTGTGGAGGCCTGCATGGCATCGGCGTGCATACCGATCTTGTAAGACCAGTCGCCCCGCAGATCAATCTGTTCATTCGCCAGCTTCAGGGCATAATCTTTGTCTTTCACAAAGCCGGGCTTACCGGAATAGCTGGTGACGCGTACGCGGATTTCATTGGTACCGGTTTTTAATAAGCCCTCAGGGACATCATAAATACGCGGTGGATATTGATAACCGGTTTGGCCGATCAATTGACCATTGAGATAGGTTTCGTCACCGTCAACGATACAACCTAACCACAAGCTTGCCGATTGTTGTGCTTGTTGCGCAGTCAGGGTAAAAGATTTCCTGAACCAGATAATGCCGTTGGTAAATTCAATGCCCTGTTCTTTGACAAAACCCGGTACCTGAAATGTTTTCCAGTCAGCGGTACTGGCATCTGGCAAAGACCACACCGGTTTGGCTTTCAGGCCCGCGTCTTCGGCCTTGGCTTTGGCATACCAGGCATCGCTGTTGGCCTTATCATGTGCGATGGTTTTTTGCAGCACGTCATCATTTTTAAATGTATTTGCCGCTGCCAGATAATCCGGATAATCCTTCAGCGCGGCTTCACTCATCCAGGCCTCGACCGGTGAGCCGCCCACCGCAATACTGAGGATGCCGATGGGCACGCCGTATTGCTGATGCAGGTCGCGCGCAAAAAAGAATCCGACCGCTGAAAAGCCGGCGAGATTATCCGGTGTGGCGGTTTTCCATTCGCCTTGCAGGTAATCCTCACGCGGCTGTTTAAATTCGTAGGTCAGGGGAACGGAGAACTGGCGGACTTTGGGTAACTGCGTTTCCGCAATCACGGTGGGGTAGCGGTAGTGCACGCGTCGCAGCGGCAATTCCATATTCGATTGGCCCGCCGCAATCCATAAATCGCCGAGCCAGATATCCTGCAATTGCAGGGTATTATTGCCCTGGATGGTTAAGGTATAAGGCCCGCCCGCTTTCATCGCCGGAAAACGAACTTCCCAACGGCCCGCTTTGGCTTGCGTGTGCCGTTCCTGTTTTCCGAAACGTACATTGACGGCTTCGCCCTCATCAGCCCAGCCCCAGATGGTGATGGGCTTATCGCGCTGCAGGATGGCACCGTCACTCAGCAAACGGGGCAGGCGCACATCGGCCTGGGCAGAAGCGATAAACAACAGGCTCAGCAAAGAGCAACACAGCAAACGATTCACAGTCTTTATTGTTATCCTGGACATAGGTACCTCACCCGGTATGATCAAGTGGGTAGACTATAGCCACAAAAGCAATACTTGTATACCAGTTGGCGGGTGGTGCGAATCGTTATTCTTTTTTGTGCGGGCTCTCGTCAGTATTGTCGTCAGCGCGAATATATTCTTTGTAATGCTCGCGATAATCTTCCAGGTTATCGCGCAGAATTTCGCGGTAGCGGCCGGTAAGATAATTGAGTGAGCTGTCCATCTCTTCAATATATTCCTTGCGATCCAACGAGGCTGTGGCAACCACAAACGCATTGAAGCGCGCGGCGGCATTTAGCAGTGCGGCGCTCACTACACCCGGATCGGCGTCATCGCAGGCATCGTTCGCGCGCTGGATAAATTGATCTACCAGATTCCAGAATACATCTTCATCGTGGCTCATTGTGATTCTCTTGATTGTCTGTAGTTGAGGGAAACATTCTGTTGCGCCAGGCCAGCCAACGGTAACCTACGGACTCGGCGGTGACATATAAACTGGGTACCAGCACCAGGGTCACCAGGGTGGCGAAGAGTACACCAAAGGCGAGGGAAATCACCATGGGAATCAGGAAGCGCGCCTGCACGCTTTGTTCTGCCATAATCGGTACCAGTCCGATAAACGTGGTGATGGATGTCAACAAGATTGCGCGAAAACGATCACGCCCGCCCTGCACCACCGATTCCACGACATCAAGCCCCTGCTGGCGTAATTGATTGATGCGATCCAGCAAAACCAGGTTGTCATTCACCACCACGCCGGCACAGGCGATAAATCCGAGCATGGACAACATGCTCACTTCGCGCCCCATGATCATATGCCCGAACACCGCGCCCATAAAACCAAACGGGATGGCGGTGAGGATCAACAAGGGCTGCCAATAGGAACGGAAACTGATCGCCATCAAACCGTAGATCAACACCACCGCCAGCATAAAATTCTTTTTAACCGAGGCCATAAAATCGGCCTGGTCGCGCATGGTGCCGTCGGGGCGTAAGGTAAAGCCGGGAAATTCCCGCTGCCATGCCGGTAAATGCCGTGCAAGCACATCAGCAACGATGGCATTCGGGTCGCCCACATCCTGTACATTGGCGGTGATGGCAATGCTGCGTTTGCGATCGCGCCGGTCGATGACGGTGTAACCCGGTACAAACGCGATCTCGGCGACTTCGGTTAACGGAATTTCCGCCCCGGTCGCCGTGCGAATGCGCATGTGATTGAGTTGCTCCAGGGTTTGACGATCCGCTTCCGGATAACGCACCAGTACGCGCACATCTTCAATGCCGCGCGGAATGCGTTGTACCTCTTCACCGTAGAATGCCTGACGCACTTGCCGTGCGATTAATTGCAGATCGACGCCGAGCATCTCGGCATTGGGTTTTAAACGCAAATCAATTTCGGGGCGCGAGGCTTCGAGGCTGGTACGCAGATCGAATACTTCCGCATAGTGTTCCAATGCGGCACGCACCGCTTCCGTCGCGCGGCGCTGCTCGTCGAGATCATTGCTGCTGATGCTCATGTTCAAACGAATATCATCGTCCACAGCATTTACGGTGAAGTCGAGGCGAAATTCCTTGGCTTCGGGAATCGCGCCGATGAGCTCACGCCAGCGTTGATTGATATCGATGATCGATACCTGGCGCTGTTCGGCATCCTGTAAAGCGATAGCGACATAAATGTTCACGCCGTAAGCCCAGGTCTGAATTCCCTGGATAAAGGGTTCGCCTTCATTGTCGGCGAGTAATTGTTCATCGTCGCGTACGGCTAACGCAGCGTCCTGCACTTGCTGCATGATGCGGCGCGTCTCATAAAACGATGTACCTTCCGGCAACACCACGCGCGCTTCCACGGAATCGCCCGGTACCTCCGGCATAAAACTGCTGCGCAACCAGCCGGCGGCAAACAGCGTGAGCGTAATGGCAAACGCCAGGGTAAATGCGACCAGCACCGCGCCTTTGTACGCGAGCATCCGGCGCAGTGCCGGTTGATACAGTGAGCCGGCCAGATAATCCAGTTTACCAGCCAGCCAGTGACGCTGTGTTGCTAACCAGCGCAGGCTCGCAAAGCGGCTGGGGCCTTCCGGTTTCATGTGCGCAAGATGCGCAGGTAAGATCAACAGCGATTCCACCAGCGAGAAAAATAAACAGAGGATCACCACCACTGGAATGGGATAAGAAATTGAACCCATGGTGCCCGGAATAGAGAGCATGGGCACAAAGAAAATCATGGTGCTGATTACCGCAAAAAAAACCGGCACACTCACCATCTTGGCACCGCTGGCTGCGCTGGCATTACCGCGAATACCGTGTTGCTGACGGGTGTAGATACTTTCGCCGACGATGATCGCGTCATCCACCACAATGCCGAGTACCAACAAAAACGCAAACAGCGAAATCATATTGATGCTGACGCCCAGGTGCGGTAATAACCAGATGGCGCCCGCGAAGGCAGTGGCGATGCCGACGCACACCCAGATGGCGAGCAAGGGGCGCAGGAATAACATCAGCACAATAAACACCAGGATCAAACCGCTGAAGGCATTGCTGAGCAATAAATTCAAACGCCCTTCAAACAGCTTTGACATATCGCGCCAGACTTCCAACTGAATGCCGGCGGGCAAGGTGTGTTTGGCTTGGGCAAGGTAGCGTTCAACTTCGGCCGTGGCGGCGATGATGTCCGGATTTTCAGTAATAGATAATTCCAGGAACACCGCGCGCTTGCCGTTGAATTGCGCCACGATATCCTGGTCGGAAAAACCGTCGCGAACTTCGGCAATATCGCGCAACAATAATTTGCTGCCGTCCGCGCGGGTAAGCACCGGAATACGGCCAAATTCTTCCGCCGTGTCGGCCTGGGCGCGGGTCTGGATTTGAATATCGCCATCCGGCGTTTTGATGACGCCGGCCGGCAAATTTAATGACGCGCCGCGAATAGCGTGGGCCACCGCATCAAAGGTGAGCTGATAGCGCCGCAGGTTTGCTTCGCTGATTTCAATGCTCATTTCGTAAGGGCGGGTACCGTTGAGTTGCACCAGCGAAATGCCGGGCAATAACGCTAATTCATTGCGCACCCGCCAACCGGTTTCCTTTAAGGCGGCTTCATCGACATCGCCATACAAAGCGAGGCTCATTAGCGGGCTGCGGCGCAATTGCCGGCGCGTGATCGGCCGCTCAACATCCGGCGGAAAAGTATTGATGGCATCCACGCGGGTTTTAATATCATTCAAAATTTGTTGCGCGTCATAACCTTCGGTGACTTCCACCGTGACCAACGCGCGGCCCTGGCGCGAGCGCGAGGTTATTTCATAGATGCCATCAATATCGGCGATGGCTTCTTCGATGCGAATAGCAATTTGCTCTTCGACTTCCGTAGGGCCCGCGCCGGGATAATTCATTTCGATCTCGATGATATTGCGCGCAACCATCGGAAAAACTTCTTTATCCAATTGGCCGAGGCTGGCAAAACCGCCGATAAAGATAAACACCATCAACAGGTTGGCGGCAACCCGGTTTTCTACAAACCATTGAATCAACCGATTCACGGCGCAACCTCAGGCGCTGCCGTTGTGGGCTTGGTGATAGCGACGGTGATACCCGGATTCAGGTAGCCCTGCCGTTCCAACACCACGGCTTCGCCGTCGGCAATGGTGCCACGTATCCACACAAACTGGTCATCGCTGCGCAGCACCTGCACGGTTTTTACCTGCACCTGTTGCTCGGCGTTGAGCGTATAAACCTGATCGCGGCGAAACACAGCGGTTTTAGGTAAACGAATAATATTGTCGAGTGCTCTGCCGCTAATCTCTGCGGTCACGTACATGCCCATCAACAGCGGCACAGGATGGCGCTCGCGATTAAACGGCTCAGCAATTTCCACAATCACCTGATACATCCGCGACTGCGGATCAAGGCTCGCTTCGGTGCGCGTCATCTGCCCCTGCCAGTGATAGGTTTCGCCGGCAATGGTGCCTGTCAGTGTGACCGGTGTGGCAGCGGGATGGTTGTTGATCGGCAGATCAATTAATAGTGCCTGCAAATCAGTGAGTGCAATGCGCACTTCGGCTATTGCCGCATCGTAGATGGACGCAACGCGCGTGCCTGCGGTCACAAATTGCCCGAGGTCGACAAAGGTTTCATTGATGCGCCCATTAAACGGCGCGGTGATGCGCGTGCGTTCGAGGTTGAGTTGTGCCTGATCCCGTTGCGCGCGCGCGGCGGCAAGCAAGGCTTCGGCGGCCGCAATCTGGGGCTTGCGCAGGAATAAATCATTGGCATCGGCGTTGCCAAGATCGCGCCATTCCCGCTGTGCTTGTCGGGCCAGGCCGCGCTCACTGGTAAGTGCGCGCTGGGCGTCGGCCACATTGGCGTCGGCCTGGATCAAGGCGTAGCGATAATCGCGCTCATCAATTTGCACCAGCCAATCATCCGCCGCAAAAAAACCGCCGTCGACAAACGCGGGCGCCACTGCCGTGATGCGTCCACTGACCTGACTGACAACATCAATCTGGCGGCGCGGTAGCACGGTCCCTTGGGCGGTCACGTTCAACGCAAGCGTTTGTGGTCGGGCAAACACCACCTTGACTTCCGGCAGTGGTCGCTCGACGGCAGGGCGCGGTTCGGGGCGCGGTTTGAGCAGGATCAATGCGGCAATCATCACCGCACCCACGACCAACAATTTGACGGCTAATGGAATCGCTTGCCACCGGTGTCTGGCGCCCATAGACATGACCCTAAGGTTTTTTTACAAAGGCGCTGTTAATAAAATGCGTGCCTTTTAACTGGATCAACACCGGCATGCCCTGCTGTTGCAACAACAGCGTTTCGTAGGTTTGCAAGATATCGGCCTTGGTGGTTTTGCTGAGCGCGGCGACCAGCTTTTCCTTGCGCGCAAAATCCAGGTGGCCGAACTTGAAGTCATACAGATGTTCGCGGGCCTCACTGGTAAAGTCGGTCGGTTTTTGCGTGAGCTGCGCAATCTCGGCCTGCTTCATTTGCTCCAACGTGGCTTCATCCAACGCTTGCAATTGGGTGAAAAATGCCTGGCGGAAGCGATCCATACGGTCTTTGATAGCGGGCAGTTCCGTGTTGGTGCTTTGCACATACAGCACGAACATCGGGTAATCGTCCACATTGATCGGCGCGCTGCCGACGGTGTAACCCATTTGTTCGTTGGTGCGCAGTTGCGTAAAGAACTCATTGGAGAAAACGCTATTGAGCAACATCAGTTGCGCATGTTGTTCAACGGATTTTTCGGTGCCGATAACACCGGATAAGAGCGCGTTATCGGTCTGGTCGATGGCTTCACGGAAATTGATGGCCACCTGTGGGTTGGGCGTAATCATCGGTAACATAAAGCGCTCTTGCGGCAAGCGCTGGCTATTAAATTGCTCAACGGCATAACCGGCAATTGCTTTTACTGTCTCCTCGGTGAGGTTACCAAAGGCATAACCGCGCAATAAATTTTCCTGCAGTACCCGTCGGTGGTATGCCACCAGATCCGCACGGGTCAGCTGGTTGGCCGCGGCCAATAATTCTTCGTCAGTCCAGTTGGCGACATACAACAAGCGCCACATATGCTTGAACAACTGTTGCGTCGGTGCCGCCTTGCGCGCATTAATGCGCTCCAGCCGATAGCGGTCCAATACCTGGGAAAAATCCTGTTCATTAATCTTCAATTGTGCAAAGTGATCAATGAGATTGGTAAACAAACTGGGTTGCTGGCTGCTGTAGCCAGTGATACGAATCATCTGGCTTTTTTCCGGCGTGAGGTCAATGGTGATATCCAGCCCGGCGCGGCCAGCGCGATCACGCAGGGTCGTGGTTTGCAAAGCAAACACATCATTCAGCAGCGAGGCAAGCACGATGTTGCGCGCACTGTCGAGCGCAAAATTCACGTTCAGGTTGAGGTCCAGCATGGCTTTATCTTCACGATAATGTTGCGCGTGCATCAGCCAGACTTCGGCGCCAGGTTGCTCCATGATCAACGTCGGGTGGTCATAAACGGCGGCCACGATCTCCGCTGTTGCGTCAGAAAATAATTGGTTCTCCGGTGGCAGTTTGAACTGCATCGTCTCGCCCAGTTTTTCCCAGCGTGCAAATTCGGCGGCGGTGGTAGCGCGGATGGCATAACGGCCTTCATAGAAAGGAATGGTCTGGTCCGCTTTTTCGGTTTTGCTCACGTACCAGATGCGTGACCGTTGCGGCTGCAACTGCTCCAGTACCTGGCGGATGGCGGTTTCATCAAACCGCTCGAACACGTAATTGGCGTCCAGCAAATGTTCAACCGGGTAATCAAATTGCTGGCGCGACAACTCAATGGCTTGCTGGACCGGTTGCGCCTTGGCCTGGCTGGCGAAATCTTTTTCGCGCATGGCTTTCAGTTCCTTGAAATAGCGCTCCTCAACCCCTTGTTGTTTAATCAGGTCGATGTAAGCAAATACCGAGGCCACGATCTTGTCCCGTTGCTTCATGCCTTTATCGGTCATCTCTACAATCACGCGCAGGAAACCATCCGGGCCGTAGTTATCCGGCACCACATAACCGTAAACTGCGTTGGCCAGGCCGTCGCGGCGCAACACTTCACCGAGCGTGCCGTCTTCTTCCGAGGTAATCAGATTGTTGATGAACTCATTAGGCTTGAGCCGCCATTGGTCGGAGTTATCGGTAATCGGAAATTCCACCAGTAATTGCTTGGTGTCCTTGAGCGATTGGTAGTGAATGGTCTTGCCCATTTGTGCGGGCGTAATGCCCGGCGTGGTCACCACCGGTGGCTGGATATTTTTATTGGGAATGCTCGCGAAATGTTTTTCCGTCAGCGCTTTTAATTCGTCCAGTGACTGGCGGCCCACAATGGTGAGCTTCATGTTGTTCGCGGAATAATAGCGATCATAAAACGCCAGCAAGGCATCCTGGAGGCGCGAGTCCGGTTTGTCGGTCAGGGTTTCCAGGTTGCCCACATTAAATTGCGCCGCCGGGTGTTCCGGGTTAGCGGTGATGCCGTTAAGGCGGTACATGATCCAGTTATCCTGCGAGCGGCCCGATGACCACTCGCTGTGCACCGCGTTGCGTTCCTTGTTGCTGTATTGCGGATCAAAGGTCGGCTTCTTGAAATAATCGCTGAAGTAATCCAGCGCCTGGTCAATCTTGTCTGCATTTAGCTGGAAAAAATAATTGGTGTGGTCGGCGGCGGTAAAGGCATTCCAGATGCCCGCATTCTGGTCGACAAATTTTTGAAAACTGTTGGGTTCCGGATATTTTTCCGTGCCCAGAAATAACATGTGCTCCAGATAATGTGCGAGGCCGGGGTGCGCCGCCGGGTCCTGATAACTGCCGACCCCCACGCCCATGGACACGGCCGTCACTTCCACGCTCGGGTCAGACACCAGTACCGCCTGCAATTGATTGGGCAAGGTCAGCACCGCATAGCGGCGATCATCGTTGGGGCTTTTGCGGATGACGGTTTCGGTAACCGCGTGTTGCACCTCAGCCGGGGGCGTTGTGCCGAGGTTTTCACAGGCGGTGAGCCCAAACCCGGTGAGCAATAAGGTCAACAACAACGTGAGCGAGATGTGACGCATGCGGAGGTCCTTTATCAGATAACGGCGGGAGGATTTACAGACATGCCAGCCGCCACTCGGGTTCCTCGGGTGGCGGCTGATAATCGCGGAGAAGGTTAGCGGCAAATACGGCGTGCGGTCAAACGACAGTGGCTGGGTTTGGCCCTGATACTTTTATCAAACCGCTTCTTATCAGGGCGCTTCGCCCCGATACCTGGCATTGCTGATGCCGCTGACATTGGTGCGCGCCTGGGAGGTGCCGTAATAACTCACGTTGGATGCGCCCGAGGCTTCTATTTCCAGCGTCTCGGTGGCATAGACATCGGCGTTGGAGGCGCCGGCCAGGCTGGCGCGGGTGACGCGCGTCTTTAGCGGGGCGGCGTTGTAATGGCTGGCCCCGGCCAGGTTAACCTGCTGGCGATTCACCTCGCCGGGCTGCTT
This sequence comes from Cellvibrio sp. ARAG 10.3, assembly GCF_051846955.1. Classification (NCBI taxonomy): domain Bacteria; kingdom Pseudomonadati; phylum Pseudomonadota; class Gammaproteobacteria; order Cellvibrionales; family Cellvibrionaceae; genus Cellvibrio; species Cellvibrio sp. ARAG 10.3. The sequence goes on from NZ_JBPYCU010000030.1 coordinate 17,603, forward strand.
AAAGGTCAGATGAGACGCGCCGGTCAGGTCCGCGCGCAGCTCATCGCCCTGCAGTTGGTCGATATTCATATGGCTGGCGCCGGTCAGGTTGAGCGTAAGCTGCTTGACCTGCAACTTGCCCATATTCATATGGCCCGCCCCGGTGACGTCAATGTGCAGCTTGTCACCAGACCAATCCCCACTCTTTACCTGCCCGGCGCCCGTCAGGGTCAACCGCTCCAGTTGTTTCAGTGTGATCGTAAAGATCACCTCACCGCTGTCACCCCAATCGAACCAGCGCCAGCCGGTGGAGCGGTTATCCAGGTAGAGGGTGCCGTCCTTTTGGTGAATCTCCACATCCTTCATAACCTTGTCGGTGGCGGTGATAGCCAGCGCCTCCTGCTCACCCTGGGTTAACAGCATCTGGCCTGAGCCGCGTAGATTGATGTGCGTGATATTTTCCAGCGCAAAGGCCCGGGTGTTTTTGTCCTCGGCACTGGCCAGCAGCGGTTGCCACAGCAACAGCAATAACGCGATCGCTTTAAAGGTGTTCATGGTGTGCTCCGTCAGTAGGGTGTAAAAGCCGTAAAGCCGTGATCGTTACTGCCTTGGATGCGGGCAGGCGGGCTTTTGGATTCACCCCTTGCCGGGATTCTTCCGCAGCCGGGTTTAGCCGTTTTGGGAAACCCGCCCAAACGCACACTTGCCCGGCAAATACAAGACTGGTCTGGGCCGCCGTTTTGCGGATAATGCTCTTCACACGCAGGCCAGCCCCGGCCGCTGTCACGCTCCGTTAACCAGGTTTACTCCGTTAATAAGTTAAGAGTTACCCGCTATGAACAGTATCTCCCAACGCATTGCCGAAGAATTAAGTGTCAACGAACAACAAGTCAGCGCCGCCGTCGCGCTGCTGGATGAAGGCGCCACGGTTCCTTTTATCTCCCGTTACCGTAAAGAAGTGACCGGCGGGCTGGACGATACCCAGATGCGGACCCTGGAAGAGCGGCTGCGCTACCTGCGCGAACTGGAAGAGCGCCGCGCCGCGATCCTCAAGAGCATTACCGAGCAGGAAAAACTGACGCCCGAACTGGAGCGCGACATCCTGCAAGCCGATACCAAAAACCGCCTCGAAGACTTATACCTGCCCTACAAACCCAAGCGCCGCACCAAAGGCCAGATCGCCAAAGAAGCCGGCCTTGAACCCCTGGCCGAAGCCTTGCTGGCCGACCCCACACTGAACCCCGAAGCCGAAGCGGTTAAATACCTGAATGCCGAACACAAGATCGACGACGCCAAGGCCGCGCTCGACGGAGCCAAATATATCCTCATGGAAAAATTCAGTGAGGACGCCGAACTGCTCGGCAAGCTGCGTCACTTCCTGCAACAGGAAGCCACCATCAGCGCGCGCGTCGCCACCGGCAAAGAAGCTGACACCTCGCAGGAAGTACAAAAATTCCGCGATTATTTTGAACACGACGAACCGCTTAAAAGCACGCCCTCACATCGCGCGCTTGCTATGTTCCGTGGCCGCAACGAAGGCGTGCTGACCATCGCCATTAAAGTCGGCGACGAAGAAAACCGCGTGGGCCACCCCTGCGAAACCATGGTGGCGGAACACTGGCAAATTCGCGACCAGGGCCGCGCTGCCGACGGTTGGTTAGCTGAAGTGGTGCGCTGGACCTGGCGAGTCAAATTGTTAACCCATCTGGAAACAGATTTGCTCGGCGAGCTGCGTGAAAAAGCCGAAGAAGATGCAATCAAAGTCTTCGCCTCTAACCTGAAAGATTTACTGCTCGCTGCACCGGCAGGGCAAAAAGCAACCATCGGCCTCGACCCCGGCATGCGTACCGGCGTCAAAGTGGCGGTGGTCGACGCGACCGGCAAAGTCGTGGACCACTGCGCGATCTTCCCCACGCCGCCGTTTAACAAAATCGCTGAATCGGAGAAAGTGTTGGTTGCACTATGCAAAAAACACAACGTGGGTTTGATTGCCATTGGTAACGGCACCGCCTCGCGCGAAACCGAAAAATTTGTGAAAGACGTATTAAAAACCCACAAAGATATTCAAGCCACCAGCGTGGTGGTTAATGAAGCGGGCGCATCGGTTTACTCCGCCTCGGAATTTGCTGCCAAAGAATTTCCCGATCTGGATGTCACCATTCGCGGTGCCATTTCGATTGCACGCCGGTTGCAAGACCCGCTTGCCGAACTGGTGAAGATTGATCCCAAATCTATTGGCGTGGGCCAATACCAGCACGACGTATCCCAATCGCAACTGGCGCGCTCACTCGACGCGGTAGTAGAAGACTGTGTGAACGCCGTCGGGGTAGAAGTTAACACCGCCTCCGCCGCCCTGCTCGCGCGGGTATCCGGTTTGAACTCAACCCTCGCCAATAACATTGTGGAATTCCGCAACCAGAACGGCGCCTTTACCTCCCGCGCCGCGCTGAAAAAAGTCCCGCGCTTTGGCGAAAAAACGTTTGAACAGGCCGCAGGCTTTTTGCGCGTTGCCGGAGGTGAAAACCCGCTGGACGCCTCAGCGGTCCACCCGGAGTCCTACACCGTGGTGGAAAAAATTGCCGCAAAACATGGCCGCGATATTCGCGGCGTTATCGGCGACTCCACCTTCCTGCGCGGCGTAAAACCGGCTGAATACGTGGATGAAAAATTCGGCTTACCCACCATCACCGACATCCTCAAAGAACTCGACAAACCCGGCCGCGACCCGCGCCCGGAATTCAAGACCGCACAATTCCAGGACGGCGTGGAAGAAATCACCGACCTGGTTCCCGGCATGATCCTCGAAGGCACCGTCACCAACGTCACCAACTTCGGCGCGTTCGTGGACATCGGCGTGCACCAGGACGGCCTGGTACACATCTCCGCGTTGTCCAACACCTTTGTAAAAGACCCGCGCGAAGTCGTAAAAGCCGGTGACATCGTAAAAGCCAAAGTGATGGAAGTTGACGTGCCGCGTAAACGTATTGCGTTGTCGTTGCGTTTGGACGATACGCCGGGTGAGAAAGTAGAGGGCAATAGCAAAGGCGGTAAGGGTGGGCAGCGTACCTCACAGAACCAGCAGCGCAATGCGCAACGCAACAATCCGACACCCGCCCCGGCTATGGGCAGTATGGGCGCGCTGTTGCAGCAGGCGATGAAGAAGAAGTAATTGGGTTATTGCTGAAGAGAAATGGAGAAGCCGCGCAGAAATGTGCGGCTTTTTTTATGCCAAGCAAACACCAATTTGTAGTCGGCGCTGGTTTGTGGGTATGGCGCAGTTATCACATTGCGAATTTGTAATCTTTTAAGGAACTAAGCGAAGGTCCCGAAGTGGACGGATTACCGAGCGCTCGAAAACTTTATTATTCTGAAATATGAGACATTGAGAAAACGGCCTTTTAGGCTCATATCTGGAATTAGGGAGGGAATCCGTTAATAAATCATGGGATATCAATGTGTTAGCAGCTTTGCTGCTAAAAGTTGATAAGGGCTTTGGCTATCATCTAGCCTGAAAGCAAAATCAGAGCGATTCGACTTCAGTCTTGACGATTCAAGGGTTTCAGCTTAGTTTTGCGTGAGCGCGGAGTCGGAGATATGAGGCTCTAAGAAATGGCCTTCGAGGCTATGATATGAATGTTAGGCATCATCAAGATGAAGTTACCATCAGAACATAATCATGTGGTCGATTTCGAAAAGATAAAGCGCGAAGCTTTTATCTTGCTAAATCTTGGGTATGGCTTCATGCGGCTAAGGGATGATGATGAAGGTGATGTTAAATATCGAAACGAAGCTCAATTATTTAAAAGTTTTGGTGATTTTTATAGCCGAGAAGTTTCAGCGCTTCTTACCAGTATAAGCATCTCTGGAAGAATGCTAGACGATATAATCATCCGTGAAAATAGAGCTGGCTCAGCATCCAGATGGGAATATGAAGAAATTCTTGGAGATGACGTTGAAGGAAATCCTCTGCCATTACGTTCTTGCTTCAATAAAGTGATACATGCTGATCATATAGATCACGAGTTAATGCAATTACCAGAAGTATATTTAAGTGGGAAGCAACAAAGTGGAAAGGAATGGAATGCTAGGATATTCATTCTCCCATTTTGCGTATCTGTTTTTGAATGGGTTGGAAGATACAATGCCTAACAACCGCGTCAAAAGGTGGCGCTCGTACCTCGCGTACTTTACGCGGGCGTTGAAGCTGTAGAAAAACTCCGAAAACAAGTCACTTTTTGATAAAATTCGGCATCACTTCAAGGGATAGCTGCCATGCCAAACTTCAAAAAATACAACTACAGTCAAAGCGCGATGGTGGTGATTGATTTTGAAGAGCAACTGCAGCCCGGTACCTTTGAATTTACCCTTCACAAGTTAATTGATAACCATATCGACCTGTCGGTTTTCCACGAAAAATACTCGAACGA
>NZ_JBPYCU010000031.1:0-16916 GCF_051846955.1 Cellvibrio sp. ARAG 10.3
CATCCCTGTAGCTCCTTCAAGTCGTCCCTGACTTGAAGGTTTCGAAACAACAGGCCTAACGCCAAACTCGCATTGTGTAATCATCAGGTTAATCAGTTTTCAGCTTCGGTGTTTGTTACTGTTTCTAGAGACATTATCAGGTCATGAGTAATATTCTTTTTGTTACCAGCGAAGTCTTCCCTTTAATTAAAACCGGTGGTCTCGCTGATGTGGCGGCGAGTTTGCCGCGGGCGTTGATGAAGTTAAAACATAATGTGCGGATTTTGTTGCCGGGTTATGCGTCGGTGATGAAGGCGGCGGCTGGTGATGTGAAGAAAGTTGCGGTGCTTGATGTGGATGGAGAGTCTGTAACGCTGTGGAGGACGTTTTTGCCGGGTACGCGGGTGTTGGTGTGGTTGGTGGATGCGCCGGGGTTTTCTGAGCGGGAGGGGAATCCGTATTGTGGGCCGGATGGTTTTGATTGGCCGGATAATGCGCAGCGGTTTTTATTGTTTGCGAAGGTTGCACGGTTGGTTGCGTTGAATCAGGCGGGGTTGGATTGGCCGGTGGATGTGGTGCATTGCAATGATTGGCAAACCGGTATGGTCCCTGCTCTGCTGGCGCAGGATAGTGTGCGCCCGGCGACGGTTTTTACGATTCATAACCTGGCTTATCGCGGTTTGTTTTCCTGGGACACCTTTGCCAGCCTGGGCTTACCCCACGACTTGTGGCACATGGAGCGCCTGGAGTTTTACGGGCAGTTTTCGTTTATGAAAGGCGGTCTTGTGTATGCTGATCGCATTACAACGGTCAGCCCAAGTTACGCGCAGGAAATACAAACACCGGAAGCGGGTAATGGTCTGGATGGTTTGCTTCGCTACCGACAGTCGGCATTGTCCGGTATTTTAAATGGCATTGATGCGGACGAATGGAATCCGGGTACGGACAAGCACATCGCACAAATGTACACCCGTCGCACGCTCAACCATAAACTCAAAAATAAAATGGCTTTACAGGAGCGCAATGGTTTGGCGGTGTCCGAACAGCCGCTGCTGGGTTTTATCGGCCGGCTGGTGGATCAAAAAGGTATCGACCTGATTCTCGATAATTTATCGCAACTGTTAACGGAAGGCTGCCAGTGTATTATCCTCGGTAGCGGCATGAAAGATTACGAGCAACAGCTGCTCCAACTTGCGCAACAATACCCGCAGCAGTTGTCGGTAACCATCGGCTACAACGAATCCCTTGCTCATCAGATCGAAGCTGGCGCCGATATTTTTCTGATGCCATCGGCCTACGAACCCTGTGGCCTGAATCAACTTTATAGCCTGCGCTACGGCACCCTGCCCGTCGTCCACGCCGTCGGCGGTTTACGCGATAGCGTGATCGACTTCGCCGAGCCATCCCAAACTGATGCCACCGGTTTTATGTTCTATCAATACACCGCCCATGGACTCTACACCGCCATCCAGCGCGCGCTAACGGTGTTTCAGGATAAAAAAATCTGGCGGATGTTACAGAATAATGGGATGGGTAAGGATTTGAGTTGGCACCAAAGTGCCAGAAAGTACGAGCAACTGTATAGCGAGCTACTGATAACCAGCAGCCCGCATCCAAGCAGTTAAACCTTATTTGCCAGTGGGGCTAACTGTTGAAGACAGCTTGATTGATCCATCCAGCGCGCCTCGAGTGGTATTTTCTGAATGCATTTGATGGAAGAATTAATCCTGCGTAGCCGTTCTTCCATTAAATTCAGTTTACAGCGGGTAGCGTAAGTAGACGGCCAGGAACCACCCGCTCCCGTCAATGATCCGATTAACTCACACTCCTCAGTCGTGTATTCTTCCCAAGCAGGTTGCTGCTTCTTCAAGGCCGAAATGATCCGGGAATCAGGATTCACATTCCCGCCATGGTCCGGGGAAGCAGCCAGGAGCGCGATGAGTTCAGCATGCTTGGTCTCTAATTGGTGCGAGATTTTCCGTCTTTTTTCAGCCATAACAAGACCAGTATGCATAGCACTGCCCTCCGGCCAGCACTCCGGACGATCTGTGCACTGAACTTCGCCACCTGGCTTGGGCAATGTTTTTTCTTCGTAATCTAACCAACCGTTGACAAACTCGATCCTATTTTTGTACTCCTCTAGCACACAGTCCTCAGACTGGCAGTTATTTCTTTTCGTCAACCACTCCAACTGATTGTTGGTGAGCAAATCCGGGCGCTTGGCTTTACTTTTAACCTCGCCGTAACGCTTTGCCAGAGTTTCATCAGCAGAGGAAATCTCAGCATTTTTACAGATCATCTTTTCAATGCTGGAGCCAGCTTTATTGCAGTCAAAACTTGCGGCACATATCGGCAATGAAAACATACAACACAGTAATAAACTTAAACTTAACCTTAACATTAGAAATCCTATTAACCTAAATATCGAAATTAACTCTGCCTATGATTGCTGACGCCGCCACAGATTAGACACTACATTTTCGGCGACATCAAAGATCCTCTCTGACGGACATGCGTCGGACTGCCTCGTAGACAGATTTATCCTGCGTGAGCCAATCATCCGGACGCAAACTCTTTTTAATTCGCTTCAATGTTTTCGTGTGATCTATCTCATAACGGGTACCGACTTGATAACGCTTGGTTAACAGTTCGTTCAATTGCTGATACTCAGCTGGCTTCATCAGGGCAATAGATTTTCCATCCGACAACCATGGATTTCCCAAATACAAACGCTGTCCCAAACGCCAACGACCAACACTGTCTTTCATCATCAAATCCAGCACGTGGGTTGGTTGATCAGGTGGCATAGCGAGAGGTTGCAGGTGTGGAATGTAGAGCAACACAATTTCATATACACGTGCGCCCATACTGGGTGCGGCGTGTTCGAACGGATTACTCAGATAAACGTAATCGTCTTCACCATAAAGAACTATTGAACGGGTTTGGGAGTAATCATAATCCGGGATGTTGGTTTCGCGAATCGGTGATGGTGATGCATTCGCAGAAGAACAGACCATTAAGATCACTAAAAATAAAACATTAATCCGATACATAAAATAATCCCTTCTCATTGTTCTTCAGCACATTTTATATTCTTACCTCTTCACAAGCACAAAATTATTCACATCCAGTTAGCGCCCTCTTCTAACACAGCCCTCACGCGGTATTCAGCAATACGGTGTATCAGTTCTCTGGGTAGAGGTTTATCGAGAGGAAATTGAATTGTACTGCTTGAAGTTTTATAAACGTCAAGTTCGTTTGCAAAAGCTCGTACCGCCGCCGGCGTGGGATAAAGGCTGATGTGGTTTTTATGCGCTGCAAAGATAAACAGAATGGTTTTATATGATAGCGCTGGACTGCCCCACTTTAGCGACTCCTCTGCTTTGGGTGCCGCTTTACGCAGACAAGCGAGCATTTCGCGGAGTCTTTTCTGCGCTATATCCGGCGCAGACTCAATATATTCTTCAATTGTCCTGGGTTTGATTTTCTCAATCATGACGCGTCACCGCAGAAAATGTTCAAGGGATAATTTCAGACTGCAACAACATAAAGCCCCCGAAGGGGCGTTTGCAAAGGAGCGGTGCCAATGTGGCTGCTTAATGCTTAACCCACCTGCTCGGCACCCGGAAATGCAGCCATATCCATCCAGAAGGCCTCCCACACGTGACCATCAAGGTCTGCCAGATTCCGGTTGTACATAAACCCGAGATCCTGCACTGGATTGATATCCGCCGTGCCGCCATGTTCTGCGGCTATTTTGTTCATGGCATCTACCGCTTCGCGGCTGTCGAGAGCCAGAGCAATCATCACCTCGCTGGAGGTCTTGGGTGGAATCGGGCGCTGGGTAAAAGTCCGCCACTTATCGTGGGTCAGTAACATGACATGAATCGCTTCACTCCAGACCATGCAGGCGGCGGTATCATCGGTAAACTGCGGGTTGTTCTCAAAACCCAGCGCGGTATAAAAAGCCATTGACGCTTTAAGGTCCGTAACGGGCAAGTTGATAAATATCATTCGGGACATGGTTCATTTTCTCCAGATTATTGGTTAATAAACAGCCTTAAGCGCTGTACTTTATAGTCGAACAGCCCGAACCAATTTCGACAGGTCGCTAAAAATTTTTATTCAGTGATTCAAAAACCTCTGCACTATTTATTACCTACAGCTTTCTTTTTAGCGACGTCAGCTCCCCTCCTTGTTGATTCTGAAGCACAGTTAAACTACCGTCAGTCTCCAGGACAATGGCGGCCACATTTTCAATTTGGGGTAAACCTTGTGAGCGTACAGCAAAAAGCACTTCTTCTTGGGTAACGCGCTGCTGGCGCAAAGCATCCGTCAGAAACCGCCCCTCATAAAATAATAAGGAGGGTTCTGCTTTAATGAGGTTTTCAACCCAATGTGATCGCACTGAAGCCCAGGTAATAATGTACTGAAGGCCAATTAACATCATGAATGCAGCCACACCTTCAATTAAGGCTACTTCTTTTGACAGCAAAACGGTTGCGAGTGTTGAGCCCAGTGCGATAGTAACAATCAAGTCAAATGCATTCATCTTAGACAAGGTGCGTTTCCCAGAAATACGAAGCAAGAACACCAATGCCGCATAAGCCAGAATACCAACCATGAATACACGCACAACATCATACCAGCCATCGAAAAACATGTTGTAGCACCTCTTGCTTGCTGTAAAAAATTATGTTGCGAAGAGTAACCTTATACCGAATTCGTTCATGTATGCCACATCACCAAGGGGTGGCGCATCAGCAAGGCTTTATCCGGCACATCCATCATTAGACAGCACCTCCTCTATTCGTTTGCTAAGTAACATTCGCGATATTGCACTTGGAACCGCACCACCCCAGAAGCGTCACAGCCCCGTAAAATCTTATAGCAATAATTAACGAAGCGATTCATCCACGTGTGAAGTGGTTTTGATAAAGAGGAGATATGTAGTGACAGTCAATGACGGTCGACTATTTTACATGAGGCTTCACCCGGTCCATGGTGTTTTACTCGCCGGCACTATCCCATTGTTTCTGGGAAGTGTATTAAGCGACCTGGCCTACACATCCTCCTACCATATTCAGTGGAGTAACTTCGCCTCCTGGTTCATTACCGGCGGCCTTGTGTTCGGCGGCTTTGCGTTGCTGGGAGCTATTATTCATCTAGCTCGCACCAAAAGCCGCAACAGATATTCCCTTCTCTATACGCTGTTATTGCTGGCGACCTGGATATTGGGGTTCTTTAACGCCTTTATCCACGCCAAAGACGCCTGGGCTACGATGCCCACCGGGCTGATTCTTTCGATCATCGTGATGTTACTCGCCTGCGCATCCACCTGGATCGGCTTCGCCAAATTTGGTGTAGGAGGTGGACGATGAATTTTTTCATGTCGAACAAGCGACTGTTTATTTCCGTTGTCGTGGCTGGCCTCCTCAGCGCATGTGATGGCAATGATCCAGAGTCTGCACAGTACGGTAATAATCCTGAGCTTCCGGAGCCACAACGTGGGCTGTTGCCCGCAATGACGATTGCCCAGCCTGCCCCTTGGGGCGACCAACAACCGACCGTACCGCAAGGTTACAAAGTATCTGCCATCGCCACCGATCTCAAAGTCCCGCGGCAGATGCTGGTTTTGCCCAATGGTGACATCCTGGTTGCAGAAGGCAAAGGCGGTAACGCTCCCGCACTTAAACCCAAAGACATCATCGCCGGTTACATCAAATCCAAAGGAACCACCTCGGTCGAGAGTGGTGACCGGTTGACCTTGTTGCGCGACGCTGATGGCGACGGCACTTATGAATTACGCACAGTGTTCGCCGACAACCTGAATGCGCCCTACGGCCTGGCATTGGTTGATAACAACCTCTATGTGGCCAACCAAGATGCGTTGGTGCGCTTCGATTACCGCGAGGGGCAAACCGAGGCGAGCGGCGCACCTACCAAAGTCACCGATCTGCCGTCGCGCATCAATCACCACTGGACCAAAGCCTTAACCGCCAGTGCTGATGGTCGCTTTCTCTACGTCGGTATCGGTTCCAACAGCAATATTACCGAGCGTGGCATGATTGCCGAAGTCGACCGCGCCATGGTCTGGGAAGTGAACGCAGAAACCGGCGCACATCGACCGTATGCGACGGGTTTACGGAATCCCACCGCGTTGACGATTCAACCCGGCACCGGCCAGTTGTGGGCCGTAGTGAATGAGCGCGATGAAATAGGACCAAACCTGGTGCCTGATTACCTGACCTCGGTCCAGGAAGGCGGTTTTTACGGTTGGCCTTACAGCTATTGGGGTCAACATGTGGATGACCGGGTGCGCCCACAGGATCCACAAAAAGTTGCATCTGCCATCACACCTGATTATGCGCTGGGATCGCATGTTGCAGCACTCGGTCTCGACTTTTCCGAAGCCAGCATGGGCGCAGAATTCGCCGATGGTGTGTTCGTTGGCATGCACGGTAGCTGGAATCGTAAAAACCCGGTGGGATATAAAGTGGTCTTTGTGCCCTTTCGCAACGGCCGTCCCGACGGTCAGCCGGTGGACTTTGTTACCGGCTTTCGCAGCGACGACGGAAAAACCCGTGGCCGCCCCGTGGGCGTCACGGTAGATCCGCGAGGTGCACTGATTATCGCAGACGATCTTTCCAATACCATCTGGCGAGTAACGCCGACAGGTTCGCAGTAACAGCGCCTAGCGCAACTTCAAAATTGGTTGATTAAGTGAATCAGGTTTGAATGAATTTCAAGTACCCGAAAGCATGGACGCATTCGGGTTTCATTTATTATCTGTTTTAAACAGCAGCCATCGACGCCAAAACCTGCAACGAACTGCTTATCTCCAACGATGCAATGACTCCATATCCCCACAAAAAAGTGGGACGCCTTTAAAATCTCTCAGCAACACCATCCCACCTTGTGAATCTTACCTCGCCAACGGAACACCAACCAAACCGCCAACATGAGTGCAACACCTGTATCGACTGGGCTTACAAAGGTGGGACACAAGAGTGGGACATATACCGTGAAATGCGGGCATTCCCATGCTCCCCGCGTCTGTTTAAGTGGGACGACGCGTGCATTGATCTACAGGAAGATAGCCGCAGCCTGAGCCATTGATCAACAGGGATGTAGCAGCCAGGCCACAATACATAACTTTAATAACGAGCCTTGCGCATCTGTTTTTCCCCATGCCAAGGCATATAGAGGGCCATCCATGTTCCGATTTCCTAAAACCTTACTCTGTTTGTCTGCACTTTTTGTATCCCACTCAACCCTTGCCGAGCTCACACCCTATGGTGCAGGCAATATCAGCGACACCATTAATCCGGCCAGTTACAAATGCGCTATCGATCACGGCACCTGGATTTATAACGCGGGCGTTGTGCAGCCGGGCGTAAGCGGTTGCGATCCTATCGGTGCGCCAACTCCGCTCGCTCCAAAACTGGTAGCACCCGCGAGTGAAAAACACACCATGACCCACCGCTGGTGGGGCTCCGTTTCCTTTTTTGGTGAGATGACCATTGGCGATCCGAGCAAAGCGGGGTACATCACGCCCGATCCGATTACCGCGCGCATCACCAACCGCGGCACACGCATACTCGGTATTCCTGCCGGTTTACAAGCCAGAGATAAAGAATACATCTACCCTATTCCCGATCCGTTTAGCGAAGTATTTGATGGTATCGCTGTTGCTAACACCGATTACCCGAACATGAGCGCAGCACTCAAGGATTACAGCGATGGTTCCGTTACGGTTCAATGGAACAGCGGCGATACGCCAGTGATGGAAGCGACCTTTGTTCACGGTTCGCCGTATATTTATTTCAGCGCGCTGGAGGGTAATCTGGTGGTGCGCACCAAAGCGCCGGACAGTGGCGAGAAAGGTATTTTTTACCAGGAAGGCAACAGCCTGGGCGTATGGACCAGTGTCGCGGGCAATCGCAACCATTTTTTAATTACCGGCCACGACACCACTGAATTTACCAATATTAATTCCGCCGAAATCGGCGTGAACAATCCCGTAAAACGCATGACCGTTACCTGGTTGCCGCAGCTGGCGAGCAATCCCACCACACCCATGATTCAGGCATTTGAAGCGCATGCGACGACACGCGTAGACGAAGTCTTTATCGACTACAGTGTTGACCGCAGTAACAACAGCGTGACGGTGTCCCATGAATACCGTTTTCAGGATGCACCGGTCACCACCATGGCTGGCCTGTTACCCATGCATTGGAAAAATTCTGACCAGGCATTAAGCGGCTACAAGATTCGCAGCGCACGCGGCGTTACCCAATTCGCTGAAACCAGCAGCTTCAGTTACACCATTCCTTTTGTCGGTGTACTGCCCTACTTTCCCGAAGGCATTGGCGAATACGATCCTGTGCAATTGCAGGCATTGATCACGGAATTTATGGACCAGGGCGCCGCCAACTGGAATACCGCGGAAGACACCTACTGGGCCGGTAAAAACTACGGTAAGGTTGCGGAGCTGGCAGCTATCGCACGCTCAAACGACATGGTCGAAGAAGCCGATACGTTAATCAATTGGTTGAAAGCTGAATTGGAAGATTGGTTCCGCGCCGACACCAACGGCAGCCTGGATACCAATAAATATTTTGTGTACGACGACCAATGGAACACGTTGCTCGGACTGGAGGAATCCTTCGGTTCTCATCAACAATTGAATGACCACCATTTCCATTACGGTTATTTTGTTCGTGCCGCCACGGAAGTTTGCCGCGTTGATCCGGACTGGTGTGGCGCTGATGCCTGGGGCCCGATGATTGAATTGTTGATCCGCGATTACGCCGGCGGCCGCGACGATACGATGTTCCCCTACCTGCGCAATTTTGATCCGGCTTATGGTTTTTCCTGGGCGTCGGGCCACGCCAATTTTGCGCAGGGCAACAACAACGAATCCACCTCGGAAGCTGCCAACTCCTACGGCGCCATCGTGCTGTACGGTTTGATTACCGGAAACGATGAACTGGTGGAACGCGGCATGTACTTGCATGCATCCTCAACCTCTGCCTATTGGGAATACTGGAATAATATCGATCGCTTCCGTGGGCTGGATGGCGATTACGATAACTTCCCCGCCGGTTATACGCGCATGACCACCTCGATTATCTGGGGCAGCGGCCATGTGTTCTCCACCTGGTTCAGCGGCGCCTTCGCGCATATCCTCGGTATTCAGGGTTTACCCTTAAGCCCATTGGTATTGCACATCGGTCAACACGCTGATTATCTGAAAGACTATGTTGACGTCGGTATGAGCGGCGAATCCAGCAACGGCAAACCTTCCGGTTTACCGGATGATCATTGGCGCGATGTCTGGTGGAATATCTGGTCAATGACCGATGGCACTGCGGCACTGGATGATCTGGAAACATACGGTTTTGATTACGTTCCCGAAGCTGGCGAAACCAAAGCCCACACCTATCACTGGGTGCATACTTTTGCCAAACTCGGCCACACCCTGACCGGCACCGGCGAGCTGACTGCGGATTTACCCTCGGCAGTGGCATTTCATAATAATGGCGTTACTACCTACCTCGCCTACAACTACAGCACTACTGAAACGCCGGTAAACTTTTCAGACGGTGTAACACTTACCGCAGCACCCGGCAGCTTCAGCATGACGCAACAAGGCGAGCCTAACAGCAGCTCTTCATCGAGCGCTGCCAGCAGCGTATCGTCCAGCACAGCGTCTTCCGTTGCATCCAGCAGTTCATCGGCCAATACCAATTGCGATGAAATTTGTTTGCAGGAAATCAACACCACCACACTCCGCGCCATAGTGACCGAAGGCGATATTGTGGATATTCACTACACCCTCAACGGTGGCCCACAACAAAACCTGCGCATGCAACAGGACGGTAGTAATTGGTATTACGACATCACCGGCCTGGTTGCCGGCGACATGGTCAACGTCTCCTTTACGATTATTGCCGGCACCGGCAGAACCACGCCCTGGCAACTGCATGAATTCTCCGGAAACGGTGCATCCAGCAGCTCGACTGCTTCATCGAGTTCGGAGCCTACGGCAACAAGCTCGGCTTCTTCTGCAAGCTCTGAATCCTCAGCAAGCTCGGCGCCATCGAGTGCTTCATCATCCAGCACATCGGCAGTGGTATCTTCCAGCAGCCTTAGCAGTTCATCACAAGCAAACAGCTCATCTACAGAAAGCGCTGCCAGTTCGCAAGAGTCGTCTGCTATTTCCAGCAACAGCTCAGCAGCCAGCAGTAGAGAAAGTAGTGGTGGTGGTAGCACGAGTCCGTTTTTGTTGTTATTGATGCTGACGGTGTTAGGTAGTGGTGTTGTAAATAAAATACGTTCCGTGAGGAAATAAATCGTTGGTGAACGACGTCGATGTGATTGGGTGATGCATCGACGTTGTTTTAATCAGTAGACCTGCGACAAATACGACGCGTTTCTGGACCCTATTATTTCAACCTTTCCAGATTACCTTTTCTCTGAACAATATTTTTGTAATCCCACTGAATTTCTTTGGATTTCTTCAACCACCGACGCAGCGCGGTTTTGTTGATATCGGCAGCATCGCTGTAGAAGATTGAGGCATCCTTGAATTTCTTACCTAATACATTTAGCTCCGGCTCCTCAAAATCTGCCCCACTCCAAAACATCAATCGAATTCCAGGCTTCTGCTTGCTGTACCCGGCTATAGGATTGCCATCCAGAAACCAGACCGGATGCCCATGCCAAATCTTGCTCTCAGCGCCAGACAGACTACGATCAATCTCGCCTGCGAGTGCATCACATATGTCTTTGTCAACCAGTGCCTGCTTTTCGTTATATTCCAGAATTTCTGGGATCATGTGAATTCTCCAATCTTACTTTCACGGCATATAGCAGGATGGTCGCAGCAGCCAACCGATGGACTGACGACCGCAGGAATCATTTACTTTTTACCGTACTTCCAACTTGTTAAAAGATGCTTCACAGCCAAAACGACAGATACTGTGATGGCCCAGATTCCCATAAAGGGAACCATGAACTCAAAGAATGCTCCTGAGATATACTCCATGCTTCCTGGGTCACTCATATTGTCATGCTTCGTCAGATATTTTTTCCCATATTTTTCCATATCCTGATTTATTCATCAGTGCATCCATCTCATAAGCAATATCTGGAGCCATTTGCGTGTTATCTGTTCCGCCGAGAACAACTATATTTTGCTCCCTGTCTTTTGCCATTGTATCCAACATATCCCAGATAAAATGACCCAAATGCGATGCATCCTCTTCGGATAACAAACCACTATCCAGTATCTTCAACACTTTCGCATCATTCTTTTTGGTGGCATAGTGCTGCACCAAGTCTCGCACATGAGGATAACGCAGAGTTAATATCATAGAACCTTTCCTCCAGCCCGTATAACTGACATACGACTCACCATCGTAGATGGCTACGTCATCGGGTGCATGTACGACATTTAAAGATAGTCAAGAAGCAGACGATTCACTTTCTCTTGGCCAATTACATCAACCATAGCCTCCAAGAACTCAGACGGAAGCTCGCCGTTCGTACCGAAACGACCATTTATAAGTAAAGAAAGATAGTCATCCAAATTCTTTTGACTTCGCGTTACACCTATAATCGCTTCATCTAAATCCTTCCAAAACGCTGCGCCCTTCACGTAGAACTGTGCATAGTGCTGTCCTTCGCCCTGCCCTACAAGCTGTTGAGCTTTCAATAAGCCTATTTGACTCATTTCGCCCACCATCTGCTTGAAGATCTGTGAAGCGAGTTTATCTTCTCCAAGAGATTTAAATCCGTAGTAATGAGCCAGACTCTCGGAAGCCCAAAGCGCCTCGGTTCCCAGGCCTAACATGTGTGCCATCTCGTGACCAGCTACCCACAAATACTTTATAAGGTCTGATGAAATCACCCCTCGTTCATTTACAGCGATATTTGCCAAGTAAGCGTCTTTTCCTGCTGCTCCTCCAATCACGTCTAAGGAAGCATCAATTCCCAGTACTAACACGTCAACCGTTTGTGGAGGTGTCGAGGGGTTAACAGGAGTGATGACTTTTTGCAGGTAGGATAACTGTTGTTCATAAGATCCATAGAGATTTTTAATGTCAAAGGCCTCAGGTAAATGGCCAGAAAAAAAATTGAATGACGTTTCTCCGGAAGTTACCTGTTTGCTGGGCTCACCAACAAGCATCAACAGCGGCGCTTCTTTGGATGATGGTACATGCCGACATATTGCTCGGTCTTTTGTACAAATTTCAGATTCAGCCGTATTCGAAGCCAAACGCAGGAGACTTCCCCACTCGGAAAACAGCCACCACTTTCCCGGATAGTAAAGATTTTCTTGGGCGGAAACATCATGGTTCGGGCGATCCACTTCAATAAATTGTATGCCCCAGATAATCTCTGAACAGCCAGCAGGTACCATCCATCCACCATCATCCTCGCGCGATAACGTTTTGCCCGATGTGCTACAAATTGGATTCTTGATGTTTGATTCTTTTAACTGCCTGGAAATCAAACGGGTTTCAGTATGGAGAGCATCTTCAAAACTGAGTCGAATAGTACCCATCGTTGGAGCGGAGCTATTGATCAATAGCTCGTACTGTAATGCAAAAGATTTGTCTGGAAGAAAAAAAGGAATCGCAAAAATCAGTATTGCCCTGTATATCCATTTCATTTTCGACCTATTTATTAGGTGGTAAAGGCATCTGCCTCTCTGGCGCAATCGCGAGGCGCCTATTTTTCTTGCGGAGTGATACATTCCTTCCCATCATCAAGGTTTCAAATCGACGGCGGCAAGGCCACTGCCATCCATCTTCATCGGCACCGAATTGTGCTCGTGGACGATCATCCAGTCGTCTCCGGAGCGTTTGAATACGAGCGTAGTGCGGAACCACAGCTCGACGGCTCCTTCTCCAATCTTTTCCCCTCGCATGTGGCTGAGACCATAAGCGATGCCAAGGTCGCCATTGATCAGAATCCGCGACTCACGAAACTCGACCCGAGGCCCCGGTTCCCTCCAGGTTTTCAGCCAGGCACGCAGCTCCTCAGCATCGCGCGCATCGGCTCCAGCGAAAGCAAGCGGCGGCTGTAGGTCGTAGACCACAACATCACGCGCAAACGGTTCGATGGCAGCTTCAGCGTCTGCGTTAGCGATGGCTGTCTCGCGTGCAGCAATCAAGCTCTTGATAGCGTCTATATCGGCATTGGTATTCATGTCCAGTTCTCCAGATTCAATTACCAGGATAGGCAATGATTAGTCGAATTGAAGAGGTCAAAATCGACAGGAGAACCTGATTTGTCGCATAACACCGCGCACACCAGCGGGGCCACCGCAACAAATTAACATTATTTTAGTTCGACCCCGTATGAATTAAGCGCACCGTACTGAATGGTCTTTCTGGCGGACTCAATGTCTTGTAATTTTTCATCAAAAATAAGTTCTTCATCTTCGCTCGAAGAACTTAAAGACATTTGCTCTAAATACTTTTCGTAATGCGCCAATGCCTCCCAAATTATATTGTATTCCTTTATTAAAATTGTTGGATTAGCCATTTTTAACCTCCACAGCAGATAGCTTCACAACACGAACCCTATCCATTCCTAGCTCCTCAAGAAGCCCGAGATATTTTTTCAAAGGCATTTGCCTCTCTGGCGCAATCATAAAGTGACCTTCATGACCAGGACGCATATCCTTAACGAGCTTTAAGCCTTGAGGAATCTGAGCATGCTTCTTTATTCGCCATATCGTTTTTCCAGGTCTCTTCATAATGGGTGTCAAATAATTAAAAGCAGAGAACCCATTTCCATTAGCCATGACAACATCGACACCATTAATCTTTGTAATAAGAACATCGGACTTTGCTCGCTCTTCAGTGAAAGCAGGCCATGTCGCGTTGCCCATTCTGTATAGATTTTCAGTAAACATCGTCACGTCATAAATGTATAAATCTTCATTGTTAATCATGTTTTTCTCCTTGACTTATGATTCAGGCAATGATGAGTAAAATAAAAATAGTTTCAGTACCAATATCGATAGTGAGGCGTCTTACTTTTCTTGGGGAAATCGGAGAGCTAACATTTAAGCTGTGCGGCGCAAACGAAGCGCAGCGTAGTTTGCATCCGAACAAGCGCCTTGTTAGCCATTAATTATTTGTTCGATTATTTGAAAAACTGACTCAAAGCACTCAAAGTCTACGGCCTCCCCATTCTCACAAAGCCAGTTACACATATTTCCTTTTTCATCTTTATTTACAGATTTAGTCGATGGTAGCGTGATCTCATTGCCTCGTGTTCTAGCTTTTCCTTCTTCTTGAATATCAATGAATTGAGGATTTTCCAACTCAATTTTATCTATGACATCGATTGAAAATAAATTTTCTATGCCGACAGATATAGGATTACCTGGCACACTGGGGATTACGCGTTTGAATACGAGATTTTTGTCGTTATCTTGCTTGTTGGTATCGCAGTCATAAAGAAGTATTATTTTGTTTGGTAAAACTTCAGATATAGAATTGTTATAGCTTTTCCATATTTTATCTAAATTTCCAAATCCACTTCCATCTTTTAGCTGTACTCTATCGAGAAGCTCTCTCTTTTCAAGAAAATCTGCCGCTTTATTTAAATAACGAATATCATAATCACCTTCTACAAAAACAACTGGTTTTGAGTGATGCTCAATTTCTGCCTTAATTTCCGCCCTATGCTTTGCGGTTTGTCTAAAGGCCTCGTAGGCAGCCACAAACTCAGAGAAATCATTCGCTGCGACTTCACTGCCATCTGGCATGTTAATAATTTCAAATCCATCACTTCCAAACTCTTCATCCATTCCTAGCAGGAACAGGGGAGCATGTGTCGTTATTATGAATTGAACATTAGGAAAAGACTTGATCAGCTTAGGAAGAACTTCCTTTTGGTGAATAGTGTGGAGGTGTGAGTCAATTTCATCGATTATTACTATGCCCCTAATATCACTTAAGTTGTTAAGTTTTCCATCTGACAAGTCATAGTCCCTTATAATAGACAAAAACAAGTTAATCAGTTGCACTTCACCAGTAGATAGTTGAAATAAATTAGGAACCCATATTTTTTCATCCTTCATAACCGATATTTGTCTATCTTTTCTTGCTCCAGCACCCAACCTTATATTTCCTGACTCTCTTAGAACGACCCTAATTACATTTAGAACGGCCTCATAAATATTTGCGCTTTGACCAGAAAAGCCATTAAATATTGGGAACATTTTTTTCGGTTGATTTTGGGCTAGCTGTAGCGGAGCATTTAGAATATTTAAGTCATAGAGTTGCCTATCAAACAGCAGATCAAGTAGCCAATTATTGTTATTCTTTAGCGGTGACGTGCAAATAAGCTCTCTGTTCGAAATACCTGTAATCTTCTTTAAATCAGTATAGTTTGCCTGGGCTTTCAGATTATGAATATTTAGCCATGCTGGCTCTTCAAATCTGTTTACAGGGAAATATAAACAACATTGTTTTTTAAATATTGATTGAGTATTTTGTGAGTTAGTGTTAAATGTCGACTCAAAATGAGAGGTTTGCGATATATCTATTTTGGTCCAATCTTTTCTAGGCGGCGTATAGCCTAGTTTTTCTTCAAAATCTTTCCGCGTTAAAATAAGCTGCCATTCTTGAACTAATTCCCCTGTTTCAAATTCGACCTTAGAGTATGAAAAATGCTCGCCTGATTTAACATATTTCGGGCTTCTGTATTTAAATACTTTTCCTTTTTCCACTTCTACATCTTCAAACACCATCTGTTTCCCAACAATAAGGGCATTTACCAAATGCGCTAGGAGAATACTTTTACCTGACCCATTCTCGCCAACTATTACGAGTGGTTTAGGGCCATCTTCTCTTTTTGGGAACTCAATATTTATTCTTGATATTGGCCCTACATTATCAATCTCTATTTTCTTAAAAAGCATTCGTATTACCTATTTGATAGATTGTACACATAGTGCTCATGAGCTATTTATACGTGGCTAACATTAAGCGCAACGGCGCGAAGCGTCCGGCACCGAAGGTGCAAATTGGCGCGCCCTGTTAAAATCTTTAGTAGAAAAGAGTATCTTTATCTGCCTTGAAATCATTAATCCTATGGAAATAACTATAAATTAGACATGACGTGTCTTTACATTGATTTCTTTTTTTAAGCCAAACACGCTGCTCTTGAATAATCCCAGAATTGTCAACCTTATTTGCTTTGGCTTTTGTATAAAAATCGTTTAGACGCCTATCTGCGAGAGACAAATAGAAGTCTCCACATATCATTCTTTCAGCATCATTTAAAGCTGACGAACAACTAAAGCTTGGGCTGAAATCAGATTGCGGAGAAGCAGCGCATCTTCCAAATTTTACTCCTTCTTTTAACTCAGCCATGATTTTTTCATCAAAATCTTTTAGCTGCGAGATAATGCAAACATCATCGTGCACAGATATATCTCCACAGACATCGTCAATACAAAACATTCTGCAGCTCGCTATCATGTAAGGAACCCAAGAAGAATGGTAAGTTTTATATACTTCTTGCCACTCGTTTTTTTCATTGCAATTTTCTATTTTCTGCATAGTCTCTAAATAATGCCCGATTAAACTAGAGTGAGCAGCTGAAAGAAAATATCGCTCACACATAATTTTACTGTTATCTCCTAAATTTGGGTCGCTGCATTCAGGATCTGCGTGAACGCTTGCGCAAGAATAGAAAACAATAATTAGACCTATTAGATATTTCATGCACCGATCCCTTGAAAGTATTTTTAACAAGGCTGTAGAAAAACAATATTAAGAAATCGCTATTCCCAGCCCTTATTGATTTAAGTTCTGTTCCATATTCAAGCAAAACTATTTACTACAATCACGCAATATTTGAAATTGAACAATATCTTTTCCCAGGAAGCCATTTATCACGCT
>NZ_JBPYCU010000032.1:0-15816 GCF_051846955.1 Cellvibrio sp. ARAG 10.3
GTCAATGTGGTTTTGCCGTGGTCAACGTGACCAATGGTGCCCACGTTGACGTGGGGCTTGTTACGTTCAAACTTTTCTTTAGCCACTTTCTTATTCCTCTAAAAAATTCAACTGGTGAATTATTCGACGTCTTTAACTTTGCTCTTCGCAATCACTTCATCGGCAACGTTGCGCGGAGCTTCGGAATACTTCAAGAACTCCATGGTGTAGGTCGCACGCCCTTGCGTTGCGGAACGCAAGGAAGTTGCATAACCAAACATCTCAGCAAGCGGCACCTCTGCATTAACTACTTTACCGCTGGGGCTCTCATCCATACCCAGAATCATGCCGCGACGGCGGTTAAGATCTCCAACCACGTCACCCATGTTTTCCTCAGGTGTTACCACCTCCACTTTCATAACCGGCTCCAACAAGACAGCACCTCCTTGTTGAGCCAGCCTTTTAGTGGCCATGGACGCAGCAATCTTAAACGCCATTTCCGACGAATCCACATCGTGGTAAGAACCGTCATATACAGTTGCTTTTAAACCTAACAAGGGATATCCCGCCAGAACACCGTTTTGCATCTGCTCTGCTATACCTTTCTGAATAGCCGGAACATATTCTTTTGGTACAACACCACCAACGATCTCATTAACGAACTCCAAGCCTTCAGCGCTGGCGTCAGCACCCGGCTCAAAGCGAATCCAGCAATGGCCGTACTGTCCACGACCACCAGATTGACGAACAAATTTACCTTCGATTTCGCACTTGTTGCGGATTGCCTCACGATAAGCAACTTGCGGCTTACCGATATTTGCCTCGACATTAAACTCACGACGCATACGGTCAATGATAATATCGAGGTGCAATTCGCCCATACCACCAATAATGGTCTGACCGGTTTCCTCGTCCGTCTTGACACGGAAAGAAGGATCTTCCTGAGCCAGCTTGCTCAATGCAACACCCATTTTTTCCTGATCCGCTTTGGTTTTTGGCTCTACCGCCACATGAATAACCGGCTCAGGAAAGTCCATCCGCTCAAGCGTGATGATATGCTCCAGATCACAGAGTGTGTCACCGGTTGTCACGTCCTTAAAACCAATACCAGCAGCAATATCGCCAGCCAGCACTTCCTTAATCTCGTTACGCTGGTTTGCGTGCATCTGCACCATCCGACCAACACGTTCCTTTTTGCCCTTAACCGGGTTGTAGACCGTGTCGCCTGAATTCAATTTGCCAGAGTAAACGCGGAAAAATGTCAAGGTACCAACAAAAGGGTCGGTGGCGATTTTGAACGCTAATGCGGCAAAAGGCTGCTCATCACTTGCTTCGCGAGTGGCGACTGTCTCGCCATCATCCAAGACACCTTCAATTGCTTTAACTTCAGTGGGTGCCGGCAAGTATTCAATGACGGCATCAAGCATCGCCTGAACACCTTTGTTTTTAAATGCCGATCCGCCAATGACGGGAATGATTTCATTAGCCAGCGTGCGTGCGCGAATACCAGTTTTAATTTCAGCTTCCGTTAGCTCTTCGCCATTCAGATATTTATTCATCAACTCTTCGGTTGATTCTGCTGCGGCTTCAATTAACTGCTCGCGCAATTTATTGCAGGTATCTTTTAAGTCTGCCGGAATATCAGTGTATTCAAACGTCATCCCCTGATCCGCTTCATTCCAGATAATCGCCTGCATTTTGACCAGATCTACAACACCTTTGAACTGATCTTCTGACCCAATCGTCATCTGCAACGGGACAGGATTAGCACCCAGGCGAGTTTTCAATTGCTCAATAACGCGCAGGTAATTGGCCCCGGTACGGTCCATCTTGTTGACGAACACAATACGCGGCACTTCATATTTGTTGGCCTGACGCCATACGGTTTCAGTTTGCGGCTGGACGCCAGAGGAGCCACACAATACCACTACAGCACCATCCAGCACACGCAACGAACGCTCGACTTCAATAGTGAAATCTACGTGACCGGGCGTATCGATAACATTGATACGGTGCTCATCAAACTGGGCGGCCATGCCTTTCCAGAAGGTTGTTACCGCAGCAGAGGTGATAGTGATACCACGCTCCTGCTCCTGCACCATCCAATCGGTAGTTGCAGCACCATCGTGCACCTCACCAATTTTATGCGACAAGCCGGTATAAAAGAGTACACGCTCAGTAGTCGTTGTTTTACCTGCATCCACGTGTGCGCAGATACCGATATTACGATAGCGTGCGATGGGAGTTTTACGTGCCATGGTGCAGCCCCCTATTTACAAATTCTTCAAAAAGGTAAAAGGCAGCTAATTAGGCTGCCTTTTCTGACCTCACAACCGGAATTAGAAACGGTAGTGAGAGAACGCCTTGTTGGCTTCAGCCATACGATGCACGTCTTCGCGCTTCTTGACTGCAGCACCCTTACCTTGGGCAGCATCCATCAGTTCACCAGCCAAACGCTGAGGCATGGATTTCTCACCGCGATTGCGTGAGTAATCCACCAACCAGCGCATTGCCAGAGCTGTACGGCGAGAAGCACGCACCTCTACCGGCACCTGGTAGGTCGCCCCACCCACACGGCGGGATTTAACTTCAACCAATGGCGCGATGTTTTCGAGAGCCTCGGAAAATACTTCCAGCGGATCACGGTTCATCTTAGCCTTAACCACATCCATTGCACCGTAAACGATACGTTCAGCAATGGACTTCTTACCACTGATCATCACGTGGTTCATAAATTTCGCCAGAGTAACATTGCCAAACTTGGGATCTGGCAACACTTCGCGCTTGGCGACAACTCTTCTTCTTGGCATCTTAATAGCCTCTCTTCAGGAATCATCCAGGACGACACTACATCACGCCTGGCCTTACTCGGTTCTTTACCGAAAACGTTTGTTCACACCCTCAACCAATCAGGCGAGCCTGAGCTCGCCAGCGATTATTTGGGACGCTTGGCTCCATATTTGGAGCGAGCTTGCTTACGCTTGGCCACACCGGAAGTATCCAGTGAACCACGTACAGTGTGGTAACGCACACCTGGCAGGTCTTTAACACGACCGCCACGGATCAGCACCACGCTGTGCTCTTGCAAGTTATGGCCTTCACCACCGATGTAAGAAGTCACTTCAAAACCATTGGTCAAACGCACACGACAAACTTTACGCAGCGCCGAGTTTGGTTTCTTCGGTGTGGTGGTGTAAACGCGGGTACAGACACCGCGCTTTTGCGGGTTGCCTTGCAGAGCAGGAACGTCGCTCTTTTCTACCTTACGTTTTCTCGGCTTACGAACCAACTGGTTGATCGTTGCCATGAAAATAAACTCCACAGATAAAAATGCCTTCAGATGAAGGCCGGTTTAAAGAGAACGGACAGCCGTTCCCCACTTCTCAGAAAAAGCGGGTGGCGCATTGTAAAGAGGCCACCTGCCTCCGTCAAGGCAGAGTCGATGTTTAAAGGGGATGCACTGAAAGGATATTTCCGGACAGGGACACACACTTTCGATCTACCTCTGGCGCTCCGACCCTAACAGTCGAAGCGCCAGATTCTTCTCAACTAGTTGGAGCTGGACTTCAATGCCTCAGTCAGTGCTGCTTCGACATCTTCCGCACTCACACCCACATCAGACACATTCATCGCCGCTTCACGCTTGCGCTTACGTTCACTGTGGTACGCCAGACCAGTACCAGCAGGAATCAAACGCCCAACCACAACGTTTTCTTTCAATCCGCGCAAACTGTCCTTCTTACCAGTAACCGCCGCCTCGGTAAGAACGCGAGTGGTTTCCTGGAATGACGCAGCGGAGATGAATGATTCCGTCGCCAAGGAAGCCTTGGTAATACCCAACAACAAGCGTTCGAACTGAGCGGGCTGCTTGCCTTCGCCACGCAGACGCTCATTTTCTTCCAGCACCTGGGTGTATTCAACTTGCTCGCCTTTTACAAAGTTTGAGTCACCCATCGTGGTGATCTCAACCTTGCGCAACATCTGACGCACAATTGTCTCGATGTGTTTGTCGTTAATCTTCACGCCCTGCAGACGATAAACGTCCTGAATCTCGTTGGTAATGTAACGAGACAAGGCTTCCACCCCCTGCAAACGAAGGATATCGTGCGGATTAGCCGGGCCGTCAGACACAACCTCACCCCGCTCTACCATCTCACCTTCGAATACTGTCAGTTGGCGATGCTTGGGGATCAGAACTTCATAATAAGTAGATCCATCCGGCAGCAGTTGGCCATCGGTTGGAGTAATGATCAAACGACGCTTGCCCTTGGTTTCTTTACCAAAACTCACAGTACCTGAAATTTCCGCCAGGATTGATGGTTCCTTCGGACGACGAGCTTCAAACAAGTCAGCAACGCGTGGCAAACCACCCGTAATGTCGCGAGTTTTGGAACCTTCCTGCGGAATACGCGCGATGATGTCACCAACGTTGATAATATCGCTGTTGTTAATGCTCAAAATCGCCTTGGACGGCAGCATGTAGTGCGCCGGCACGTTGGTATTGGCAAGAAACAGCTCTTTGCCCTTGGCATCCACCAAGGTAACTGCTGGCCTTAAATCCTTACCAGCAGAGGGACGCTCGGCCGGGTCCAATACTTCGATAGAACTCAAGCCAGTCAGCTCGTCGGTTTGACGACGAATTGACAAACCATCTTCCATACCAGAGAAGGCTACCGTACCCGCCACTTCAGATACGATCGGGTGCGTGTGCGGGTCCCATTTCGCGATAATCTGACCACCTTTGACTGTTTCACCGTCTTTGACGGTAATCAAGGCGCCGTAAGGAATCTTATAACGTTCACGCTCACGGCCACTGGCGTCAGCAATTGCCAGTTCACCAGAGCGCGATACTGCCACCAGATTACCGGCCGGATTGCTCACAACCTTCACGTTCAACAAACGAACGGTACCTTCCTGCTTCACTTGCACACTGTCTGCAGCAGAAGCTCGTGACGCCGCACCACCGATGTGGAAGGTACGCATCGTCAGCTGGGTACCCGGCTCACCAATGGATTGTGCTGCAATAACACCCACCGCTTCACCTACGTTAACGCGATGTCCACGCGCCAGATCACGGCCATAACACATTGAACAGATACCGGTCCGCGCGTCACAGCTAATCGGCGAGCGTACGCAGACCTCATCAATACCCATCGCTTCGATGCGCTCAACCCATGCTTCATCAATCATGGTACCGGCAAGAATAAGAATTTCATCGCTACCCGGACGAATGACATCGCGCGCCACAACACGACCCAGAATACGATCACCCAGGGATTCGATAACATCGCCACCTTCGATAACCGGTGACATGGTCAGACCTTCATCGGTACCACAGTCAATCATGGTAACAACCAGATCCTGCGCAACGTCTACCAGGCGACGGGTCAGGTAACCGGAGTTTGCTGTCTTCAATGCAGTATCCGCCAGACCTTTCCGCGCACCGTGCGTAGAGATGAAGTACTGGAGTACGTTCAAACCTTCACGGAAGTTCGCTGTAATCGGCTGCTCAATAATAGAGCCATCCGGACGGGCCATCAGGCCACGCATACCGGCCAACTGACGAATCTGGGCTGGCGAGCCCCGCGCACCAGAATCCGCATACATAAATACCGAGTTAAAAGAAGCCTGCTGCTCTTCTTTACCTTCGCGGTTGGTCACGGTTTCTTTACTGATACCCTCCATCATGGATTTGGCCACGAGGTCATTCGCGCGCGACCAGATATCAATAACTTTGTTGTATTTTTCGCCTTGGGTTACCAGACCCGCTGCATACTGCCCCTCAATTTCCTTCACTTCGCTTTCAGCACGCGCAATGATATCGGCCTTGGCATCTGGAATAGCAAAGTCGTTTACACCGATAGATGAGCCCGACTTGGTAGAGAAGTCATAGCCCATGTACATCAAGCGGTCAGCAAAAATGACGGTGGCTTTGAGGCCCACAACGCGATAACAGTAGTTAATTACTGCAGAAATCGCTTTTTTAACCATTGGGCGGTTAATCATCTCTAACGGAATACCCGCAGGAACAATTTCCCACAAGAGCACACGACCTACAGTGGTGTCCACCAAACGAGTTGATTGCTGTCTTTCACCCTCTGCACCGATCAGGGTTTCCGTCAAACGAACCTTGATTCGTGCCTGCAGGTCGACCTGCTTCGAGTAATACGCGCGGGAGACTTCAGCGGGATCCGCAAAGCGCATGCCTTCGCCAAGCGCATTGATACGTTCGCGTGTCATCCAGTACAAACCGAGCACCACGTCCTGGGAGGGCACAATGATTGGCTCACCCGAAGCAGGAGACAGAATGTTGTTGGTAGACATCATCAACGCACGCGCTTCCAACTGGGCTTCCAGTGTCAGCGGTACGTGAACAGCCATCTGGTCGCCGTCAAAGTCAGCGTTATATGCAGTACATACCAGCGGGTGCAGTTGAATGGCTTTACCTTCAATCAGCACTGGCTCGAACGCCTGAATACCCAAGCGGTGAAGTGTGGGAGCACGGTTCAGCAGGACCGGGTGCTCGCGGATAACATCATCCAGGATGTCCCACACCACGGCTTCCTCGCGCTCTACCATCTTCTTGGCTGCCTTGATGGTCGTTGCCAGGCCGCGCAATTCAAGCTTGGAGAAGATAAACGGCTTGAACAGCTCCAAAGCCATTTTCTTGGGCAAACCGCACTGATGCAGGCGCAGGGTCGGGCCTACCACGATCACCGAACGACCGGAGTAATCCACACGCTTTCCGAGCAGGTTTTGACGGAAACGACCTTGTTTACCTTTGATCATGTCCGCCAATGATTTCAATGGACGCTTGTTAGAGCCGGTAATCGCGCGACCGCGACGACCATTATCCAACAGCGCATCCACCGCTTCTTGCAGCATACGCTTCTCGTTGCGCACGATAATGTCAGGCGCATTCAAATCCAGCAGGCGCTTCAAGCGGTTGTTACGGTTGATGACGCGACGATATAAATCGTTCAGGTCAGACGTGGCAAAACGACCGCCATCAAGCGGAACCAGCGGACGCAGATCCGGCGGCAACACCGGCAGCACTTCCATAACCATCCACTCGGGCTTGTTGCCGGAGAAGTGGAACGCCTCAAGCAGCTTCAAGCGTTTGGAGTATTTTTTGATCTTGGTTTCACTGGTGGTGTTGGGGATTTCTTCCCGCAGATGCTGAATTTCACCTTCCAGGTCGATGTCACGCATCAGCGTCTGGATGGCTTCAGCGCCCATCTTGGCTTCGAATTCATCCCCGAACTCTTCCATCGCTTCAAAGTATTGTTCGTCAGTCAGCAGTTGACCGCGTTCCAAACTTGTCATGCCCGGTTCGGTAACAACGTAAGATTCGAAATAAAGTACGCGTTCGATATCGCGCAGTGTCATGTCGAGCAACAGACCGATACGGCTCGGCAATGACTTAAGGAACCAAATGTGGGCAACCGGGCTGGCCAGTTCAATATGGCCCATACGCTCGCGACGCACTTTGGCGAGAGTGACTTCTACACCGCACTTCTCACAAATAATGCCGCGGTGCTTCATGCGCTTGTATTTACCACACAAGCACTCGTAATCTTTTACCGGGCCGAAGATCTTGGCGCAAAACAAACCTTCACGCTCAGGCTTGAAGGTACGATAGTTAATGGTTTCCGGCTTTTTTACTTCGCCGTATGACCAGGAGCGAATCATCTCCGGTGACGCCAGGCTGATGCGGATAGCATCGAACTCTTCGACTTGTCCCTGGGACTTGAGTAAATTCAGTAAGTCTTTCAAGGCTATTCTCCAATGAGCTGCAATGAGTGAGCTTCAGTGAGTGCATGTGCACATCGGGGGCCTTGCAGCCCCCTGCTGATTAACGACGTAAGGATTACTCGTCCTGCTCCAGTTCCATGTTGATACCGAGCGAGCGGATCTCTTTAACCAGAACGTTAAAGGATTCCGGCATACCAGGCTCCATGCGGTGATCGCCATCCACGATGTTTTTGTACATCTTGGTACGACCGGCCACATCGTCCGATTTCACGGTAAGCATTTCCTGTAGGGTATAAGCAGCACCGTAAGCTTCGAGTGCCCACACTTCCATCTCCCCGAAACGCTGACCACCGAATTGCGCCTTACCACCCAGCGGCTGTTGGGTAACCAGGCTATAAGAGCCGGTGGAACGGGCATGCATCTTGTCGTCAACCAAGTGGTTCAGTTTCAGCATGTACATATAGCCCACGGTCACAGGACGGGAGAACTGATCACCAGTACGTCCATCGAACAAGGTGGTCTGACCGGTATCGGACAAATCAGCCAAGCGCAACAGTGCCTTGATTTCATGCTCTTTGGCGCCGTCAAATACCGGCGTTGCCATGGGAACACCGCCCGTCAGGTTACGCGCCAGATCCAGAATCTCGTTGTCACTGAAGGAAGCCAGATCTTCTTTTGCGGCTACGTCACCGGTTTTGTTGTAGATCTCTTCGAGGAAGCTGCGAACTTCTGCAACGGCACGCTGTTCGCGCAACATCGCATTAATTTTAACGCCCAGACCTTTTGCAGCCATACCCAGGTGCATCTCCAGCACCTGACCCACGTTCATACGGGACGGTACACCCAGCGGGTTCAGAACGATATCAACCGGCTCACCTTTTTCATCATGCGGCATATCTTCAACCGGCATGATGACCGAGATAACCCCTTTGTTACCGTGACGACCAGCCATCTTGTCACCCGGCTGGATGCGACGCTTGATCGCCAGGTATACCTTAACGATCTTCAGCACACCTGGAGCCAGGTCATCGCCAGTGGACAGTTTGCGTTTTTTGTCTTCAAAGCGTTCATCAAGGATCTTGCGACGCTCGGCCAACTGCTCTTCAGCACGATCGATCTGTTCATTGAGCACTTCGTCAGCCATACGCAGCTTGAACCACTGGTCTTTTTCAAGACCATCGAGCATTTCATCAGTCAAGGCATCGCCTTTTTTAACGCCCTTGCCCGATGCCACTTTTTGGCCGACTAACGCAGCACGCAAACGCTCTAGCGTAGCGGTTTCCATGATGCGGTATTCTTCGTTGAGATCCTTACGTACCTCGTCAAGCTGGGCTTTTTCGATCTCCAGGCTGCGCTGGTCTTTTTCCAGTCCGTCGCGGGTAAATACCTGAACATCAATGACGGTTCCCTTGGTGCCTGATGGTACCCGCAGAGATGTATCTTTAACGTCAGATGCTTTTTCTCCGAAGATTGCACGCAACAGCTTCTCTTCCGGTGTCAGTTGGGTTTCACCTTTAGGTGTCACTTTACCAACGAGAATATCGCCGCCACCGACTTCCGCACCGATGTAAACAATGCCGGATTCATCCAGCTTGCTCAGAGCACTCTCACCAACGTTAGGAATATCTGCAGTGATTTCTTCACTGCCCAATTTGGTGTCGCGTGCAATACAGGTTAATTCCTGGATATGAATAGTGGTGAAGCGGTCTTCCTGCACAACACGCTCGGATACCAGGATGGAGTCCTCGTAGTTGTAACCGTTCCACGGCATGAATGCGATGCGCATGTTTTGGCCCAAGGCCAACTCACCCATATCCACAGAGGGACCATCAGCAAGGATATCGCCACGCGCCACAATGTCGCCCATATTGACGATCGGGCGCTGATTGATACAGGTATTCTGGTTAGAACGGGTGTATTTGATCAGATTGTAGATATCAACACCGGCATCACCGGCAGCGACCTCATCATCGTGAACCTTGATCACCACACGGCCAGCGTCAACGCTATCGACAACACCGCCACGTTTAGCCACAACACACACACCTGAGTCGGCGGCTACATTGCGCTCCATACCGGTACCGACCAGCGGTTTTTCCGCTTTTAATGTCGGCACGGCCTGGCGTTGCATGTTGGAACCCATCAATGCGCGGTTAGCATCATCGTGCTCAAGGAACGGAATCAACGATGCTGCGACAGAAACAACCTGGCGAGCAGAGACGTCCATGTATTGAACATCTTGCGGCGGCTTCAGGGCGAACTCATTCAGGTGACGCACAGAAACCAATTCGTCAGAAAGTTTGCCGTTCTTGTCCACAGCAGCAGAGGCCTGGGCAATGACATACTCCGCTTCGTTAATAGCAGACAGGAACTCAATATCATTCGTAACCTTGCCGTCGATAACCTTACGATATGGACTCTCGAGGAAACCGTAACTATTTGTGCGAGCGTAGGTGGCCAAAGAGTTGATCAAACCGATGTTCGGACCTTCAGGCGTTTCAATCGGGCATACACGGCCATAGTGCGTTGGATGAACGTCACGAACTTCAAAGCCGGCGCGTTCACGCGTCAAACCACCCGGGCCGAGCGCAGATACGCGACGTTTGTGGGTCACTTCTGATAAAGGATTGTTTTGGTCCATGAATTGCGACAGCTGGGAAGAGCCAAAGAACTCTTTCACTGCCGCTGCAACCGGCTTGGCGTTGATCAAATCCTGCGGCATCAAGCCTTCGCTTTCTGCCATAGACAAGCGTTCTTTAACAGCACGCTCAACGCGCACCAAACCGACACGGAATTGGTTCTCTGCCATTTCACCGACAGAGCGGACACGGCGGTTACCCAAATGGTCAATATCATCCACCACGCCTTTACCGTTACGGATGGAGATCAATGTCTTCATCACATCAACAATATCGTCGTTGGACAATGTGCCTTCACCTGTCTCGACTTCGCGGCCGAGACGACGGTTGAACTTCATGCGTCCCACTGCAGACAGGTCATAACGTTCCTGGCTGAAGAACAGGTTTTGGAAAAGTGCTTCCGCCGACTCTTTGGTTGGCGGCTCACCAGGACGCATCATGCGGTAAATTTCAACCAAGGCTTCCAACTGAGTACGTGTTGGATCGATACGCAAGGTTTCCGATACGAAGGGACCGCAATCCAGTTCGTTAGTGTAAAGCGTTTCGATTTTCTCGACGCCGGCAGCAGCGAGCTTGGCGAGGATATCAGCGGTGATTTCAGTGTTACATTCAAACAGCACTTCACCGGTTTTGGTGTCAACAACATCTTTAGCCAGGGAGCGGCCCAACAGATACTCTGATGGAACTTCCATTTGATCGACACCTGCTTTTTCCAGCAGGCGAATGTGGCGCGCAGTAATACGACGCCCTTCTTCGATGATGATGTTGCCTTTTTTGTCTTTGATGTCAAACGTAGCCACATCACCGCGCAAACGGGACGGCACTACTTCAAAAACGAACTGACCGTTTTTATCGACTTTAAAATTGCTGGTTTCAAAGAACATTTCCAGCATTTCTTGCGAACTAAAACCTAATGCGCGCAGCAGGATAGTCGCCGGCAGTTTACGACGGCGGTCGATACGAACGTATAACAGATCTTTCGGATCAAATTCAAAATCGAGCCATGAGCCACGATAGGGAATAATCCGTGCAGAATAGAGCAGCTTACCAGAGGAATGCGTCTTGCCTTTGTCGTGATCGAAGAACACACCTGGCGAACGGTGCAACTGGGAAACGATAACACGCTCGGTACCATTGATAACAAAAGTACCGTTGTCGGTCATGAGCGGAATTTCGCCCATGTACACTTCTTGTTCTTTAATATCTTTAATCGCTTTATTAGCAGACTCGCGATCATAGATGATCAGGCGCACTTTAACGCGCAACGGCACAGCGTAGGTTACGCCGCGCAAAATACATTCATTAACGTCAAACGCAGCTTTGCCGAGGCCATAGCTCACATATTCGAGCGCAGCATTGCCAGAATAGCTGACAATCGGGAACACTGAACGGAATGCCGCATGCAAACCAACATCTTCCCGCTTGCTGGGAGACTGGTCTGCCTGGGTAAATTTCCGATATGAATCCAGTTGAATCGCCAAAAGGTAAGGCACATCCATGACGTGTGGCAACTTGCCAAAATCCTTGCGGATACGTTTTTTCTCAGTGTATGAGTAAGCCATCTGTATTCCCCAGCTTGTTCGCGGACGGGCTTGATCGCAGCCACAGAAACGCGGGTAGCGTCTCTTTCATTAACTAGCAGTCTGTATCTTTGGTACCTGAGTAATCAGGCATCCTGTGTAGCAAAGCTACACGCATTCATTGCACTTTCCGTATTGCAGATAGAAACGGAAAAAGGCTGGCGAGCATAAAGCCCACCAGCCTCGCGTCCAATGTATGCACATGGACAAGGCTATACACAACCAGAATTACTTCAATTCTACAGTTGCGCCAGCCTCTTCCAGTTTTGCTTTGGCTGCATCAGCGTCAGCCTTGGAAGCAGCTTCTTTAACAGCTTTAGGAGCGGCTTCTACCAAGTCTTTAGCTTCTTTCAAGCCCAGACCGGTAATTTCACGAACTGCTTTAATAACGTTTACTTTCTTCTCGCCAATAGCGGTCAAAACAACGTCAAATTCAGTTTTCTCTTCAGCAGCAGCGGCCGGACCAGAAGCTGGACCTGCTACAGCAACAGCAGCAGCGCTAACGCCGAATTTTTCTTCCATTGCAGAAATCAGTTCAACAACGTCTTTTACAGACATTTCTGCGATGGCATTGATGATATCTTCTTTAGTCAGAGACATGTCTCAATTCCTAATTAATGGGAGCTTTATGCTCGTTAAATCCAAGTAAGCTGCAATCGCAAGGATTAGGCAGCTTGCTGTTCTTTTTGGTCGCGAACGGCCGCAATAGTGCGGACCAGTTTGCCAGCAGCTGCTTCTTTCATCACGCTCATCAAGCGGGCAATTGCCTCATCGTAAGTCGGCAGAGTCGCCAACATGCCGATACTGACCAGTTCACCTTCAAAGGCCGCAGCCTTCAGCTCAAACTTTTCGTTCTCGCGAGCGAAATCCTGCAGAATGCGTGCACCTGCGCCTGGATGTTCATTCGAGAAAGCAATCAGAGTTGGACCAGCGAAACTGTCTACAAGACATTCATATGCCGTACCTTGAACCGCGCGACGAGCCAGTGTGTTACGAACGACTCTAACCCAAACGCCGCTCTCACGGGCTTGCTTGCGCAGAGCAGTCATCTTGCCTACGGTAACGCCACGAGAATCGGCAACCACAGCAGAGAGAGCGCTCTTGGCAGCTTCATGGACTTCAGCGACAATCGCTTTTTTGCCTTCAAGTCCTAATGCCACGGGATTTCTCCTGTTTTAACAAGTCTGCACTTGTCGTTAACTACAAGTTTCAATAAAAACTTACTGAAACCATGACTTGGTGATGTCACTCAGAAATTCTGATTGGGTCTCACCATCTGCGTAGGTCCAATATCAACTTCAATTGAATTAAGTGCGTCTGACAGTCGTAATACTTACGCGTTACACCTGACATTCACCCACCTACGGTCTTTGACGGCTCGCGAGGATATATCCAATGCGAACCCCAAAGTTCGTTACTCTCTGGAAATTAAATCGCCAGAGAAGATTGATCAATAATCAAGCCAGGACCCATGGTTGTGCTCAGGGCCACTTTTTTCAGGTAAATACCTTTGGCTGTGGATGGCTTGGCCTTCTTCAGATCGTTAATCAACGCTTCAAGGTTTTCCTTGATAGCGACCAGATCAAAAGAAATCTTGCCGATACCACCATGCACAATACCGCCCTTCTCAGCACGGTAACGCACCTGTCCAGCCTTAGCATTTTTAACTGCAGTCACTACATCGGGTGTGACGGTGCCGGTTTTTGGGTTAGGCATCAAGCCGCGCGGGCCGAGCACTTGACCCAGTTGACCAACAACACGCATAGCATCCGGACTAGCGATAACTACGTCGAAATCCATCTTGCCTGCCTTAATCTCAGCAGCCAACTCGTCCATACCCACAAACTCAGCACCTGCAGCTTTAGCGGCTTCGGCATTGGCACCTTGGGTAAATACTGCAACACGAACATCTTTACCATTACCGTGCGGCAAGGTTGTTGCCCCACGAACAGATTGGTCAGATTTACGCGGATCAATGCCGAGGTTGATGGATACGTCAACGGTTTCGGCAAATTTAACGGTAGAGAGCTCTTTGAGCAGAGCAACCGCTTCGTCAATTGTATATTGCTTGGCTGAATCAACTTTTTCTTTGATAAGACGTTGACGTTTGGAAATCTTGGCCACGTTACACGCCCTCCACTTCGAGACCCATTGAACGAGCAGAGCCCGCAATGGTACGTACAGCTGCATCCATATCAGCAGCAGTCAAATCAGGCATCTTGGTTGTAGCAATCGCTTCCAGCTGTGAACGATTGACAGTACCTACCTTATTGGTATTAGGACGACCGCTACCACTGGTGATTCCTGCCGCTTTCTTCAGCAGGAATGAAGCTGGTGGAGTCTTCATTACAAATGTAAAGCTGCGATCGCTGTAAACACTGATCACAACAGGTACCGGAGCACCAGGCTCAAGCCCTTGTGTCTGCGCGTTAAACGCTTTACAGAATTCCATGATGTTCACACCATGCTGACCCAATGCCGGACCAACTGGTGGACTGGGATTTGCTTTGCCCGCTGCAACTTGCAGCTTGATATAGGCGGTTACTTTCTTTGCCATGTGATTTACTCCCCATTGGGTATTAGCGCCTCAGGACCATTTTTGGCAAAACAGACCGTCTCAGGCTCCCCTCCTTGAAGATTCAAAACAAAAATCGACAAGGATACGAAAACCCCTCTTCACCGTCAGGCAAAGAAGGGCATAAACTTTTTACTGCGCCATCAGGTTTTTTCGACCTGACCAAACTCCAACTCAACAGGTGTTGAACGACCAAAAATCAATACCGCCACACGCAGTCGGTTTTTATCGTAATTGACTTCTTCAACCACGCCATTGAAATCATTAAACGGACCATCGGTAACACGTACCATTTCGCCCGGTTCGAATATAGTCTTTGGCTTCGGCTTCTCCATTGAGTCGTCTACGCGACGCAGGATTGCCTCAGCTTCTTTTTCAGTAATTGGCGCAGGCTGATCACCTTTACCGCCAATAAAGCCCATGACTCGCGGCGTATCTTTTACCAAGTGCCAGGTATCATCATTAAGCTCCATCTGGACCAAAACATACCCTGGGAAAAATTTGCGTTCACTTTTGCGCTTTTGTCCACCGCGCATCTCAACCACTTCTTCAGTGGGCACCAGGATTTCGCCAAAGCTATCCTGCATATCGTGGAGCTGAACACGCTCACGCAACGAAGCGGCAACTTTTTTCTCATATCCAGAATAGGCGTGTACAACGTACCAACGCTTTGCCATAACTACCTACCCTATGATTGAAGACGCTATCCACCCTAACAAGGTGTCCAGCAGCCAAAGAATAATGGACATCACAATAACAACAGCAACTACAATCAATGTAGTCTGATTAGTTTCCTGGCGAGTCGGCCAGACAACCTTACGCAACTCAACCATAGCCCCTTGCACCAGAGCCCACAGGCTTGCACCTTTTGCGGTGTGATACGCCACAAAACAGGCTACCACAGCCAAAACCAGCAACCCGAGAACCCGATACAGCAGAGACTCTGCAGAAAAATGTGAGTTTCCAACAACGCCAGCGACAATCAGCGCTATCACCACCAACCATTTAAGTGGATCCAGGCGATATTCTTTCTCTTCGCTTTTTATATTCATACGCTGTTGAAACCTTGAGCTTAAAGACGGAGTACATGGCAGGCCAGGAGGGACTCGAACCCCCAACACCCGGTTTTGGAGACCGGTGCTCTACCAATTGAACTACTGGCCTGTAACGATAAAACGCAAAGGGCTTCCACCCTTTGCGCATCAACTCAATTACTGAATGATCTTGGCAACGACACCAGCACCGACAGTACGGCCACCTTCACGAATCGCGAAGCGCAGACCTTCTT
>NZ_JBPYCU010000033.1:0-13850 GCF_051846955.1 Cellvibrio sp. ARAG 10.3
GATACGCATTCACCCGGCTCGGGTGTTGAAGTTGGTAGCTAATCAACTTCTTCAGAGAGATACAAGGTCGGGTTAGCCAAAGGCGTAACCCGACGATGTCTTTTTACTGCACCTGCGTAACCCGATAATACTTTTTCTATCCTGGCAATATCTTTTTACTGACAACCTCTGTCGGATTACGCTGCGCTAATCCGACCTACTTCCTTCTCTCTCGGCCGACAAATTTCGGCATTTTCCGACAGGATGCGTCTGGCATTCGCGTAAAAAGGAACTATTCTTACTATTCAAGCGTCCACCGGGCTTGGGACAGGCCGTGCTCTATTATTTTTCCAACCCGTACATGGCGTGTTTATCTTCCACTTTTGCCGATTCCTGGCAGCTCTAAAGACGATGTCATGGCTAACGATGATCCCTCCAAGGAAGAGCTGGAAGCCACCATTCAGCGCCTGCAACAGGAAGTCGACTTCCTGAAGGGCCAGGCACGCGCGCAACAAATGGAACATGAATCGGCGCGCAGCTGGTTGATCGACACCATCCGTCACCTGCTCACCGAACACAACAGCGCCAGTATCAGTTACACCCTGGAACAACTGGGCCAGGTATTTGCGCTGTGTGCATGCAGCCTGTGGCGGCGCGACCGGCAACAACAGGTGGAAATCTGCAGCGAGTGGCACAGCGCCCGGCTGCAACTGGATACCCAATGGCTCGACACCCTGCTCACCAAACACCAGGACCAGTTTCCGGCCCTGAGCGCCGGCAGGCATCAGATATTGCCCGAAGCGCTGACGCCCGCGAGCCTGGCGGACAAAGGCATCCGCCACAGTTTGTTGATCCCGGTCCAGCGCAATCATCACACCGAAGGTTTTTTGGTGTTGCACAGCATGCAGCCGCGCACCTGGCCGGAGCAGTACCTCGAACAAATCAGCGTACTGGCTGACCTGCTGTTCAGCGTGCAGGATCGCCAACAATTACTGCGCACCCTCGCCGACCGCGATACCCGTTTCCAGTATGCGATGGAAGCTTCGCGCGACGGCTTGTGGGATTGGAATATCCCCAGCGGGCACATTTATTTCAGCCGCAGTTACCTGCGTATGCTGGGTTATCGCAGCGACGAGTTACCCGGTACCCTCGACACCTTGCGCGATTATTTCCTGCATCCGGAAGATGCAGAGCGGGTGATCACGCAATACATGGCGGCCATCGATAATCACCGGCCCAACATGAATCTCGAATTCCGCATGCTGCATCAGAACGGTAGCGTGTTGTGGATTTACTCGCGCGCAAAATTTGTGGAGCCGGATGCGCAAGGCCGCCCGCGCCGCTGTGTGGGTATCAACGCCGACATCACCGACTTCATCAAATCCCAGGAGGAATTGCTGGCCGCTAAAACCCAGGCGGATACGGCCAACAAAACCAAGAGCGAATTTCTTGCGCGCATGAGCCACGAAATCCGTACGCCGATGAACGCTATCATCGGCCTCGGCCATCTGCTGCAAGACACCACGTTGAACGAGCAACAGAAAAGTTACCTCAGCAGCATGGGCACCGCCGCCGAATCCTTGCTGCACATCATCAATCAGGTATTGGATTTCTCCAAGATCGAAACCGGCAAGATCATGCTGGAGAATGCCCACTTCGATCTGGATCAGGTGTTTGAAAAATTATCGCGCCTGTTCGAGATCAGCGCGCTCCACCGGGCGGTGGATATCGTGTACGACATTCGCAGCGATGTGCCGCGTTTCCTGCGCGGCGATGCCTCGCGCTTGAGTCAGGTGATCAGTCATTTAATTACCAATGCACTGCAATACTCCACCACGAATCAAGTGGTGGTGGGTGTCACCCGGGTGAAGTCCAACAGCAAACACGTCACCCTGGAATTTACCATCACCGATTTCGGTGTGGGCATGAGCCAGGCACAGGTGGAACAGTTACAAGCCATTTTGCTGAAAGGCGGCGGCGAGTGGGACGGCAAGGCCGGTTTCGGTTTGAGTATCTGCAACCACCTGGTGTCGTTGATGGACGGCCGCATCCAGATTCGCAGCAAAGAAGGCCAAGGTTGCAAGATCAGTTTCACCGCGCGCTTTGAGAACAGCCATATCGGGCCACGTTCGGTGCACGATCAGCCACATTCGCTCAACAAACTGCGCGTGCTGATCGTCGATGACAACACCATCGCACGCAATATTATCGCCAGCACCGCCCACAGTTTGCGCATGCACACCGACACCACTGACAGCGCCGCCAATGCGCTGGAAAAAATTCGCACCGCCGATGCCCAGGGCAAGCCTTACCATCTGGTGTTGATGGATTACAAGATGCCCTTGATCGACGGTTTGCAAGCCACCGCGATGATTAAACAGGACAGCGCGTTAGGCACCAAGCCGCTGGTGTTGTTGATCTCCTCTTATCATCGCGACGAGATTTTTAAAGACAATGACAACGCGAATCTGGTGGATGGTTTTCTCAGCAAACCCGTCAGCGAATCGCGCTTGTTCGACACCATCAGCCACGCCATCACCAAAGACCACCCGCTGCGCGATCTGATGACACCCGATGCTGAGGAATCCGGCGAGGACGACGAGTTTCTGAATCACCTGCGTGTGTTATTAGTGGAAGATAACCTGGTTAACCAACAGGTGGCACGCGGTATCCTCAAGAAAAAAGGCATCGATGTGCGCGTGGCCAATAACGGCCGCGAGGCGGTGGAATTATTTGCAACCGAAGGCGATCAATTCGATATGATCCTGATGGACCTGGAGATGCCGGAGATGGACGGTTACGAAGCTACCCAGGTGATTCGCCAGGGGCAAATCAACACCGCCATCCCGATTATTGCAATCACCGCCCAGGCAATGCGCGGTGATCGCGAACGCTGCCTGGCCGCCGGCATGGACGGTTACCTGAGCAAGCCCATCATGCCCGACATGCTGTACCGCACCCTGTCGGATATGGTGCGCACCCGCACCACCAAAAAAGACACTAACAATTTTTGATGTTTTCCAAGACGATAGATATCCACGACCTTGACCGGGGCGTTGACCGCAAACAGCTCCACCTCATCCGGCAACGTTTTATCGAGTTGAATCAGCAACGCTATCAGCGTACGGCGGCGGCACTGTCCGAGCGCCAGCAACAATTTCTCGCGTTGTTGCCGCTGTTGTTCCATGTCAACCATCCCATGTTGCCCGGTTATTTTTCCCATCAGACCGCGTGCGGTATCCATCACTACTCACCGGGTAAGGACGAACTGCGTATTGCCAAAACCCTCGCACGCAGTTTTAACTACAACCGCGATTTAATGGCCAGTGACAACGCCATTGATGCACTGTTTGTGATGGGCAGCATCGGTACCATTGCGCAAAGCGATAGCAGTGACCTGGATATCTGGATTTGCCATGCTGATAACTTATCGGCCCAAGCGCTGGCAGACTTGCACACCAAGTGCCAGCGCATCAGCCAATGGGCGGAGCAGAATATCCATCTGGAAGCGCATTTCTTTTTAATGAATTGCCATAGCTTTCGCGAAGGCAAGGTGGCCAAACTCAGCAGCGAAGGCAGCGGCTCCGCGCAACATTTTTTATTACTCGATGAATTTTATCGCACCGCCTTGTGGCTGGCCGGCAAGGTACCGCTTTGGTGGTTTGTGCCCGCCAGCCAGGAGAAGGATTACGCTGCCTACACCAACACCTTGCTCACCAAACGTTTCCTGCGCGAAAAAGATGTCATTGATTTCGGCGGTATTCCGGGCATTCCGCCCAATGAATTTATCGGTGCGGGCATCTGGCAAGTGTACAAAGGTATCGAAGCACCCTATAAATCGGTGTTGAAATTATTGTTGCTGGAAACCTACGCCAGTGACACCGACTGCGAGCCGCTGGCGCTGACCTTCAAGCGCGCTATTTATCAGGACACCCCGGACGCAAATGCGCTCGACCCCTACGTGGTGATTTACCAACGGCTGGAAGACTACCTGGGCAGCCGCGCGCAGGAACAACGCCTGGAACTGGTGCGCCGCTGCTTTTATTTCAAGGTTAATAAACCGCTGACACGCGGTAGCCG
The DNA here is from genome assembly GCF_051846955.1 of Cellvibrio sp. ARAG 10.3. Classification (NCBI taxonomy): domain Bacteria; kingdom Pseudomonadati; phylum Pseudomonadota; class Gammaproteobacteria; order Cellvibrionales; family Cellvibrionaceae; genus Cellvibrio; species Cellvibrio sp. ARAG 10.3. The sequence continues at coordinate 4,060 of NZ_JBPYCU010000033.1, forward strand.
TGGCCCACAAAAATCCTGGCAGCGTCTGTTGCTGGAAACCATTGTGCAAGGCTGGCAGTGGCAAACCCATTATTTACATACGCTGGACGACCGCCTGAGCTGGAAGGCACCCCAGGTGATTGCCGAACGCACACTGTTGGTGAATGAACTCAGCAACAGTTATCGTCTGCTGAGCGAGATCAATAAAAATAATTTCACCCAGGCGGCGATCACCAACGAAGAATTGATGATCCTCGGGCGAAAATTACATGCTGCGTTTGAACGTAAGGCGGGCAAGATTGAATGGATCAATCCGGGCATTTCCCGCGATCTGCGCGAGGATTCATTGTGTGTGGTGCAAGAGCGCCACGACGAACAGGATCGCTGGCATCTATATCGCGGCAGTTATGTTGAATTGCAGCTACGCCACACAACCGCAGAACCCATCAAACGTTCGCGCCACCTGGTGGAATTATTACTCTGGAGTTATTGCAATGGCATCCTCACTCTGGAAACCAAGCTGGATGTCATCAGCAACAGCTTTCAGTTCAGTAATATTCAACGGCAACAGGTGTTGCAAAGCCTTCACCAATGGCTGCCTTTACCCTTGCCGCCGGTAGCCCACGAACAGTTCAAACAAAGTGCTCTCCCCACGCGCCTGCTGCTGTTGTTCAACCTCGGTGTTGAACCGCAAGCAGAGCTGCATAAAAAAGGTATGCAGATGTTAAGCAACCAGCGCGACGCATTGGGTTACAGCGGCTTTCGTGAAAACCTGGTGCTGACAGTGGATGTGGTGCAGATCAACACCTGGCAGGAAATTGTGTGCCGTCATTACGCCAGCGATGCCTTGATCAACAGTCTGTTGCATTATCTGCGCCTGCTGCCACCCGGTCGCGGCCTTGCCTTGCCGGAATTAACCATTCGCTGTTTCAGCAGTGGCCAGGGCACGATCATCACTCAACGGCTTGAAGAACTCTGGCGTGATATCATCGCCTGCTATTACTCGAACACCCGCCCACGCAACAGCCGCTATATTTTTGAGATGGGTGATGAATATGTGTTGTTGCAATTCCTGCAGCAGCAACCGCACATTATTCGCTATAAAACCTATGAAAAATTATTGGAAAAACTGGGCAATGCGCAGCTGGATTACAGCCCGATTGTGATCGACCGATATGGTCTGCGTGATAAACCGCTGAAGCTCTTCGCCGATGCATTGGCTATGCCGGGCGTGCATGTGTTTTATCAGCTGCATCAACCGGAAAAACCCTGTGCCAGCCTTACCGTGATCGATGAAAAAGGCTCGCTGTTTACCACCGAAATGCCCTACCACAACCAGCAAACGTTATTGCGTCCGCTCAGCCGTTTTATTCGCGCGGCCATGGAGCGTCAGAGCCTGAACGGCGAGGTATCCCTGCAACAATTGACAATGCAGTCGGTACAATTCTTTGAGGTCATGGGCAATGTAAAACAGCAACAGGGTTATCTGGAGCAACGCAAGGTCAACAGCGACATCAGTCAATTGGGCTTCGTCAATATCCAGGTCATTGCCGAACCGGATGCCGACGGCCACATTCGCTACACGCTCTATTGCAATCAGCAGGAATTTTCAACGCTGGAGTATGGTGCGGGATTGTTCCAGGCGGTTGCACGCTATATTTTCCAACAGCGGCTGGGCGGCGAAATGTATCCCTGCTATATCACTGACCTGGACCTTTCGCTATGCCGGGATTTAATTGCTCCGCAAACCGGTTTGCAATTGAGTCATTATTTGCAGGTGAAGGCGGACCTTGAGAACCGGCTTACGCAAGCCTTGCAAGCGCTTGTGCGGGGCGGATAATTTCTCGTTGTGGCGTCTTTTGGATATCCCTGTCGGATTACGCTGCGCTAATTCGACCTACTGCACCCGGATTGACTCAGCCACACCCGTAGGTCGGGTTAGCCGCAGGCGTAATCCGACACCATCAGCTCCACCTCGTTGTGCAAAGAATATTTAATCTCCTTGTTGCTGGCAGCCCCGCTCTCTACCATTGCCGCCACACGCATCGCCGTGTACACCACAACAATATCCATAAGGAATTTATACAATGAAATTGCTCAGCACTTTCGGCTTAGGTTCGGTCTTACTTTTTGCTTCCGCCTGTACGACACACACGCATCACCCCATCGCCAACAACGCATCGTCGGCGCAATCCCTGGTGGGCTCCTGGCAATTAATGCATGAAGAAATCCGGATCAACGGCAAAACCATCCCCACCTTTAACCCCGCCACACACAAGATGATGAAGCTGTTTAACGACACCCACTTTGCCTTTGTGAGCCACGGCGACAAGCGCCCGCGTTTTACGTCCTATCAATTAACACTCGAGGAAAAAGTGATTGCGTTTGAAAACTTCGGTGGCGGCGGCGGTAGGTACACCTTTGCTGATGGTTATTTGACAGAGCATATCGAGTACATGAACTACCCCAACTACGAAGGGGAATCGATCCGTTTCAAGATCACGATTGATGGCGACACACTGATTCAGGAAGGCGATTATCCCATCACCCGACTGGGCCTGGGTGACGCGGATGGTTATCTCTACTCCGTCTTTAAACGCATAGAATAAAAACCCGTAGGTCGGATTAGCCAACGGCGTAATCCGACACTGTTCCTGATCATTGCGATACAGTTTTTATACAAGGCATTTTGTCGGATTACGCTACGCTAATCCGACCTACGGGTATTGGGTCAAGTACGCACTGCGCTTACTGACACGGCGTATCCTGATATTGCGGTAATTCATTCACCGAACTGAAGCCCAGGGCTTCGGCGTCTGGCACGTTTTCCTGGTGAATCAGATACACATTGATTGCACCCGTGCCGCCACCGCATACAGCGGGATACATCATACCGTCGCTGGCTTTTTGCGCGCAGATCACATCCACACCACTGCTGACTAATTCCTGTGCCATGACCTTCACAGGAATGCCGTCGTTGTTGCACTGGGTGGAACCATCGTATTTAAATACTTTCGCTTCACCGCAGGGGCGATCCTGGTATTCCGGCAGTGTGGAAACCGGCACGTAACCCAGGCGCCGCGCCAGTGGTAAATCCGTTGCATAAATGCGGAACACATTGATCTCACCGGTTGCACCGCCACAAACAGCAGGGTAAGCCATACCATCGTACGCGCGTTGCGCGCAGGTGAAAGCAATACCCGCCGCGCGCAATTCCTCGGCCATTTTTTTCAGGGGAATGCCATCATTGTTGCATTGGGTGGATTGCGCGTATTTGAAAATTTTTAGCTGCCGATCCACCGGCCCCGGTCGCACTTTTTCTGCGGTCAGCGAATCTTTCGTCTGGGAAGCGTAACCGGCATAGCTGTTCACAGATAAAAAGTTGAAACAAAAGACAGATAAAAACAATACGACATAACGCCACTGAAAATATTGTTTATTCTTCATAAATCCTCCGATGATTGTTAGGCAAGTTGTGAAATAGCATTTCACCGGAAGATTTGTAACAGATAACAGAGAAATAAAAATATCGGCAGGCGAATTTTTTACAAAATTCTACAAAGATGGCGCGTCATTATTTTTTGATGGCGTCAGCCTCCGCCGATAAATGATTAGCACAATCAACATCAGACAGGCCAGCGCAACTGCCGCAGGAAATAATACGGTGGTAATCGAGTAATGTTCTAATGCAAGTATCGCCAAGAGATTACGCAACAAAAATAATCCAAAGAAGGTGAGATTTTCCTGGTGTGGAAAATGAAAGGCTTTCCGTAGCGTCGGGCCGAAGCCCAACAGGTCCACTGTGGTGAGTATCACCACCGCCCACACGGGGTCAGCGGTGGCGTACCACAGCGGCACCGCTGACACTGCCGCCATAAAAAAAATCTTATCCAGGCGCGTAATACTGATATCAGCACGCTTGATATAAGCGAGAATCGCCACACCGATAGTAATAACGCCCGACACGCCGATGGGCCAGGCACCCGCGCCACCGCCATCCTGAACCTGCGCGAGAAACACAATAAACGTCGTGATACCCCAAATCACCCATGAGAATACATGGGGCCTGGTTTTCCCGCGCAATATGGACGCAATGTAGGGCAGGAAGGCGACCAGCGTCAGGGCGATAGCGAGCCCACTGAAAACATGATTGAACATGGCGCGATTCTATTCCGTTTAACAAGCCGTCATCAAAATATCATGCTTTGTCTCTATATTCCTCCCCGTCTTCCTGTTGATAAGAGCGACAAACATCCCAGACCTATCACCTTCATGGAGTTCAGGACGTGAAACTATCCAATACCACCGCCGCGGTTAAATATCTGCTTCCCCTGTCACTGACACTTATCCTGTCCGCCTGTGGCAGCGACGATGACAACGATGATGAAGTGCGCGAACTGCGCGCCGACCTGAATCAGGCGCAACAGGAAATTGATTCGTTAAATGATGAAATTACCAATCTCGAAGAGCAGCTCAATGAATTGCAGAATCCGCCCGCCGAAACAGGCGCGCCCCTGACCATGACGATTCTGCACATGAATGACCACCACTCACATATTGCTGCTGAAACCTTTGATTACGATGTGTCCGGTCTGGATTTGACCGCACGCACGGCGGCTGATGCGAAAATCAGCGAGGTGTCGGTGACCTACGGCGGCTTCCCGATGCTGGTGTCTCTCTTTGATCGCCTGGCTGCACAATCCATCAACCCGATAAAAATCCATGCGGGCGACGCCATCACCGGTACGCTCTATTATTCATTGTTCAACGGCGCTGCCGATGCCGCCATGATGAACCAGGTGTGCTTCGATATGTTTGCACTGGGCAATCATGAATTTGATAACGGCGACCAGGGCCTGGCAAATTTTCTGGATGACCTGCAAGCCGGTGCCTGTACGACACCCGTGTTAGCAGCCAACGTCGAGCCGGGTGAAACCTCGGCAATTCGTGACGGCTACATTCAACCTTATTTGATTCGCGACATTCAGGGGCAAAAAGTAGGCTTTATCGGTATCGACATCGCCGACAAAACCAAAAACTCATCCAAGCCCGATGCCGATACCAACTTCCTCGACGAAACCACGACGGCACAAACCTATATTGATGAACTGCATGAGCAAGGTGTTAATAAAATTGTTTTGGTCACTCACTACCAATATGAAAACGACAAATTGCTCGCTGCAAATCTGCGCGGTGTAGATGTGATTGTCGGCGGTGACTCGCACACATTGCTCGGCGGTGAGACCTTTACCAGCCTCGGCTTTAATCCCGCCGGTGATTACCCAACGGTAACCACCAACCTGGACGGTGATACCGTGTGTATCGTACAAGCCTGGGAGTACGCGCATCTGCTCGGGAAACTGGAGGTGAATTTCGATGGCGAAGGTAAAGTGACCGCTTGCAACGGCATACCTTATATGCCCGTTGCCGATAATTTCAGCTACACCTTTGCCAGCGGTGATGATCGTATGCTGAATGCCAGCGATGCCTTTAAAGTGCGTCAGCAAATCACCAAATTCCCGGAAGTTGTTGCGGTCGTGCCTGATGCAACCACAGCCAGCGTATTGAGTGTTTACAACGACGAAGTCAGCGTGCTTGAACAACAGGTTATCGGCACTGCCGCTGAAGATTTATGCCTGGTGCGCTTCCCCGGTGAAAGCCGTTCGACAATTTGTGATGCCAGCGTGACCGCTGAATTCGGCAGCGATATCTCCAACATTATCGCCAAAGCCTTTATGACTGTAACACCCACCGCCGACATCGCGATTCAAAACGGTGGCGGAGTGCGCACTGATGTGGCGGCCGGTGATATTACCTTTGCTGAAGCCGTCAACGTGTTGCCTTTCACCAACACATTGGTCACCCTCGACATGACCGGCGCACAAATCAAAGCAGTATTGGAAGATGCAATGACCAACGCACTGCGCGTCGGCGGATCAAGCGGCGCATACCCCTATGCTTCCGGTTTGCGTTATCACATCGACGCCTCCGCCGCAGAAGGATCTCGCGTATCCAACATTGAAATTAACCCACGCGTGAGCGGCGAATGGACCGCCATCAGCGACACGGAAATTTACACTGTGGTCACCAATGACTTTATCGCCGCAGGCCAGGATGGTTACGCCACCTTTGGTAAGCTGTTTGATGCAGGTGAGTATGTCAACACCTTCACCCTGTATACGCAGGCATTTATTGATTACATCGAGCAGTTGTCAGCCAATGGCGATGCATTGGAAAAATTACCGGTGAGTGAGTACAGCACGCAACAATATATTGGTCGCGATGGTTGTAATCACAGCACGGAAACCTGCACCGGATATTAATACTCCTCACGTATAAAAATGCCTGTAAGGATGCAGGCGCATTAACTGATTGTTCACGGAAGGCGCATCACTATCGCACGGATGCGATCTGTTTACCTGTCACAAATCTGCGATATTTCTGTCATCAATTGATCATAGCCGTGTCATCGCTGCCACTCACCATAGGCGGGCTTTTTCCAATAATGTTTAACAGGAGCCGCCGCTATGCAATGGACATCTGATTCCATTCGTCACATACGTACTACCTTATTTGCTACGCTCGTGGCCAGCAGCTCGCTGACCCATGCGGATTTATTTTTTTCTGAATACATCGAAGGTTCGAGCAACAATAAAGCACTGGAGATTTACAACAACACTGGCGCCAGCGTTGATCTGTCTGCGTATGAAGTGCAGATGTTTTTCAACGGCAATACCAACGCTGGATTAACCATCGCACTGCAAGGCACCTTGCCCGACGGCGAAGTGTATGTGCTGGCCCACAGCGCAGCCAATCCCGATATTCTTGCCGTAACCGATCAAACCAACGGCGCCGGTTGGTTTAACGGCGATGATGCCGTCGCGTTGTTGTACGGTGGCAATCCGATTGATGTGATTGGGCAGATCGGTGTTGACCCCGGCTCGCAGTGGGGCACCGGCGATACAGCTACCGCTAACAAAACCTTGCACCGTATGACATCGGTCACCGAGGGCGATGCCGATGGTTATGATGCCTTTGATCCTGCGCAACAGTGGGACGGTTTTGCGCAAGACACCTTTGCAGGCCTCGGACAGTATTCCGATAACAATAATCCCGGCCCGACAGAAGAATGCGGCGCGCCCGCCACCAAAATTCATAAGATTCAGGGTGAAGGCGCTACCAGCAGTTTTATCGGCACCACACAAACCATTGAAGGCGTCGTGGTGGGAGACTTCCAGGGCAGCGATCGACTGAGTGGTTTTTTTGTGCAGGAAGAAGACAGTGACCGCGATAACAACCCGCTCACCTCGGAAGGTATTTTTATCTTCGACAGCACCAATGCGATGGCCATCAATGCCGGCGACCTGGTACGCATTACCGGTAACGTCAGTGAATATTTCAACATGACCCAAATCACAGCGGCAAGCATGCAAGTGTGTGCAACCGGTGTCAGTGTTACGCCGAGCGTGCTGGTTTTGCCGGTGACTACGCTCAGCGAGCTGGAACGTCATGAAGGCATGGCGATTGTGGTTCAGCAAGACCTGACCGTGACGGAGAATTACAACCTGGGTCGCTACGGTGAATTGGTATTGTCCGCCGATGGCCGGTTGTTTAATCCGACCCAGATTGCAATGCCGGGTGCGCCAGCACAAGCCGTTGCAGCGCAAAATGCTCTGCGTCGCATTCTGTTGGATGATGGCAGTGGTCGCCAAAATCCTGCCGTCATTCCTTATCCCGCGCCGGAATTATCAGCCTATAACACCGTGCGTTCCGGTGATCGCGTCATCGGCTTGCAAGGCGTATTGCACTATTCGTTTGATGAATACCGCATTCAACCCACCAGCACGCCGATCTTTGTACCGGATAATGCACGCACACCTGAGCCGGATTTACCGGGCAGCGGCAGCCTGAAGATTGCCTCTTTCAACGTGTTGAATTATTTCAATGGCGATGGCCTCGGCGGTGGATTCCCCACCTCGCGCGGTGCTAACACACCGGAAGAATTTGCACGGCAGCGCGCAAAGATTATCGCGGCACTGGTAGCGATGGATGCCGATATCGTCGGCCTGATTGAAATTGAAAATGACGGCTACGGCCCGCACAGTGCGATCCAGGATCTGGTGAGTGGTTTGTATGACGCCGGGCTGGATTACGCTGTGGTAAATCCCGGTGTTGCACAAATCGGCACCGATGAAATTACCGTCGGTTTTATCTACAAACCAGCAACGGTGGAGCTGGTAAACGCATCGGCCATTCTCGATTCATCCGTTGATCCACGTTTTATTGACAACAAAAACCGTCCAGTACTGGCGCAGAGTTTTCGTGAAATTGCTACGCAAGGCGTAGTGACACTTGCGGTTACGCATTTGAAATCCAAAGGTTCTGATTGCAACGATCTGAGTGATCCCGATACCGGCGATGGCCAAGGCAATTGCAACCTTACTCGGACTGCGGCCGCCGAGGCTATGGTCGACTGGTTGGCCAGCGATCCTACCGACAGCAACGACACTGACGTGCTGATCATGGGCGACCTGAATGCCTACGCCAAGGAAGATCCGATTACTACCATCGAGGCAGCGGGCTACGTCAATTTGCTGAAAGATTTTTCCGGTGACCTCGCCTACTCTTACGTCTTTACCGGTCTCGCCGGTTATCTCGACCACGCGTTGGCCAGCAACAGTTTACGCAGCCAGGTCACTGGCGCTGCGGATTGGCATATCAACGCCGATGAGCCGCGCGTGTTGGATTACAACGAGGAATTCAAAACTCCGCAACAAGTCATCAGCTTGTACAGCCCGGAAGCATGGCGCGCTTCGGACCACGATCCTTTGATTATTGAACTGGCATTGACGGCACCACAACCGGAAGCGGTGCGCGGTGATTTTAATCAGGATCAGAAAATCAACGACAAGGATTTGAAATTGTTGTTGCGTAATCTGGGTAAGAAAATTACCGATAGCAATAGCCAGTTTGATTTGAATGATGATGGGCGGATCAGTTTGTTGGATATGCTGATCTGGACATTGTGGTTGGCGCAGAGTAAGCATTCGTAGTAAAGATGGTGGTAACCTCAGGAAAGTTAATCTCTCCTGAGGTTTCACTTAACCGTTTCGATATTTACTTCGTAGTCCGTTTGGCATTAGGGCTTTGGTTTCGAAAACGCATAAATACGTCCCTGTAGCTCCCTCAATTCATCCGTGAATTGAGGGTTTCGAAACCAAAGCCCTAACACCAAACTTGCACCGAGCAATACGGCAGATCTATTCCACAATTGAACAAAGCATCTTTTCCATTGCACTCCATCGCAGGAAGTCACACCTCATATCTGCTATGCTTCCAACATCCCCGAAACGCTGATCTCAAGGTTTTAGCATGGAGGTGCTTCGGGGATTGTGATTGCATCAGGAGCGGCCATGAATCCTTTGTTAAAGAAACTGTTGATCATTCCCGGGTTAGTGGGTCTGGTGCTGTTGGGTTATGGCTTTGTCAACCTGATGGATATGATGAAGACGTTTGAGAGCGATGCCTGGGTTCTGCCGATTTTTACCCTTGGATTGTTAGCGGTGGTGCCTATCGTTATCTTTATGGTTGCCCGCGATGATATTGAAGATCCCGATCACGACGACGAGGATGATCAGGATGACCACGACCGTAGGTCGGATTAGCGCAGCGTAATCCGACATTCCGAACCTGCCAAAAATTTCCCTCTGAAAATCTGTGTCGGATTACGCCTGACGGCTAATCCGACCTTGTATCTCTCTGAAGAAGTTGATTAGCTACCAACTTCAACACCCGAGCCGGGTGAATGCGTA
>NZ_JBPYCU010000034.1:0-11322 GCF_051846955.1 Cellvibrio sp. ARAG 10.3
ACGCATTCACCCGGCTCGGGTGTTGAAGTTGGTAGCTAATCAACTTCTTCAGAGAGATACAAGGTCGGATTAGCGCAGCGTAATCCGACAATGTCTCAAAAAACCGCGTCGGATTACGCTGCGCTAATCCGACCTACGAGATGGTCAGGCGCCTACCTTTAAGCTATCCAGCTTCACGACGTTGCCGTCAAACGCAAACTTGCCGCCGTGGAAATGGCTTTCAAATTGTTTGGGCGATAGCGGTTTGGCATAGAGAAAACCTTGCGCCTGGTCGCAACCCTGTTGGCGCAACCATTCGGCCTGGTATTCCGTCTCCACACCTTCCGCCACCACTTTCAATTGCATGCCGTGCGCCAGGCCAATAATCGTTTTGGCGATGGCGGCGTCGTTGTGGTCGTCGTGGATGTCGTGCACAAAACTGCTGTCGATCTTGAGTTTCTGAATCGGAAAACGCTGCAAGTAAGCGAGCGATGAATAACCGGTACCGAAGTCGTCGATGGCGAGAAACAAACCCATCTCATTTAATTGCTTGAGGTGATTGATGGTTTCGCCGGCGTGCTCCATTGCGCAGCTTTCGGTGATTTCCAGTTCCAGGTATTCGGCATCAAGTTGGGTATCGCGCAGAATCGCTTCCACCTTGCCGGGAAAATTTTTCTGGCGAAATTGACGCGGAGACAGGTTCACCGCCATCTTGCCTACGCGTTTACCACTGTTGAGCCAAGCTTTTTGTTGACGACAGGCTTCGCGCAAGACCCACTCACCGATAGGCACAATTAAACCGGTCTCTTCCGCGAGGGGAATAAAATGCGCGGGCGAAACCAGTCCACGTTCCGGATGTTGCCAGCGCACCAGCGCTTCCACACCCATCAGCTCACCGGTCTGTAAATCGATCTGGGGCTGGTAATGCAAAATCAATTGTTCCTGCTCTACCGCGCGGCGCAAATCATTTTCCAACAGCAGGTAATTCACCGCTGTAGCATTCATCCCTTTCGCATAAAACTGGCAATTATTTTTGCCCGCCTCTTTGGCTTTATACATGGCGATGTCGGCGTTCTTAAGCAGCTCATCCGCATCGGAGCCGTCGTCGGGGAAGATACTCACGCCGATGCTGACCGTGGTGGTAATTTCATGGCCGCTGATCTCCAGCGGGCGTGCGAGGGTGACCAGTAATTTATTGGCGACGAAGATGACATCGTCAATATCGTGCACGCCTTCGAGCACCACCACGAACTCATCACCACCGAGTCGCGCCACGGTGTCCATATCGCGCACGCCTTCATTAAGGCGCATGGCAATCGCCTTTAATAATAAATCGCCGGAATCGTGCCCGAGGCTATCGTTGATAATCTTGAAGCGATCAATATCCAGCAGCATCAGCGCTACCTTGCTGTTACTGCGCCGTGCGCGGGCAAGGCCGTGGAAGATGCGGTCGTAAAATAAAGAGCGGTTAGGCAAAGACGTCAGCGAGTCGTGGAAGGCCATGTAATTGAGGCGCGACTGCTGTTCACGCAGTGCGTTTTCCGCCAGCTTGCGCTCCGAAATATCGGTGCCGATGGTACACACACCGAAGACTTCCGACTCTTTATTACGCAACGGAAACTTCACTACCAGGTAGGTATGCAAGGTGCCGTCTTTATGGAGTAAATCCAATTCTGTTTCAAAGGTTTGCTGTTTATTGCGCGCGGCTACATCAATGTCCCACATCGACTGGGCAATGTCCGCCGGGTATACGTCAAAGACATTTTTCCCCACAAAGCCTTTCTCATCGATATTCGCCATCAATTTGAAATGCTCACTGGCGAGTACCACATTGCCATCCAGATCCTTGACCGAAATAAGCGCGGGCGAATAACGCAGTATCGCGTTGAGGTAGGTTTCGCTGGCCCAGAGCGCCTGCTCGGCCAAACGGAAACGTTCGGCTTGCTCTTCATGCCGCCACATCTCGATCACCTGGCGAATAAGTAGCGAACTGAACGTCCATACGGTATCCAGTTCCGCCACGGCTTGTTGCAGCTGCGGCAAGTCGCGTTCAGTTTCGATGTAATACACCGCGATGGTTTTTTCTTTTTCCAGGATGGGATGCAGGTAGCAGGCGCGGCAGCCTTTCTGGGTGTCTTTTTCGCCGAGGGTATTGATGTGGTCGCTATCCAATGCCTGGGCATGGCCGAGCAGAAACGTTTCGCGAATTTTTTGTTGCGGCAGATAATTTAAACGCGAGAGCGCGGTCGCTACACCACTGACCAAAGGTTCCGGTGCGCGTTGGCAAGCGATGGCTTCAACGTATAAGTGATTATCGCGCTCAACGATCAGCACGACCCGACTGACGATCGGTTTAACCACCACCAGCTTGACCAGGCGTTCGGCAATCTGTTTGTGATTCAGGTCGGTGAATAGTTGTTGAAACTTCTTGATGAGTTCAACGGCTGTATTTTTATTCTGCATATTCGCCCAAGTCGATGCCCAAGTCAGTTGACCAACCGGCTCCAGCAGTGATCCGGTATCGATCACCAGTTAGATTCTTTTCGCATCACCAACCGGCGGGCCAGGGGCAATGGTGATAAAAAATTCAGGTAATGCCGGTAAGTTATTGATTGATCAGTACTAGTTGTGACGGCAACCTTACCTGATTTTTTCATCGCCGCAAAGGATTTATGCGCCACACAAGGTAACTCTGGCTATACTCAGCAGGTATCGAATAAATAATGTTCAATTCGAATCAACGTGGCCGGCTTCAGCCATCCAGAGGCCGCCATAGCAGTAAGAAACCCGCTACTTGCGGCTTGCTCCGGAGGCAGCCATGCGACCACCGGTTCCTTTCATTGACGAAGAACTCATCCTTCGTGACGGTGAACATCCCGGGGAAACCACCTCTCATGGGCAGTTGATTAATGAGGTGTTGAGTACCGCCGGGGAAACCAGCAGTTGGGAAGATTCCATCCCCGCCGTCGCCACCAAACGCCGCGCTGCCGCGGTTATCAAGGGTGCGGCAAACGCCCGGTCCGTTCATAAATCGGCCACCGATACGGGTCCCCATATTGATTGGATTCCCATAAACAACGGACACGGCTTGCGGATTAACATCAGCGGCACGATTGACCAGACACTGCGCCGGGAGTGGTTGCGATTGTTGCGGGAAACGGCCAGCAAGGACGTGGATCAGTTTGAATTCAACCTGACCCGCACGCCGACATTGAATATGACGGGCTTGGGGATGTTGCTGCTGTTCAGGGAGCAGAAACGTTCACAGCGGCAGAATATTACCTTGTGCCATTGCAATCGGCAGGTGTGGGAGTTGTTGCAGTGGACGGGGATGGATCGGTATTTTGTGATTCAGGGGGCGACGCTGGAGGAGAAGGTGAAGTCTTGAAGATTAATATTTCAGCTTTGGGAGAGATGTCCTTCGTAGGCCGTTTGCCATTAGGGCTTATGTGTCGAAAACGCATGAATACATCCCTGTAGCTCCCTCAAGTCGTCCCTGACTTGAGGGTTTCGAAACATAAGCCCTAACGTCAAACTCATATTGTGCCAATTGGCTACTAAATAACCGCTTTCAATACCTCAACCAACCGCTCCATTTCCTCATCCGTCCCGATCGTAATCCGCAAAAATTTATCAATGCGTGGAGCATTAAAGTAGCGCACCAGGATTTTGTGTTCGCGTAATGTGGCGGCCAGGTCCGCTGCATCGCCTGTCGGTTGAGCCAGGACAAAATTGGCTTGGGATGGCAGTACGGTGAAGCCGAGTTCCTGTAATTGCCGGGTTGTCCATTCGCGAGTGGCGATGACTTTGTCGCGGCAGGAGCGGAAGTAGGTTTCATCTTCAAACGCGACTACGGCGGCGGCTTCGGCGAGGCGGTCGAGGGGGTAGGAGTTGAAGGAGTTTTTGACGCGGTCCAGGCCTTCGATCAGTTGTTTGTCGCCGATGGCGAAGCCTACGCGCATGCCGGCGAGGGCGCGGGATTTGGAGAGGGTTTGTACGACTAACAGGTTGGGGTAGCGGTTCACCAGGGAGGCAGCGGTTTCGCCGCCAAAGTCGATGTAGGCTTCATCGACCAGCACCACGGTTTGGGTATTGCGTTGCAGTAACGTTTCTATGTCCGCGAGCGGTTTGCCGATGGCGGTGGGGGCATTGGGGTTGGGGAAGATAATGCCGCCGTTGTCCGTCGGGTAGTCGGCGAAGTCGATGGTGAAGTCGTCGCGCAACGGAATTTTTTGGGCCGCGATGCCGAATAACTGGCAATAGACTTTGTAGAAGCTGTAGGTGATGTCGGGGAAGAGCAAGGGTTTAGGCTGCTGGAAAAATGCCATAAAAGACAATGCCAGCACTTCATCGGAGCCGTTGCCCACGAACACGTTTTCCGGTGTTACGCCGTAGTAATCTGCCAAGGTCTGTTTGAACCTGCGGGAGTTTGGGTCGGGATATAACCGCAAACGCGCAATGGCCGCTTCATCCAATACCGCATGCACCCGTGGCGAGGGCGGATAGGGACTTTCATTGGTATTGAGTTTGATCAAGCCATCAATCTGCGGCTGCTCACCGGGCACATAAGGTTCCAGTTGGCGCACCACCTCACTCCAGAACTGCGACATAGTCAGACAAAGCTCCTGCATTAGGATAAAACGAGGCGCAGAGTATACCTGATCGCCTCCCTTATCGTCTGAGCAGCCTTTTAAACTGGCGGTTTATGAAACGCCTCGCATCCCGTCATCCCTGATAGAAAAGTATCTGACCTTCATAGAAAAGTGTCTGGCACGACCGACTCGCTCAGGCAGACTTACCTGAAGCGCCAGAATAGGCGCGGGCTTTTTCCCCTGACGACAATTCGCTTTTACCTGCCGCTTTCACTGCTGCCGCGCAACAGGCTGCATAACATCCGCACAACACTGAGGGTCATAACAATGCATTTCAGGTTCATGCCAATGACTGTGGTAAAAACATTAACACTCGGCGCCGGTGCACTACTGGCTGCGCTGTCGCTGAGCGCCCAGGCCGTCGTGTTCCAGGCCGAGAGCTATACCTATTTCTACGATACGACACCAGGCAATACGGGCGGTGCTTACCGTAGCGATGATGTCGATATCGAAAACGCCCACGATACCAACGGCGGTTACAACGTCGGCTGGATAGAAACCGGGGAATGGCTGGCGTATACCAATCTCACTATTCCGACCACCGGCAGCTACATCGTCAAGTTGCGCGTGGCCAGCCCGTCCGGCGCAACCGCCTCGGTGGATTTGAACGCGGGCGCCATCCAACTGGGAACCTTCCAGATCGGCGCTACCGGCGGATGGCAAAACTGGACGACCGTATCCAAAACCGTAACCATCGATGCCGGCACCTATAACCTCGGGGTGTTTGCCCAAACAGCCGGCTGGAATTTCAACTGGATCGAGATCACCCCGGCTGGCAGCACTAACAATCCTGACTGCGGCAGCACCTGGTACCGCGCCAACCTGACCCACTACGAATCCTACCCCGATCCCGGCAGTGATGAATGCATCCTTTACAACGGCTGTATGTGGGCCGGACAGTTCTATGGCTTGAATGGCGTGCAACCGGAGTCCTGGGTGATGGCAAATAACATTGCAGCGGTGCACCTGAAGGATTGGAATTGGATGGGTATGAAGACGATTAATCTGCGTCAGGGCAGCCGTCGGATTACCGCCAAGGTGTATGACGGTTGTTCAGATTCTGATTGTAATGGGTGTTGTACGGCTAACCTTGCGGGTGATGGTTATTTGATTGATCTGGAAAAGTACACGATGCAGCGCTTTGGGTCGGGTAGTGGCATTGTAGAGTTCCAGGTTTGTAATTGATTCTTCGCTCAAGCGGAGCTGAACAGCACAGTACTCCGTAGTTCGTTTGTCATTAGGGGATTCGTTTCGAAAACGCATGAATACATCCTTGTAGCTCCCTCAAGTCATCCCTGACTTGAGGGTTTCGAAACGAATCCCCTAACGCCAAACTTGTATCGTGCAATCATGCATGACCCATTCCCTAGTTAGTATGTCTCCTCCTGAATGACCTCCCAAACTGAATTAGCTTTTTCGCTACAGTAACCTTGAGCACCTGTTAAACCGAAAACCTGAGCGTATAATCAGCCCACTTTTTCATACGCCCATAACGTTTCGGAGTCACCATGTTTGAATCCCTGCCTTTGCTGCCCGCCGATCCTATCCTTGGCCTGAGTGCCGCGTTTCAGCAAGATACCAACCCGAACAAAGTCGATCTGGGCGTGGGGGTGTATAAAAATGATGCGGGGGTGACGCCGGTCATGGCGGCGGTGGCGGCGGCAGAGCGGTTGCGGCTGAACCTGGAAAATACCAAGGCTTATACCAGTCCGGCGGGATACCCCGGTGCTAACAACGCGGTGGTGGGGTTAGTGTATGGGACCGGTCACACGGCGGTGTCGGATAATCGGGTTCGCACCATTCAAACACCCGGTGGGTGTGGCGCCTTGCGGGTGGCGGCGGAGTTTATCCAGCGCGCCAAACCCGGTGCTACGACCTGGGTGAGCACGCCGACCTGGGCCAACCATATTCCCCTGCTGGGCAGTGCCGGTTTAACGCTGCGCGAGTATCCTTACTACAACTACGCTACCCACAGCATCGACTTCGATGCCATGGTGGCTTGCCTGAATAACGTGCCCGCCGGCGATCTGGTGCTGCTCCACGCGTGCTGCCACAACCCCAGCGGCGCGGATCTGTCGCGCGAACAATGGCAGGAGGTTGCACGGCTGGCCCAGACGCGCGGCTTTGTGCCATTCGTGGATATGGCGTATCAGGGATTTGGTGAAGGGCTGGATGAAGACGCCTACGGTATTCGCCTGTTGGCGGAGTCGGTGCCCGAGCTGATTATCGCAGCCTCGTTCTCCAAAAATTTCGGTTTGTATCGCGAACGCGCCGGCACGCTGAGCCTGGTGTTCGCCAATGAAACCCAGGCCAATGCAGGCATGAGCCAATTACTCAGCGTTACGCGCGGCCTCTACTCTATGCCGCCCGCCCACGGCAGCGCCATCGTGGATATCATCCTGCACAACAGCGGACTGACCCGGCAGTGGCAGGAAGAGCTGGGCCAGATGCGCCAGCGCATCCAGAACCTGCGCGCGGAACTGGTGAGTGCACTGAATCAGCGACAGGGTGAACGGGATTTCAGCTTTATCGCCCACGAACGCGGCATGTTTTCATTTCTGGGTTTGAGCGTTGAACAAGTGCATCGACTGAAAAATGAATTCAGCATCTACATGACCGATACCAGCCGCATCAGCGTTGCTGGCTTAACCACGGAAAAAATGGCCTATGTCAGTCAGGCCATTGTTAACGTCTTACGGGCTTAAGCTGCGCTTTAATGTTCCTCAATGACTGCCGGTGGTAATGGATGCTCTACTTTTAATACCGCCTTTTGCAGAATCAGCGTGTTGGGATAGGTGACGATGTTGCCATCCTCACGCTTAAGGATGACGTGGAACATGCTGATCTCGTCGATGATTCCGCTCATGTCGTCGTCTTTATCAAGGATCTTGATGCGGTCCCCTACCCGGTAGGGAAAGCCAAAAAAGATAATCATGCTGGCGGTGATATTGCTCAGAATTGACCACTGGGCAAACAAGGCAACGCCGACTACCGCGAAGATGGACGAAAGAAACACCGAGACCTCGCTGTAACCCAAACCGAGGATCAGACACACCACCACAATGCAACAAAACACCAGCCCGATATTCATCAAGCGCGTGACGTAACGCACCCGTAAATCACCCAACATTTTCTTGATGCTGCGCTCGCGAATAATCTTGTGCAGGATTAACGACACCAGATAAAACGCAACGATACAGCCGAACACCAGAAGTAATTTTGTCATCGAATTGCCACTCTCTTGCGGGATCACTCTCGGATGGTTTACTGCTACCATAGGACCAGTTTTGCAACAGCCTGTTGAGCGTTGCGCAGTATAGCGTTAGTTAACCTGAAGGTAGCTGGAATGGCGTCACTTTTTTGCATTGCCCACCGCGGCGGACCAATTCACCACCAACACACCAGCCCCGAAAACAGCCTGGAGGCCATTCGCCGCAGCCTTGCGCTGGGCGTAGACGCGGTAGAAATCGACATCTGGCAAATCGGCGGCGAACTGATCGTCACCCACGACCGCCGGCTCGGGCGCCAATTAAAAGGCAAAGGGTTGCTGATTGAAAAATCCCTTGCAGAAATCCGCCAGCTGACACTCGAAAATGACGAACCCGTTCCCACCTTGCGCCAGGTACTGGAGCTTGTCGGTGACCGTGCCCTGCTCAATATTGAAATCAAAGGCCCGAACTGCGTTCCCGTATTGGTTGAACAATTAACGTCTTTTACACGGGACCATCAACTGACGCAGGAACATTACCTGGTATCAAGCTTCGACCACCAACAACTGTTCCAGATGCTGCAAAGCGCACCGCACATCAAACGCGGCGTGCTGGTAGAAGGCATTCCCTACAGCTACGCGCAATGCTGCGATGAATTAAAAGCTTATTCGTTCAATACCCATCTGGGATTTTTAAACCAAGACATGATTAACGACGCTCGCCGTCGCGGTTTAAAAAACTGGGTTTATACCGTTAATTATGAAGAGGACTGGCAGTGGATGTTGGACTTGGGGGTGGATGGGGTGTTTACGGATAGGCCGGAGGCGTTGTTGGAGTTTAATCGTCGGCAACCTCGCTGATGGAGAGAGGCTGTAATTAAATCTTTCGTAGTTGTTTATCATAACCCAACCGGAGGGAGGGACACACAATTACACAGATTTAACTACAGTCTCTTTTATTAAGTTATTAGCGGAACGCCACTCTCGCTAATTTTTTTAATGCACATGAGGCATTATCAACCACGCTCTCCCAATAGGGATGAGAAATAAATTTATATTTACCCGAATCACCTAAATCAGCTAGTATTTTTTTAGAGCACTAGTAACCCCAGAAATTACCCTTACCTCATCAATATCAAAAAGAATTTGGCCAATACAGCCTTCAGGATCTACAGCAAGATCTGTGTCATCAAAAAAGAAATGATATATCTCATCAATATCAAATTGATCATGAGCAGTGTCTGGCGAATTGAGATAATTACCTTGAAATCCAACGTCAGATAATTCTTTTAAAAATAGAAGCAGGTCAGATCTTATATTAGGATAACTTAAATCCGCCCATTTATCTGGATATACAATCGACATCTTTAAGATCTCCTTTTCAACCATTCATCTAATGGAATATGTGCTTCTGGTGTTTTAACAGGTTTTAGGGCTTCAGGTGTTGGCTTGATTTCTTTTCCTTCTGCATCAATGGTTTTACCTACCTTTTGCTCAACCACATGATCAACTTTTTGCCGAGGCAAACTATGATCAGGGTTACCTTTATCAACACGCACTCTGTCACACCTATCATTTGGATCTTGAAATCTGGATCCTGTTTTTTTGCTATTAGGCTCTTCCGTCCAGCCTTTAAGACGCTCTCTAACTTTTCCAATCGTTTATTGTATCTATAGGTTCGGTATGCAGAAGCTGCTTAAATGCAACATTCCCCCCAAACCGCCATCAACAGCCGATGTTGCGCCCGTTATGATGACCGTTCTTGCCACTTCAGCATGACCATTCGCTTCCGCAGTCTGCTGCATTTCTTCCATCCCAGGCCAATATCCATACATCCCCGTCGGGTCCGTCATGTTTACCGGATCATTTCCCACATACGCATACTTATTCATATGACCTGCGTAAAAAATCGGATCAGTCTGCAAAAAGCGTCCAAGCTTCGGATCCTACATCCGCGCCTTGTAATGAAACAACCCCAGCTCTTTAAACCAGATTTGTCCCGTATAACCAAAGCGATCCAAACTGGTGGATTTGGGAATCCCAAAACTGTCATAGGATAGCTTTTGTGTTGCAGCACCCGAACTATTGGAATGCGCAATAACGCTGCCCTGATGATTCGCATGCAGATAACTACGATAGGAAGAGGCCGTACTATTGGTGGTGTATTGAACCCAGGGCTCATCCACTTGGTCGCCGTGAATGTAACGGCGAGTCAATGTGCCGGCGTTGTTGTATTCGCCAACAAGCGCATCGCCGTCATACAAAATTGAGTGACAACACCCATTTATCGTCGACTGATGCAAGCGCCCCAGCGGATCGTATTGAAAACTGGACGCGTTAGCCCCCGAGGTCGCCACCAGACGATTTCCATCGTATGGTGTAAATGGTTGAGCCGTCATTGATGAGGTTGCCGTTCGTATCGTATCCGAGCGGCTGTCCATTAATGGGGGGACGAGGTTATTTTTTTAATGTATCAGATTCATTAATTTCCTTTATTTTTTCTATATCAGTAGAATCACTTGTGGCTGAGCTTTCCTCCTGTTCTAGTTTTTCATTTTTTCCAACTCTAAATACAAAAACAAAGTAAACATTTGCTGCCATTAAAGAAAAGTAATAAACAACTCCCATCCAGAAAAATATAGGCTCATCTCGCCTCGAATACATGTTGCCGCGGGAAATAAGCAATCCATTTTCTAATATTTCGTAAATCTCTGTGGAAAAATATGCAGCAATCATTATAAAAACAGATCGCAGCATGTACACATATTCCCTGCTGGTATATATCTTAATTAAACGAGGTCTGTGAAACATGAATGTCACTTAAAAATTATGTTGTTAATCATTGCAGCCACCTTTCTCTGCGCCCATGCCACCACAAATTCTTACAATCCCAGAGCTCATTCCCTGATCACTATTGCCTGAAGCATTGGTTGAATTACCATTTGTACTGACTGAATTACTCATCATGTTATCCACACTTTGATTAACCCCTATGTCCGAAATGCCTGCTGCTGCATCAACTATTTTACTACCCGCTTCATCCAGATTTTTGATTGCTTTAACTGCCTCTGCCACTCCATCAATTTTTCTGCCGACACCAAGAGTTACTGCTTCTTTAGCTAATTCTTTACCTGGGTTATCACTGGTGACTGCTGACGCAACACCCGTTGTGGCAGATATATAGACTAACGCTGGTGAAGCTGGAAGGCACAGCGCTATACAAACTACAGAAGCAGTACCTGTAACAAAGGATGCACCTCCAGAGACTTTACTAAAGCTGGGGGTTTGCGTCGGCCTGAGTACGCCTGGAATCCCGTAACCATGCATAGATTTAATATTTTGATAGTTTTCAGGCAACATACCCCACATACCAGTAGGATCAATTTTATTAACCGGATCATTTCCCACATACGCATACATATTCATCTGGTCTGCGTAAAAAATCGGATCAGTCTGCAAAAAGCGTCCAAGCTTTGGATCGTA
>NZ_JBPYCU010000035.1:0-6667 GCF_051846955.1 Cellvibrio sp. ARAG 10.3
AAAAACACCCGGCCAACAATATTGTGATCGGCGGCCAGGGTGCCCATGCCGGCAAACTGGTGTTTGTCGTCATTGATCCGCGTCCAGCTGTTGCCTCCATCCTCGGAACGGTGCAGGCCCCACACACCATCAATCACACCAACGACATACACCCACGCAGAATAAGCCGCGCCGGCCGGTGCTTTACCCAGCGCGATTGAGGTTGCGCCAAAGACCTCAGGCGTTTGTGAATTGGAACCCCAGAGGGATGCGGCGGCGTTCAGTTTGGTCCAGGTAATACCCGAGTCGAATGAACGGTAAATACTGTGGCCATCAACCAACCAAATATGGCCTTCGGCGTTCGGGTTCACCGCCATAGAGGCGGTACCAAAAAACTCGGGGCGCGCACTGAGGCTGCTGAACTGACTGCTGACAGTGAAAGTTTGGCCACCGTCTGTTGAGTAGAAGAATTTGGGTGCAGGCCCCCACCAACCGCCGCCCGAATCGTAGGCATATACCTTGTTGGCGTTTTTGCGATCGGCGGCCAAACGATAGCTGCGCCCCCAGCCCTCCGGCAGAACGGGCAGGTCGGTATAGTGCCAACTACCACCGTTATTGGTGGTATAGGCAGGAACTGAATTGCTGGGCGCCCAGATCGCATGATTGGCTTTCATCACCGCCAAGCTGGAAAAATCCTCTTGATTAGTCAGCCCTTGCGGATGAAGCGAGGCAAAGGTATTCCAGGTAACGCCTGAGTCGGTTGAATAGAAGGCACCTGGATTTGCGCCACCCCAATGCTTACTGCCTATAGTTACGATGTAGGAAGGGGTCTCCCATGCCATGTCGGTACTCAGGCCATTCTTGAAGCTCGTCCCTGTATTGCGGGTCGGCTTAACCGCCAGATCGGTATGAACCAGCGTGCCTACGTCTCCCGAGCTATTTAATAAGCTATAGGAAGCCCCAGGAGGCGGTGTCATAAGTGCCAGAGTGGCAACCTCTTCGATGCCGTCAACTCTTTCACTCCAGGTTGGCTTGGTCGCAGAGGCGTTTTTGGTTTCCCATACACCGCCACTATGCACTATGAAAATATGCTCAGGATTGCCCGGGTTAATCTCAATGTCATCCAGCCAACCGGTGAAAGCCTCGTTAGAGGGTATGCGTGGCGTAGACGAGCCTATTTCGCGCCAGGTGACTCCTGCGTTGTCAGAAATTTGTACGGTCGGTTTACCTTCCCAGTCGCCCCAAGAGTTGGTGATGCCCAGGACAATACGGGTGGATGAACCCGTGCCGTAAACTGAAACACCGCCTATGCCGTAGTTGGTCCATTCGGTTTTTTCATAACTCTTGAGCAAGGTCCAGTTGATGCCATCAAATTTGTAAAGAGCCGCCGGACCATCTGCACCTGGGCCGGTAGTTTTGGTGAATGCGACATACATCATCCCATCTTCAGCTCGCACCCAGTGAGGAACGTGATACCCCTGCACCGGTGTATTCACACCCGTCCAGCTGGCGCCGCCATTAGTTGACTTGAACACACTGTGGCTCAGGCCGGCCAGGGCGGCATAGTCAGGCGCAACAGCGGTATAGATGGTTTGCGTTGCACTGCCGCTTCCTGTGGTGGCCGTGTCAAAAATGACTTGCTGCACACCGATTGGGGTGCCGCCCTCATTGTCGCTAATCTGTGACTGGCTCATTCTCAGCGTTGATAAGGATTGCACTTGCTGCCAGCTCTGACCATGATCACCACTCCTCCACAAACCGGCGGTACGCGAACCATAGAACAGGATGGATGGATTGTTAGGATCCACCATCAGGCGTTCACCAATCGCACGACCTCTATTGTTGGAACCCACCGGGAATGGCAGATCGACAAACTGCCAGTTATCGCCACGATCAGTGGATATGTACAAGCGCCCAAGGTTGGACAGGCTGTTCGCGGTAACGCCCGTGGTCATGTAAACGCGTCTGTCGTCGGTTGGATCCAGGGCAATACTTTCAGCACCTTGGTGGGAGGCTTCCTTCACATCGAAACCGTCGGTCAAAGGCACCCAGGTAGTTGCCGATGCATCCCAGCGATAAGCTCCGCCAATATCGGTGCGTGCATAAAGGAGATCCGGCGTAGTGGGATGAAATACCAAACCGGGAACATAGCCACCGCCACCGTATTTCACGTTGGTCCACTTGGCCGCTGTGGTAATTTTAAAACTGTAACTGGCCTTTTGGTCGCAGGTATCGGTGAAAACAGCAGATGCTGTGCAACTCGTGGATGGGGTAAAAAACTGTTCCCGTGAATTGCCACTTGTGCCGCATCCACTCCAGGTCCATGTGCCTTCGACCCATTTACCATCAGCAATGGGCTGAGGCCCTAATATCAGCGAATCACCAGAAGCAACAGTGGCGGTTCCCGTTTGGCTCCAGGTCCCCCCCAGTTGCACATAGGGGATGACGCTGGGGGTTGGGCAAGTCACAACGACCGAACGTGTTGCAGTGGCTGCAGCAGAGTTGTGCCATGCACCACTGGCTGAAAATTTAATCCAGTACCAATACTGGGTTCCAGCAACAGCCGAGGTATCTACATAACCTAAAGCCGCTTTATGTAGTGTTGCTATTCTTGCTCTTCCAGTTGGGTTGCTGTCTGTGTCTCTGTACACCTCGATTCTGCTGACCGTACCTGTAACAGTCCAGGTGAGATCAATACTATTGGTCGACCCGCTCGCAGAAAGACAAACTGTAGCGCCACCGCCACTGCCGCAATGACTTTGAGCAAAGGACGATGATATGCATGCATAAAAGGCGAAGAAGAATGAAAGTCTGATAATGAACCGCATGTGGCCCCCGAAAAGGTTTGGTGGGATTGGTAACCATGAGGTGGAGAGATGCAGGTTATCGTTATTTTCTGCAAAAGCTCTTGTTTACGCGTACCCTAAGGTCCAGCGCCCATGGCGACACGCCTGACGTTTTATTAGAAGTGAATACAGGCCGTTTAACGTTAGCGCATTGAGCACCTGAACCATTAACAATAATTGGAAAATGAGTGACAGAATTCTTTAAGAGCAATAAAAATTAAAATTTGTATTAGTTCAGCGGAGGAGTCTGGAAGCTCTTGTGCAAGAAGATGTTAAAACACATTTCCGCGAAGTCAAAACGCTATGCCCGCAGCAACAAAAGCTTTATTCAAATAGGAGACATCTTCAGATACATGGTGCAACTTATCTTCGGGGACACCTGAATGCCCGGCTATTGCAGATACTCTGTTTTGGTGGTGGTAGGAAATATTACTCACATCGCGGGAGATAGGGTCTTCATAAGCTTCTTGAGGCGAAATAATTTTCCACCCTTTGCTGCGCAAATGAGAAACCAGGTCACCAACAAACAAGGCCGCAGCATCGTTCTCGTGCAGCAACAGTACGTGCTTGGGTGACCGCCCGAGCGTTTCTTTTGCAATGCCATCATAAAATTCGATAGCGTCATACAGGGTTGCTACATAAAATTTCCTGGCATTATCATAATTAATCCTTTTATTATCCTTGGTTGCACCGGAAAGCAGGGTGCTGATGTGCCAATCATAGTTAGAGATTGTTATGTATCCGTCTTTATATCCCATGTCTGACAGGGATTGCTGGATCGACAAAATTGATGATTTATCCTTTCCGCAATCCAAATAGGGGAAACGGTGGTACGGCAAAACGTTTTTCTGGCTTTTTAGTAGCAGGTGAGCATGCTTTACATCGGCCATATAATTACTATGGCCGAGGGCGCTAGCCGCTTGATGGCTGTAGCTGTGATTGGCAATGTGAAAACCAGCCGCTGCGTACTGATCAAGGCGTTTCTGCGTATCTTTGTTTATGCCATCGGCTTTAACAAAGAATAAAGCATCCGGCACCTTGGCACGCTGCAAGGCAGCAATTAATCGGGTTGTTCTCTCATCGCCAGTCATCAAGGCCGAGTCAGGAGTTGGTGCATCGTCGAATGTCAGCGCGATCTCCCGAGCATGGCAAAGTGGGTTTGCCAGAAGTAGAACACATAATCCTGCTCGATAAAGTCGTTTTGTTAGTATTGAAAAATTTGATTCATTCGCAGGATTTATATTTAGCATTTCTTCTTCCTGATCTAAATAAAAAAACGATTAGCAATAATGTTATCAATGGAGAGCTATGAATTGATCCGCCACCACCGCCCGAACTTGAGCTGTTGTTCGTTTCGGATGATGCCGAACTCGAGTTTGGATTTGAACTTGAGCTTGGGTTTGAAGTTGAGCTTGAACTTGAAGTTGAGCTTGAAATTGAGCTCGAACTTGAAATTGAGCTCGAACTCGATGAGGATATGTCGATCTTTTCTCGCATTAGTGTTGCGTAGCGGAAGCCAAGCTCCCGATAGGATTCCGATGTAAAGTGAGCCGCATCAAGTCCAGGTAAGCCCATTGCAGAAACAACATAGGCATTGTTGATTAAACCCGGCAATAAATTGATTTCGGTGTTATGCCAATGGCAACAGGACTGATAATCAGCATAAAGTAACTCACCCGCTAGAAAGGGGACGTCTCCTATGCCGAGGTCTTGACGTAAATCAGTCACGATTTCATGAACCTGGTGTTTCCATAACGGATCTGAGGTATCACTTTCGCCCTGATGAAATATAATGCCTTTGATGACTCCAGCCTCTTGCGCTTTTTTAGCCATATCCAACAGCCAGGCGTAACCGCCATTAAATTGTGGCGGGATATCTTGTCCATTGCGCCCGATAGGTGCTGATTTTTGATAAAGCTCAATCGCTGTTCCGGAGATGGCGCCTGGCACAAGCCCTATGGTGACTGTGCTTGGCATGTTGTCGGCCATGGTCTTGCCAAAATAATCACCCGGCCCCAAGCCGCTCCAGCATCGATTTAACGGTGGAGACGCAACATACCAGTTGCCATAGGTTCTATCCAGATTAGTACAGTCCAGATTTGCCATCACCATGACACGCTCATTAATGACTCTGTCCTGAGCCTCGATGGGGGCAGCACCTTCCATGTTGGACTGCCCGAACATCAGGTAGATGTGGAAATTCGGATCTGGCGCGGCGGCCACTGACTTGCTTAATAAAATAAAAATTATCATCAGTAATCGAGACATATTGACTCCGCTAAAAGGGCAGGGTGTAAATTCACTTCAATAGTTTTTGCAGGTGCGGTTCAAGCGCCTCTGCCCAAAGGCTGTAGCCTTTTTCATTGGGGTGCAGCAAGTCAGGCATAATTTCTTTTGGCAAGACACCTTCTTGCGTTAAAAATACCGCATTGATATCTGCAAAAAATACGCGCTTGTTGTCTGCATAGTGTTTAATTATTTCATTTACGCCATTATTGATCTGGCGCAAACCACCATCAGGTTGCTCGTCGCGCGGGAAAATAGCCAACAACAGCACTTTTGATTCGGGTAAGCGCTGGTGCAGTTCGGTCAGTAATTTTTTAATGCCTGCGGCGGTATAGGCGGGTTGTTCGTGACGGTGGCCGGTATTGTTGGTGCCAATCATCATCACCACCAGTTGTGGTGACATATTCTCCACCGCACCATGCTGCAAGCGCCATAATACGTTTTCGGTTCGATCACCACCGAATCCAATGGCGAACGCGTTGCGATCAGCGTAATGTTTTTCCCAGACTGGCGCGCCTTCGTTTTCCCAGCCTTGGGTAATTGAATCGCCAATAAACAATAGATCGATTTTTCCGCCTTTATCGGCAATTGCTTTTGCTTCTCGCCGTTTTTGTTCGTGACGTGGTAACCACCAATCGATGGACCACCATTCATTTAACATATCCGGTGTGATCGAAGCCGTTTTGTAATCGGGGCATTCAAGCAAATCCGCTTTTGGGGGAGCCTTTGCGAGTAGTTCAATATTCGCGATAGACACGCCACCCTCGCCACCGACGTCCAGGGCGAAAGGGGTGGTGGTTGCGCTGAAGTCGTCCTGGTCTTGCAGGAAGCACGTTAATGGTACGTAGACTTTATTCCAACCTTTGTCGCGTAGCGCTCGCGCTGCCATGGTAAACGGTACTACGCGATTACAATTGTCGGATGTGCATTTCATTTTAAAAGAAATGCCGCCTTTATCGAGCGTATCAATTTTTACATCCAGCGCCATCACGCCTGTTTGCATGATCGCCGCCAGGTTTAACGGCGCACCTGTTTCCAGTGTCATGCTGGAATACCAGGTATCCTTCCAGTTAAACGTCAGCGCATCAGACGTCTTTTTTTTACTGCTAGTCTGTAGCTGAACATCACCTGTGGGTGTAACCGTGGATACACCATCGAATTTCTGTTGCTGCCCTGCGCTTTCTACATAAATGTGTGAGTCTTTAAGGGGCTTGGTTTTATAAAGTGAAATGGAGTCTGCTGCGTTTGCCGCTATCGATACTGCAAGGCTGCTGAGCAAAAAAATACCACTGAGCTGTGTACTATATTTCATTCGTTGTTCGCTTTTTTTCTGATGAAGAGGCTGCATAAATAACGGTGATGCTTTTTGGTTGATACATTTAGCGGGATATTGAAATGACCAGCCATAAAAAGCCTCACCTGTGCTCACCCTCTCAGGATGAACACAGGCGAGCACATGCGTATTAATGCGTGAAGAAGATGCCGCGGCCGTTACCGCTAAAAAACACCCGGCCAACAATATTGTGATCGGCGGCCAGGGTGCCCATGCCGGCAAA
>NZ_JBPYCU010000036.1:0-5555 GCF_051846955.1 Cellvibrio sp. ARAG 10.3
AAAGAAAAAGCCCCGCCTGTGTATACAGACGGGGCTCGGGATTAAGAGCTTGACGATGACCTACTCTCACATGGGGAAACCCCACACTACCATCGGCGCTAAGTCGTTTCACTTCTGAGTTCGGTATGGGATCAGGTGGTTCCAACTCGCTATGATCGTCAAGCAAAGCGGTATGAAGGATTCCAGTCTTACCACCAGTCGGTGCGCTGTAGCTCTTCAAATAGGGTGGTGGATGTAAAGTCGTTGCTGTTACAGCGATGTGTCGGTATCTCGTAAAAGTCCGGATCACTCAATCGTTAACCAATCGATTCTGTTATATGGTCAAGCCGCACGAGCAATTAGTATCAGTTAGCTCAACGCCTCGCAGCGCTTCCACACCTGACCTATCAACGTCGTAGTCTTCAACGGCTCTTCAGGAGGCTTAAAGCCTCAGGGAGATCTCATCTTGAAGGAGGCTTCCCGCTTAGATGCTTTCAGCGGTTATCCCGTCCGAACATAGCTACCGGGCAGTGCCATTGGCATGACAACCCGAACACCAGAGGTTCGTTCATTCCGGTCCTCTCGTACTAGGAACAACTCTTCTCAAATCTCCAACGCCCACGGCAGATAGGGACCGAACTGTCTCACGACGTTCTAAACCCAGCTCGCGTACCACTTTAAATGGCGAACAGCCATACCCTTGGGACCGGCTTCAGCCCCAGGATGTGATGAGCCGACATCGAGGTGCCAAACACCGCCGTCGATGTGAACTCTTGGGCGGTATCAGCCTGTTATCCCCGGAGTACCTTTTATCCGTTGAGCGATGGCCCTTCCATACAGAACCACCGGATCACTATGACCTACTTTCGTACCTGCTCGACGTGTCAGTCTCGCAGTCAAGCTGGCTTGTGCCATTACACTAACCTCCTGATTTCCGACCAGGATTAGCCAACCTTCGTGCTCCTCCGTTACTCTTTGGGAGGAGACCGCCCCAGTCAAACTGCCCACCATACACTGTCCGCAACCCGGATTACGGGTCTACGTTAGAACCTCAAACATACCAGGGTGGTATTTCAAGGACGGCTCCATTGGGACTAGCGTCCCAACTTCAAAGCCTCCCACCTATCCTACACAAGTAGGTTCAAAGTTCAGTGCAAAGCTACAGTAAAGGTTCACGGGGTCTTTCCGTCTAGCCGCGGGAACACGGCATCTTAACCGCGATTTCAATTTCACTGAGTCTCGGGTGGAGACAGCGCCGCCATCATTACGCCATTCGTGCAGGTCGGAACTTACCCGACAAGGAATTTCGCTACCTTAGGACCGTTATAGTTACGGCCGCCGTTTACCGGGGCTTCGATCAAGAGCTTCGCCGAAGCTAACCCCATCAATTAACCTTCCGGCACCGGGCAGGCGTCACACCCTATACGTCCACTTACGTGTTTGCAGAGTGCTGTGTTTTTAATAAACAGTTGCAGCGGCCTGGTATCTTCGACTGCCAGCAGCTTACGGAGCAAGTCCTTCACCGCCAGCAGCGCACCTTCTCCCGAAGTTACGGTGCCATTTTGCCTAGTTCCTTCACCCGAGTTCTCTCAAGCGCCTTGGTATTCTCTACCTGACCACCTGTGTCGGTTTCGAGTACGGTCTCTTTTTACCTGAAGCTTAGAGGCTTTTCTTGGAAGCATGGCATCAACCACTTCGTGTTCCGAGGAACACTCGTCATCAGTTCTCGGCCTTAAGATCCCGGATTTGCCTAGGATCTCAGCCTACCACCTTAAACACGGACAACCAACGCCGTGCTGGCCTAGCCTTCTCCGTCCCCCCATCGCAGTAAAAAGAGGTACAGGAATATTAACCTGTTTCCCATCGACTACGGCTTTCGCCCTCGCCTTAGGGGCCGACTAACCCTGTCCCGATTAGCGTTGGACAGGAACCCTTGGTCTTCCGGCGGGGGAGTTTTTCACTCCCCTTATCGTTACTCATGTCAGCATTCGCACTTCTGATACCTCCAGCAAGCTTCTCAACTCACCTTCAACGGCTTACAGAACGCTCCCCTACCATGCAACAAGTTGCATCCGCAGCTTCGGTTACCAGTTTTAGCCCCGTTACATCTTCCGCGCAGGCCGACTCGACTAGTGAGCTATTACGCTTTCTTTAAAGGATGGCTGCTTCTAAGCCAACCTCCTAGCTGTCTAAGCCTTCCCACATCGTTTCCCACTTAACTGGTATTGGGGACCTTAGCTGGCGGTCTGGGTTGTTGCCCTCTTGACGACGGACGTTAGCACCCGCCGTCTGTCTGCCATGATTGCACTCCTCGGTATTCGTAGTTTGCATGGGGTTGGTAAGTCGGGATGACCCCCTAGCCCAAACAGTGCTCTACCCCCGAGGGTGAGACATGACGCGCTACCTAAATAGCTTTCGGGGAGAACCAGCTATCTCCCGGCTTGATTAGCCTTTCACCCCTATCCACACGTCATCCCCGTCTTTTTCAACAGACGTGGGTTCGGTCCTCCAGTAAGTGTTACCTCACCTTCAACCTGCACATGGATAGATCGCCGGGTTTCGGGTCTATTGCCAGCGACTGAACGCCCTATTAAGACTCGCTTTCGCTACGGCTCCCCTATTCGGTTAACCTTGCCACTGACAATAAGTCGCTGACCCATTATACAAAAGGTACGCCGTCACACCACGAAGGTGCTCCGACTGCTTGTACGCACACGGTTTCAGGATCTATTTCACTCCCCTCACAGGGGTTCTTTTCGCCTTTCCCTCACGGTACTGGTTCACTATCGGTCAGTTGGGAGTATTTAGCCTTGGAGGATGGTCCCCCCATGTTCAGACAGGATAACACGTGTCCCGTCCTACTCGATTTCATCATCTATACCTTTTCGTGTACGGGGCTATCACCCTGTATCGCCGCACTTTCCAGAGCGTTCCACTAAAGTAAAGATAACTTAAGGGCTGGTCCCCGTTCGCTCGCCGCTACTAAGGGAATCTCGGTTGATTTCTTTTCCTCCGGGTACTTAGATGTTTCAGTTCCCCGGGTTCGCTTCCTGCACCTATGTATTCAGTACAGGATACCTACCTTATGGTAAGTGGGTTTCCCCATTCGGACATGTTAGGATCAAAGCATGTTTGCCGGCTCCCCTAACCTTTTCGCAGGCTCCTACGTCCTTCATCGCCTCCAACTGCCTAGGCATCCACCGTGTGCGCTTAGTCGCTTGACCATATAACACAAGCGACTGCTTAACGATTATCAAGACTTTGCTTTCGCAAAGTTTACATGAGTATGATCGCCGGACTTTTGTGTAGAGATACACAATCGCCCATAATCAGCAATTTTTAACTTTACATTCCACCTTGTTAAAGAACATCTGGCGTAAAAACCAGTCAGTTGCTTTCTTTTACCTATCATCGATTGCTCGACAATCAAGACAGCAAGTGACTGACTTCTTCTTATTAACAGTGAAGTGGTGGAGCTATGCGGGATCGAACCGCAGACCTCCTGCGTGCAAGGCAGGCGCTCTCCCAGCTGAGCTATAGCCCCGTATCGGGAATTTTCGTCAAGCAGATGGACGGAAATTTGGTAGGCCTGGGCAGACTTGAACTGCCGACCTCACCCTTATCAGGGGTGCGCTCTAACCAGCTGAGCTACAGGCCTTTAAATCGTCAAGCTGCAAGTTAAGCATCAAGGTTGCTTGAGCTGCGCTTGCCGCTTAATGGCTTGTAGCTTGCAGATGTGACTTCACTGCTAATCCAGTTGATCAAGCAATGCGTGTGAGCACTTACAGAAGAGTGGCGATATCGTTTAAGGAGGTGATCCAGCCCCAGGTTCCCCTAGGGCTACCTTGTTACGACTTCACCCCAGTCATGAATCACACCGTGGTAACCGTCCCCCTTGCGGTTAGACTAGCTACTTCTGGTGCAACCCACTCCCATGGTGTGACGGGCGGTGTGTACAAGGCCCGGGAACGTATTCACCGTAACATTCTGATTTACGATTACTAGCGATTCCGACTTCATGGAGTCGAGTTGCAGACTCCAATCCGGACTACGAACAGTTTTATGGGATTAGCTCCACCTCGCGGCTTGGCAACCCTTTGTACTGCCCATTGTAGCACGTGTGTAGCCCAGGTCGTAAGGGCCATGATGACTTGACGTCGTCCCCACCTTCCTCCGGTTTGTCACCGGCAGTCTCCCTAGAGTTCCCGCCATTACGCGCTGGCAACTAGGGACAAGGGTTGCGCTCGTTACGGGACTTAACCCAACATCTCACGACACGAGCTGACGACAGCCATGCAGCACCTGTCTCAGAGCTCCCGAAGGCACCAATCCATCTCTGGAAAGTTCTCTGGATGTCAAGACCTGGTAAGGTTCTTCGCGTTGCGTCGAATTAAACCACATGCTCCACCGCTTGTGCGGGCCCCCGTCAATTCATTTGAGTTTTAATCTTGCGACCGTACTCCCCAGGCGGTCTACTTAGTGCGTTAGCTGCGCCACTAAGGCCTCAAGGACCCCAACGGCTAGTAGACATCGTTTACGGCGTGGACTACCAGGGTATCTAATCCTGTTTGCTCCCCACGCTTTCGCACCTCAGCGTCAGTATTGGTCCAGGGTGTCGCCTTCGCCACTGGTGTTCCTTCAGATATCTACGCATTTCACCGCTACACCTGAAATTCCACACCCCTCTACCATACTCTAGCTAGCCAGTTCTAACTGCAATTCCCAGGTTAAGCCCGGGGATTTCACAGCTAGCTTAACTAACCGCCTACGTGCGCTTTACGCCCAGTAATTCCGATTAACGCTTGCACCCTCCGTATTACCGCGGCTGCTGGCACGGAGTTAGCCGGTGCTTCTTCTGTGGGTAACATCAATTAACTCACGTATTAGGTGAATCACCTTTCTCCCCACTGAAAGTGCTTTACAACCCGAAGGCCTTCTTCACACACGCGGCATGGCTGGATCAGGGTTTCCCCCATTGTCCAATATTCCCCACTGCTGCCTCCCGTAGGAGTCTGGACCGTGTCTCAGTTCCAGTGTGACTGATCATCCTCTCAGACCAGTTACGGATCGTCGCCTTGGTAGGCCTTTACCCCACCAACTAGCTAATCCGACGCGGGCTCATCCAATAGCGAGAGGTCCGAAGATCCCCCCCTTTCCCCCGTAGGGCGTATGCGGTATTAGCAGCCGTTTCCGGCTGTTGTCCCCCACTACTGGGCAGATTCCCACGCGTTACTCACCCGTTCGCCGCTTTACTCAGCCCGAAGACCTTTCGCGCTCGACTTGCATGTGTTAGGCCTGCCGCCAGCGTTCAATCTGAGCCATGATCAAACTCTTCAGTTTAAATCTTGCATGGTGCCGATACCGCTGACACCACTTAAATTTTGCTCAAATACTCGTGAACGTAACATCATTCGTATGAATTGTCGGGTCACTTGCATTTGATAATCTTGCTGTCGCCGACTATCCCGCAAGTGCCCACACGCATTGCTTGATCGATCTGTTAAAGAACCGGCGAGGGCAGCGCCTCCAACCGTGGGATGCGAATTATACGCATCATTTGTTTCTTGGCAAGCAAA
>NZ_JBPYCU010000037.1:0-4978 GCF_051846955.1 Cellvibrio sp. ARAG 10.3
CCGGATACCCGCTCTTCTAATGACATGTCTAACCAGACATACCAGGTGCCGTTGCCGGCCGGCTTGACGAATTTGTCCTCGTAAAAATTGACCGTGGACAATTCGCGCGTCCGTGCCAGATTGCCTGCGGACGATTCGCGTTTCTGATCCGCCTTCAACCATTTCAGGAAATCTGGCGAGACGTAGCAGGCGAACGCGTCGATTGCGGGCAAGTACTCTTTCACGCCGGATTCGCGCCAGGTATTGAGCGATCGCCAAATGTAATGCGTGTACATGTACACACTGGCGT
Source organism: Cellvibrio sp. ARAG 10.3 (assembly GCF_051846955.1). Taxonomy (NCBI): domain Bacteria; kingdom Pseudomonadati; phylum Pseudomonadota; class Gammaproteobacteria; order Cellvibrionales; family Cellvibrionaceae; genus Cellvibrio; species Cellvibrio sp. ARAG 10.3. The sequence continues at coordinate 290 of NZ_JBPYCU010000037.1, forward strand.
GACCCGGCATATCGGGTGTTAGCAAGGCTCCCTGCGATACATCCGGTGGCACGTGCAGTTTGAATTTCTTCTGCACGGTCGCGAGCTGCCAATGTGCATGTATGAGAACGATGGCCAACACGACGATTACCATGAGCAGATACCACGCGAGGCGTTCGCGCGCCGTCAGTGCATTACGGATGCGGCTCATAAACTTCGGCCCCGTGAATAGCGCGCGGATTCGTTAAGAACTTTATCGGCAAAACCCAGCTCGGACATCACCAGATGAATCCACTCTTTGTAATAGTGATCGCCGTGTTGTTCTTTGATGGATTGCAGCCGACCCAGCGCGAACATGGTTAAACCAAACGCTCCACCAAAGAAAAGACCGGAACCCAGAATGATCGCCAGACTGGATGAGATCGCCAGACTGGCAATTGCCACAAGAATACCGACTACTGATGCGATGCCAATGTTGATCACGACAAGCGTCAGGATCTCTGTCGTTGTGCACCCCATAAAAATCACGGGCTCATCTGTCAGTGCATCGGCAAGTTGGTTTTCAGAGTGTTCAGGTTTCATTCGTGGATACCAATTACACTAAAAATTGGTTCGTCAACCACAGCGCGATGGCCAGCACGACCAAGAAGAGAAAAATGCCGCTGGCAATAGACTTTCCTGCGGCGATCCATTTGGTGTCACCGTTCTTGGCATCCCGAATGTCACCTATGGCTTCCCATATAACTTTCAACCCGGCGTAGAGAACACCAAGCCACAACACAACGGCGACGATATACTTGATGATCTGAACGAGCATATTGACTGGGTCGTCATCATCCGCATCCACCCCGTCCGGTAAAACATTAGGCAGTGGTGGCTGGGCTTCCGCACCTATCGGCAAGAAAAAGACGACGATGACTATTGCGGCAAAGAGACAGAACAAAATAACGCGACTGTCAGTTGCTGGCTTTAACGATGAATTCATTACATGTAACCCTCAAGACATTAACCAAATAAAAAACATCAACAAAACGATCGCGCGGGCGATGGTGTTCACCATGTCCCCTGCCTTCATTTCCTCTGCTTGCAGTCGTATCCACGCCCCCTTTACTGTCACGAATAGCAGGTAGCCCAGGATGACCGCGACAAAGAACGCACATCCACCATAGAAATACGCGGCCTCATAACCGGTGACGTCACGAAAGCGATCCAGGACGCTCATCGATGTGAGTATTCCCCGTCCAACAACGGCACACGCCGTGGGGAGCGGACAGGCTTCGCCAAGTGCCGAGATACACCGTCGCGAATTAATCCAATGTCACTACGCAGCTGGTCATAATCCAGGGGAAAACGTGTGTCCGCCGATTGGTTGTGCTCGGCCTGTTCAATCAATGCGAGGGTTGCATCGAGCTGACGAATCAATTCTGTTAATGCCAAACGCTCCGCATCGGTCACGTGATCAACACGCGAGTCGGCGACGCTATTTAACGTGAGCGCAAGTAACATCATGCTGATCAAGAATCTCATTGCATCACCTCATTACCAATGATCAAAAACGGATAACGGGTCAGCCCCAAATGCTGGTGAAAATCATCGCCGTTCACCGGCGACAAGGTGATCGGTGCGGCATATTCCTGTAAGCGTGCAAACTGCTGTGAGGTTGCGACATTCACAACAAAACCGTGCGCACCGGTATTTAGTAAATGTTGTTTGTTGTGGTGCAGCCACGCGAATGATTGGCTGTCGTACCCGACAACAAAGATGGGCATTGCAGCGGCCGTCGGCAGCACTTTTTTATGTACTGAGCCCGGACGCATACCGACGGTGCGAATGGGGTATGCTGGTGTAAACTGGATGCGCTTCAAGGGGATCGGCGGTACAGAGCCCGCGTGCAAATCCTGTGTCCAGGGCAGCGGCTTACCCCCGAAGTCGGCTAACACAATCGGCTGTGCCATCGCGATATTGGCAGCGAGACCGAACAGCAAAGCACTAAGCACCGCGAGGTTCATTATTCGGCCTCCTGCGGCACAGGCGTATCAATGGACGCGGTCAAGGTCGACATGGCGTGTTGGCGACGTTGCCAACGGGCTTTCACGCGCTCACGATACTGGCTGGCGAGTTTGGGATTGCCTGGCGAGTGGTAGCGGCCCACTGCAATCCACCAGTCCGGATTACCCTTGCGCTGCGTGTAGTCATACTCGCTGCGAATTAACTTCGCGGCATACGCCAAATTGATGTAGGGATTGAGTAGCTGGACGGGCGCGGTAAAGTTTTTCTTATGCGCACACCAGTGAACCTGGCACAAACCAATGTCGACCCGGCAGCTGCCACCGTTGATGACTTGCAATAACTGGTGGTGTGCATCAGCCGGTGTGTCGTAGTACGCGCCCTTACCGGCGATGTTCAATGTCCAGGGCCATGGCAGATGTTTGTCTTGCCACCGTTTTCCGGATTCCTGTAGACACACCGCAAACAATACATCGGCGGGCACTTGGTATTTTTCTGCAAAATATTTGTATGCACCAGGAATCTCGAGTTGCGTCAACGCCTGGGCTGCGGACGACAACAGAAGCGCGAGAGTGATGAGGAAACGTCTCACAGGCGCACCTCCGTTAATTGTTTCTGCCCATTGTCTCGGCGAAATAATTGCGGCAAGGTTGTGTCAATCGCGATGCGCTGAAAAAACCCGGTGTCAACGTTCAACGTCACTTGCTTCGTCGCGTTCACTTTCTCCGGTGCAATGTTGTTTGTTTTTGCCCATTGGGTTATCACGGCGCGGTCAGATGTGCCGACAAAATAAATATCCAGTGATGCACCGATGCTCATCACATGCGACAAGACACGGCGACACGTCGGATTGCATTGGTCATCGGTAAACAGCACCAGTCGGTCATGGGACTGCACTTGCATCAACGTCGGCTGGTCAGCAAGCAACGCCGCCAACTTGGGCGCAAAGATTCTCTCTTTCGCCGTTTCATAGGTGAGGTACCAGGCACGTTCGGCCATCAGCCGATTCCAATCTTGTCGTGCCGCAATTTCCGCATAGCGCATGCGCTCAACGTCAGTCTTGGCATGGACACCGAGTGCGGAGACAGGACTGATATTCGGTGTCCAGATACCGCGCGGTCCCGCCATGATGTTTTCGTACTGACGCCAGTCGCTTTCGGTTAATCCCCACGCTTGCCACGGCTGCGACGTTAACGCCGTTTCAGTTCGTGACGTTGTGGTTCGATCACTGAATTTTATCGGTGGTGTTTCGGTCTTCGGTGCATCTTGACGTCGTTCAGGTCCAAGCAGGTTCTCCAACGATGGAAACTGCGCAACGGTGCTGAGGGATATGACCGCCATCGTCAGTGACGCAATAACGGTAACGAGGTTGCGAGTTCCCTTCATAGTCCGGCCTCCTGGCGAGTTTGCGACTCAAGGTGAACGAATTCCGCGCGACGGCGATCCGGATCAACGTTGAGCAATTGCCAACCGTTCAGTCGCTGGCCGGTGACCATCAATCGAGACGTCCCGCGTGTGTCTTCCACGCGAACCGACAGCGTCTCGCCAAACTGGCGAATGGAGGTCACGCGAAACGGTAAGGCCATTGTCGGTGATTCGGTCGTCGCGGGTGTTTTAGCAGACGGCGCAACGTCTCTCGGTGCGGCGCGCTGCTGCATGAGCGCGGCCACGCGCTGCATTTGTTGATCAATCGCCGTGGTGTTTTTGTCGAGCGATGTCTGCATTGCACGCAGTTCGGTTTTGTGCGATTCGATAACGGTCAGCATCTCGACGATGTAGCCTTCTATCGCTTCAATGCGTGCCTGGTTTTGATACGCCAGGCTGATGTCATTGCTGACACTGGCTGCGGCGCTGCGTGACGGTGTCAGCGGTTCGGGTGAGACCGGAGCCTGGGACTCTGGCCGAATAGTTTGCACGTCAGTGTCACGCGACGCTGAGTCACCGGCGACGCCCGCTGCTGGCCCCACATCACGAGCGAGTGGATCAACGACCGTCGCGGGTGGCGCGATTGGTGTTGGATCGACGTTGATGGAATACAACACGTCGCGCACGGGTGCTTCAACATGATTGACGGTCGAGGATGTCTCTGTCGGCATTGGCGGAACAACGGGCTGCGTTATCTCTGGGGCGATACCGTTTGGGGCGGGAGCCGACGCGATGGGTACACGTGGCCACTGGCCGGTATAACCCACATACGCCATCGCTACACCCGCAATCCCAACGACCATCGCGAATAGAATTTTCAGGCTGAGCGGCAGCCCACGACGGTGAGAGGCAGGTACCGGCGCGGCAGGCGGTGCAGTGTCCGCCTGCTGAAGCGGCGGCAGCGAGTCCCGCAGGTTGACGATGTTGCTAGGTTCTGACGTCATTGAGTAAATACCCATTTGCTAAATTGCTAAATTGCTAAATGAATTTTTTGAATGTGGATGCGGTGTAATACACGGCAATAAAAAACAGCGCCTGCGGTATCAGAAAATACAAACCGGGATTAAACGTGAACGGCAACGTGAGATAGAGCCCACAACCAACCCCGAGGCTTGGCGCAACCCAGCGGCGCACGTGGTGATACAGGAAAGAGGATTCCAATCCACCGCATTCTTTGCGGATGTCGCGATCAACGAGACCGTCAATCAATCCGAGCATGCCCCAGATTAAAAATGCGGGTAATGCAAGCACGACCGTGACAAGCCGAATGATGAGGGT
>NZ_JBPYCU010000038.1:0-4960 GCF_051846955.1 Cellvibrio sp. ARAG 10.3
CCGGATACCCGCTCTTCTAATGACATGTCTAACCAGACATACCAGGTGCCGTTGCCGGCCGGCTTGACGAATTTGTCTTCGTAAAAATTGACCGTGGACAATTCGCGTGTCCGTGCCAGATTGCCTGCGGACGATTCGCGTTTTTGATCTGCCTTCAACCATTTCAGGAAATCTGGCGAGACGTAGCAGGCGAACGCGTCAATTGCGGGCAAGTACTCTTTCACGCCGGACTCTCGCCACGTGTTAAGTGATCGCCAAATGTAATGCGTGTACATATACACACTGGCGTGGCCCGGCATATCGGGCGTTAGCAAAGCGCCTTGCGATACATCCGGTGGCACGTGCATTTTGAAATCTTTTTGCACCGTAGCCAGTCGCCAATGCGCATGCATGAGCCCAATCATTAACAACACGATCACCATCAGCAAATACCACGCGAGTCGTTCGCGCGCCGCCAGTGCATTACGGATGCGACTCATAAACTTCGGCCCCGTGAATAGCGCGTGGATACGTTAAGAACTTTATCGGCAAAGCCCAGCTCGGACATAACCAGGTGAATCCACTCTTTGTAATAATGATCGCCGTGTTGCTCTTTGATGGATTGCAGCCGACCCAGAGCGAACATGGTTAAACCAAAGGCGCCTCCAAAGAACACACCGGACCCCAGGATGATTGCCAGGCTGGACGAGATCGCCAGACTTGCAATCGCTACAAGGATTCCGAGTGCCAACGCGATGCCAACATTGATCATGACCAATGTCAGGATCTCTGTCGTTGTGCAGCCCATAAAAATGATGGGTTCATCCGTCAATGAGTCTGCCAACTGATTTTCAGAGTGATCCAATTTCATAGTTCGTTCCACTCACCGCTAAATCAAAAATTGATTGGTGATCCATAACGCGAGCGCGAGTACCAGCAGAAAAAAGAATATGCCACCGGCAATCGACTTACCCGCAGCGATCCATTTTGTATCGCCATTTTTTGCGTCTCTAACGTCGCCAATGGCTTCCCAAATGACCTTGACGGCTAGATAGAGAACACCGATCCATAACAGGAACCCAACGAAGTATTGCCCTATCATTACGAATAAGTTAACGGGGTCGCTCTCATTGGGATCAACCCCCTCGGGCAATACATTTGGTAGTGGCGGTTGGGCATCTGCGTTTATTGGAAAGGCAAGACTAACAATCATCCCCATTGCAAAGAGGCAGCACATAGCAAACCGACCGCCTATGGTTGACTTGAAAAATGAGTTCATCGTTTGTAATCCTCAGGACATTAACCAAATAAAAAACATTAACAATATGATTGCGCGAGCGATCGTGTTCACCACGTCCCCTGCCTTCATTTCTTCCGCCTGCAACCGTATCCACGATCCTTTCATCGTGGCAAACAGCAGGTAAGCCAAAACAATTGCTACAAAGAATGCGCACGCTCCATAAAAATGAGCGGCCTCGTAACCGGTGACTTCACGAAAGCGATCCAGGACGCTCATCGATGCGAGTATTCCCCGTCCAACAAGGGCACACGCCGCGGTGAGCGGACAGGCTTCGCCAGGTGCCGAGACACACCGTCGCGAATTAATCCAATGTCACTACGGAGCTGGTCATAATCCAGGGGAAAACGTGTGTCGGCAGATCGGTTGTGCTCGGCCTGTTCAATCAATGCGAGGGTTGCATCTAGCTGACGAATCAATTCTGTTAATGCCAAACGTTCAGCGTCGGTCACGTGATCAACACGCGAGTCGGCGACGCTATTTAACGTGAACGCAAGTAACATCATGCTGATAAAAAATCTCATTGCATCACCTCATTGCCAATGATCAAAAACGGATAATGGGTCAGTCCCAAATGCCGGGAAAAATCATCGCCGTTCACCGGCGACAAGGTGATGGGTGCGGCATATTCCTGTAAGCGTGCAAACTGCTGTGAGGTTGCGACATTCACAACAAAACCGTGCGCACCGGCATCAAGTAAATGTTGTTTGTTGTGGTGCAGCCACGCGAATGATTGGCTGTCGTACCCGACAACAAAGATCGGCATCGCTGCGGCCGTGGGCAGTACTTTTTTATGGACAGCACCCGGACGCATACCGACCGTGCGAATGGGGTATGCGGGCGCAAATGGGATGCGCTTCAACGGGATGGGCGGTAACGATTCTGCGTGTAAATCCTGTGTCCAGAGCAGCGGTTTACCGCCGAAGTCGGCTAACACAATAGGCTGTGCCATTGCGAAAACCGGAGCGAGACTGAACAGCAAAACAGTCAGCACGATACTGTTCATTGTTCGGTCTCCTGCGCCGCCGCCATGCCAATGGACGCCGTCATGGTTGAAATGGTGTGTTGACGGCGTTGCCAGCGGGCTTTGACGCGTTCACGATACTGGCTGGCGCGTTTGGGATTGCCAGGCGAGTGGTAGCGGCCCACGGCGACCCACCAATCCGGATTACCTTTGCGCTGCGTGTAGTCATACTCGCTGCGGATTAATTTCGCGGCATACGCCAAATTGATGTAGGGATTAAGTAGCTGGACGGGCGCGGTGAAGTTTTTCTTATGCGCACACCAATGAACCTGGCACAAGCCAATGTCGACCCGGCAGCTGCCACCGTTGATGACTTGCAATAACTGGCGTTGTGCATCAGCCGGTGTGTCGTAATACGCGCCCTTACCAGCGATGTTCAATGTCCAGGGCCACGGCAGGTGTTTGTCTTGCCACCGTTTTCCGGATTCTTGCAGGCACACCGCAAACAACACGTCAGCAGGCACCTGATGTTTAGCGGCAAAATATTTATAGGCACCGGGGATTTTAGTTTGCGTCAGCGCCTGAGTTGCCGACGATAAGGTGAATAGCGTGGCGATGAGGATACGTCTCATAAACGCACCTCCGTTAATTGCTTCTGGCCGTTGTCTCGGCGAAACAGCTGCGGCAAGGTGGTATCAATCGCGATGCGTTGGAAAAAGCCGCTGTCAACGTTCAGTGTCACCTGCTTGGTCGCGTTGACTTTCTCCGGTGCGATGTTGTTTGTTTTTGCCCATTGGGTTATCACGGCGCGGTCAGATGTGCCGACAAAATAAATATCCAGCGATGCACCGATGCTCATCACATGCGACAAGACGCGGCGACACGTCGGGTTGCATTGCTCATCGGTAAACAGCACCAGCCGGTCATGGGATTGCACTTGCATCAGTGTGGGTTGATCAGCCAGTAACGCCGCCAACTTGGGTGCAAAGACACGCTCTTTTACGGTGTCATAGGTGAGATACCAGGCGCGTTCCGCCATGAGTCGATCCCAGTCCTGTCGCGCGGCAATCTCGGCATACCGAATACGCTCCACCTCAGTCTTGGCATGAACGCCGAGTGCGGAGACAGGACTGATATTCGGTGTCCAGACACCGCGCGGTCCCGCCATGATTTTTTCGAATTGACGCCAATCGCTTTCTGTTAATTCCCACTCTCGCCACGGCTGCGTCGTTAATGCAGTTTCTGTACGCGACGTTGTGGTTCGATCGGTGAATTTTATCGGCGGTATTTCGGTCTTCTGTGCATCGTTAAGTCTTTCAGGCCCAAGTAAGTTTTCCGGCGAGGGAAACTGTGCGACGGTGCTGAGGGAGATGACCGCCATCATCAGGGATGCAATAACGGTGACCTGGCTGCGACATACCTTCATAGCCCGGCCTCCTGATGCGTCCGCGACTCAAGGTGAACGAATTCCGCCCGACGGCGATCTGGATCAACGGTGAGCAATTGCCAACCGTTCAGTCGCTGGCCGGTGACCATCAATCGAGACGTCCCGCGCGTGTCTTCCACGCGAATCGATAGCGTTTCACCGAACTGACGAATGGACGTCACGCGAAACGGCAATGCCGTTGTCGGCGAATCGATCGTCGCGGGTGTTTTAGCAGACGGCGCAACGTCTCTTGGTGCGGCGCGTTGCTGCATGAGAGCGGCCACGCGTTGCATTTGTTGATCAATTGCAGTGGTGTTTTTGTCGAGCGATGCCTGCATTGCACGCAGTTCGGTTTTGTGCGATTCGATAACCGTCAGCATCTCGACGATGTACCCTTCAATCGCCTCTATGCGCGCCTGGTTTTGATACGCCAGGCTGATGTCGTTGCTGACACTGGCCGCTGCACTGCGTGACGGTGCCAGCGGATCGGGTGAGAGCGGAGCCTGGGACTCTGGCCGAATAGCCTGCACGTCAATGTCGCGAGACGCTGAGTCATCGGCGACGTCCGGTGCTGGCCCCACATCACGGGCGAGTGGATCAGCGGCCGCTGTGGGTGGTGCGACCGGGGTTGGATCGACGTTGATGGAATTCAACACATCGCGCGCGGGCGCGTCAGCGCGATGAGCGACCGGCGGCGCGTCGGGTCGTGCTGGCGGTGCGACGGGTAATGTCGACTCCGAAGCGGGAGCCGACGCGACGGGTACGCGTGGCCATTGACCGGTGTAGCCGAGATAGGCCATTGCTACACCCGCCATGCCAATGACCATCGCGAATAACACTTTTAAGCTGAGCGGCAGCCCACTACGGTGAGAGGCAGGTACCGGCGCGGCACCCGGTGCAGTGTCCACCTGCTGAAGCGGCGGCAGCGAGTCGCGCAGGTTGACGATGTTGCTAGGTTCTGACGTCATTGAGTAAGTACCCATTTGCTAAATTGCTAAATGAATTTTTTAAATGTGGATGCGGTGTAATACACGGCAATAAAAAACAGCGCCTGCGGTATCAGAAAATACAAACCAGGGTTAAACGTGAACGGCAGCGTGAGATAGAGCCCACAACCGACGCCGAGGCTTGGCGCAACCCAGCGGCGTACGTGGTGATACAGGAAAGAGGATTCCAATCCGCCGCATTCTTTGCGGATGTCGCGATCAACCAGACCATCAATCAATCCGAGCATGCCCCAGATTAAAAATGCGGGTAATGCAAGCACGACCGTGACAAGCCGAATGATGAGGGT
>NZ_JBPYCU010000039.1:0-4343 GCF_051846955.1 Cellvibrio sp. ARAG 10.3
GCCATGATCATCATTTGTAGATACAGCAGCGTTGCAGATTTTCCGGCACCGGTGGGACCAAACAAAAACAAATGCGCATTACGTGCGCGATCATCGAGACTGAGCGGATCACACATGAAGGGTTCGCCACCGCGATTGTTGAAACACAGCAGCGGATGACCGGTACCGGTTTCGCGACCATACAAGGGCAGGATGTTGGCCAGGTGTTGTGCGTAGATAAGCCGGTTGCGACGCTTAATCTGATCCAACCGAAAATCGTAACCAGCGGGAATATGTCGCAGATAATTATCCAACCGATACAAATCATCGTCTGGGCCGATAACATCCAGATTGCAGCTGCCTAGCCAGCTGATGACCTCTTCCATTTGCCGTTCGAGAACCACATCGTCTTCAGCACGCAGCGCGATCGCCATCGAGAAGGGATACACCTCATTGTTTGTCAGCAATTGTTCGCGTGCGTGCTCAATGGCTTTGCGCGATGCGGCCGCCTCTTGCGTCTGGGCTTTCGAACGTTTCTCTAGTATATCGAGATGTTTTTTTGTGGCAGACTTGGCCTGAATAACAAACGTGATAATCAGTGTGGCGTAAGGCGGCAACTGATCCAGTACGCAGATGGTATTGTCGCCTTGCTGGCGCTCCGCGCTGAGCACGCCTATTTCCGGCCGCTGTGTCATACGCTCTACATTGAGTACCGTGTGGGGAATCCCATCGAAATACCAATTGCGTGTTTCTTTATCGGAGCGCACATCCCCGGTCATCACATCGTCTGCCAGTGAATAATCAAACGGTAAAAACTCGTCGGAGTCGGCCGCATCGGTTTCCTGGTAGGGATTCTGCTGCAGGTGTGCCTCGGTATCGCCTTGCGTTTGACGAGGAGAGGGATGGAACCACCTGAATAACCAGTCCCGAATCTCGCGTCCGGACATGCGATTGGCTTTGATACCAACGGCATTGAGATTGAGCAGGAATTTCTTGCACACACCATCCAACTCGGATTCGGGTGTAGCGCCTTTGCGCAATTTCAGCCCCCGGGTCAGACGCCGGTAGATGACGATACGCACACGGCGGTAGTTGCCACCCCAGGCAAGGTCATTACCGCTGGAGTCGTCGAGGAAGAGCCCTTCCGGCGCGGCCATGTCGGCGATGTGCGGGGCATAGACATTATCGATATACCAGTCGGTGTACGGATGTATATCCCCGACTTGTTTTGCCTGGCGTTGCCGTGCATACGCACGAATCATGTCGGGCAACTGTTTGAAGGAGGCCTTGTCGGGAAATGCGAACACCTGGACAACCCAGGGCGCGTTGGCGTGTCCAGGAAATGAGGAAACAATCGCGCGCTGAATCGCATTGCGCTTGTCGATCATATACGCCGCTGAACGCGCTTCCGTGGAGATCGGCTTTACGTCGATAACAGCCGCACAACTATAAGCGTCCTCCAGCAGCACGGCGTCATCGTTGCCGACGATACCTAACCAGGGCAGTTTGTCAGAAATGGATTTGGATTGACGGTACGCCTTTTCGAGATCCTCATCGGTCGCCGGCGACTCTCCCAGTGGCGCACCACTGAGAAATAGCTGCTTTAGCAAATCCATCACGTCCAGGTTGCTCATGGCGTTACCTCGCCTGGCATTGCGTGTTGATCACGTTCGTACATGGAAAATGGTACGGTGTAACCGGGGATCGGCAATCCATCTATTCCCACCGTATGGGGACGCACGTACATATACAGCGTGGGATTGGGCAAACGTGGAAATAGATTTTCAATCTCCGTCTTCGCCTCACGGGTATAGCGATGGTATTGCGGAACCGCGACGTCCTGCGCAGATCGCGCCGATCGCTCAATCGGCGCGGTGGTGCCAGCCATCTGCTGGTCGTAAATGTCACGCATCGTACGTCCGTCTTTCGGCTCAGGAATGGAGCCGCAACCGGTGATACACATCACCGCCAGGCACAAAAGAAAAATGACATTAATCGAGCGCATGGAGGCCTCCAGTGGATGAATGATCGTAGACAAGACGGCGGGCATTGGAACGATGGTCAATGCGCAGGTCACGGGTGAAATGCACGGCTACATCAATCCCGGCCGGGACATAGACCGCGTCAAAGGTGTCCTGGTATCGCTCCTGGTAAATGCGCATGAATTCTTCGAGACCGGACGCTGCTTGGCCATATCGACTGAACGCGCCTTTGTCACCCGTCACGGAACCGACAACAGTGCCGGTACCCACGCCAGTGGTCGTCGTTTGCTCGGCCGACGCACGGTACTCGGCATGGCCTTTCGCCGCGCCGAGCAATGCCATCCAGGAGGCCTGTTTGTAGGCATCCGTTAATTTTTTGCCACGAATACAGGGCACGCCTTGGGTGTCGGAGATGTAGCCAATATACTCAGCGTCTTTATCGCCGTAGGTCGCCGCGACACCACTTTCGATAGAGTCATCGACGGTGGTGGTGCCGGACATATGATTGATACTGCCGTCCTCGAACACGTAGGTGCCGCCCGTCAACTTTACGCTGACGCACCCCAGTGTCCAATCGCCCTGTGCAATGCCATCCAGGATGATCCCATCCAGGCCGGGGATGTGATGCCCGTTCGCCGCAAGATTATCCTGGCCAAGCACCAACTTTACGGGGAACGGATCGACGACGCTCCCGGACACGGGTACGCGACCAATCAATGCGGTTAAGGCCACCGCATCAAATCCTGTTGCTCGCGCGGGAATGGTGTAATACGGCGTGGTGGTTCCCATCACGTTTTTGCTCAGTGACGAACCCAGTTCGCCCGTTGAGCGCGGAATGGATGGCAACGACAAGTCTGGAGAAAACTCGGCGGAAACCTGCGTTGTCAGCGGTACGAGACGGGTGTATCCGCGCAGGCCGGACGGATTCGTGGGCACGTCTTTATCGGCAGTACCGGTGTCAAATTCATACACCGACGGCCCGGTGCCGTACCCAAGATCCTGGATGTTTAATTGGTCCATTTGCGTTGCAGCGTTCGTCGCCAGTTCATCCACTTTTTTCTGCAGCTGACTTAACGTTTCTGCCATGGCGGCCGTGCCAGCCGTTTGTGATGACTTGGCTTCTTCACTCATCGCATCCAGTTGCGTTTTCAGTTTTGTCACTTCCGTCAGTAACTCATCGTTGCGTCGGCGTTGTTCGCCATACTGCACTTGCACGGTCTTCAGCGTTTCGACGGTGGTATCGGCCGTCGCGGGTGCGGAGCGATCACCGGCGTCCACCTGTGGACCCACTGGCGCGGCCACCGGTGGTGGCGCTGACGGCGCATTGGAGCGATTGATTAGCGCTACAACCGCTGCTATCGCAATGACGACGACGAGCACCCACTTCAGACGATTAGAACCCATACGCTAATTCCTCCATGGCTTGCCCGAAAGGCGGCTTGGAAATCAGGTACAGAGTCGTTCTGTCTTCGAGCGAATTGGCGGCACCCAGCCAAGTGTGTTGTGCGGTAATGGCAAGCCAATTGCCCCGCACACGACGCAGATCCAATTCAACCGTCACGGGCGATTGATTTACCACTTCCACCGCCGTGATGTGATGGCCATACCCGCGCCATTGGCCAATCAGGCGATAGCGATAGGTCTCGCCTTTCTGGCTACTGAGAAAATTGACAGTGAGGTCTGCAGCTGCCACCGGTAACTGTCGTATCCCCGAGGCCTTCGGCCGCAATCGCGCGGGTGCATACAGCAGCTGGCTGACATACCGGGTGAGTTCGATCTGGAATGGATTTTTCGCATTGATCGAGGCGGGAGGTATCTCATCCGCATCGGACGACGTAGCGCCCTCTCTGGTGACGACCAAGGCCGGATTTTCGAGACGGTAATCGACAGCATTCGCATCGTCGGTACTGCGAATGTCGAGCAGGTAAACGCGCTCATTATCGAGTGAACGCGCAATGACGCGCATAGATTCAAACGCGCTCGCCGGCGTCCAATACACGACCTGCGCTGTCGGCTGTAGACTGCGCATCACCTGTGTCAATTGAGCAGGTACATCGACATTTACCGCTTCGGGAAAAGTGAACCGGTGTTCGTGATTCGTTTTGAACGTCAATGCGATTGGCCGATCGGTGTGCACCAGACGAAGAACAGTCGCGCTGGCGTTTACGCAAAGTGATATCGCGGCGACCAGAATGCTTATCAACAAAGAGGCAGATTTACGCTTCATCATGCGGCAACCTATAAACGCTCGGGGTCGGAGAAAAAGCCACCGACCGACACGCCAAGTGCATTGCAATCACGCTGGTCAATGTAGGCATACAGTGGATACCGAACGACTACATCTTTGATGATCTCGCCGGATACCCGCTCTTCTAATGACAT
>NZ_JBPYCU010000040.1:0-4343 GCF_051846955.1 Cellvibrio sp. ARAG 10.3
ATGTCATTAGAAGAGCGGGTATCCGGCGAGATCATCAAAGATGTAGTCGTTCGGTATCCACTGTATGCCTACATTGATCAGCGTGACTGCAATGCACTTGGCGTGTCGGTCGGTGGCTTTTTCTCCGAACCCGAGCGTTTATAGGTTGCCGCATGTTGAAGCGTAAATCTGCCTCCTTGTTGATAAGTATTCTGGTCGCCGCGATATCACTTTGCGTCAACGCCAGCACGGCGGTTGTTCGGTTGGTGCACACCGATCGGCCGATCGCATTGACATTCAAGACGAATCACGAACACCGGTTTATGTTTCCCGAAGCGGTAAATGTCGATGTCCCCGCTCAGCTAACGCACGTGATGCACAGTCTTCAGCCAACTGCACAAGCGGTTTATTGGACGCCGGCGAGCGCGTTTGAATCCATGCGCGTTATCGCGCGGTCGCTCGATAACGAACGGGTTTACCTGCTCGACATTCGCAGTACTGAGGATGCGAGTGCTGTGGATTACCGCTTGGAAAATCCCGTCTTGGTCGCCACCACAGAGGGCGCTGCATCGTCCGATGCAGGTGAGATACCTTCCGCCACGATCAATGCAAAAAATCCTTTTCCGATCGAGCTCACCCGGTATGTCAGCCAGCTGCTGTATGCACCCGCGCGATTGCAACCGAAGGCCTCGGGCATACGTCAGTTGCCTGTGGCAGCTACAGACCTCTCTGTCGATTTGCTCAGTAGCCAGAAAGGCGAAACCTATCGCTATCGTCTGATCGGCCAATGGCGCGGGTATGGCCATCACGTCACGGCGATGGAAGTGGTAAATCAATCGCCGGTGACCGTTGAGTTGGATCTGCGTCGTGTGCGGGGCAATTGGCTTGCCATTACCGCGCAACACACCTGGCTCGGCGCCACCAATTCACTCGAAGACCGAACAACCCTGTACCTGATTTCCAAGCCACCCTTCAAGCAAGCTCTGGAGGAATTAGCGTATGGGTTCTAATCGTTTGAAGTGGGTGCTCGTCGCCGTCATCGCCGTGGCAGCGCTCGTTGCATTGTTTAATCGCTCCACCGCGCCGTCCGCGCCACCACCGGTGGCCGCACCGGTTGGTCCACAGGTGGACGCCGGTGACCGCTCCGCACCCGCGACGGCCGATACCACCGTCGAAACCTTAAAGACTGTGCAAGTGCAGTATGGCGAACAACGCCGACGCAACGATGAGTTACTGACGGAAGTGACAAAACTGAAAACGCAATTGGATGCGATGAGCGAAGAAGCCAGGTCATCACAAACGGCTGGCTCGGCGGCCATGGCAGAAACCTTAAGTCAGTTACAGAAAAAAGTGGACGAATTGGCGACGAGCGCTGCCTCGCAAATGGATCAATTAAACATCCAGGATCTCGGGTACGGGACCGGGGCGTCGGTGTATGAATTTGACACCGGAACTGCCGACAAGGACGTGCCCGCGAATCCATCCGGCCTGCGCGGATACACCCGACTGGTACCACTGACAACGCAGGTTTCCGCCGAGTCGTCTCCGGATTTGTCGTTGCCATCCATTTCGCGGTCAAGTGGAGAGTTGGGTTCGTCACTGAGCAAAAAAGTGATGGGCACCACCACGCCGTATTACACCATCCCCGCGCGTGCAACAGGATTTGATGCGGTGGCATTAACCGCGTTGATTGGACGCGTACCGGTATCCGGCAGCGTCGTCGATCCGTTCCCGGTGAAACTGGTACTCGGCCAAGACAACCTGGCCGCGAACGGGCATCACATCCCCGGCCTCGATGGGATCATCCTGGATGGCATTGCAAAGGGCGATTGGACACTGGGTTGTGTCAGTGTGCAATTGACGGGCGGTACCTATGTGTTCGACGACGGCAGTATCAATCACATGTCGGGCACCACCACGGTTGATGATTCTATTGAGTCCGGCGTTGCGTCTACCTACGGCGATGAGGGCGCGAAATATATTGGCTATGTCTCTGACACCCAGGGTGTGCCGTGCATTCGTGGTACCAAGTTAACGGATGCCTACAAACAGGCCTCCTGGATGGCACTCCTCGGTGCCGCGAAAGGCCACGCCGAGTACCGTGCATCAGCCGAGCAAACCACGACCACCGGCGTGGGTTCCGGCACCGTTGTCGGCTCTGTGACGGGTGACAAAGGCGCGTTCAGTCGATACGGACAAGCGGCGAGTGGGCTTGAAGAATTCATGCGCATTTACCAGGAGCGATACCAGGACACGTTTGACGCGGTGTATGCGCCGGCCGGGATTGATGTAGCCGTGCATTTCACCCGTGACCTGCGCATTGACCATCGTTCCAATGCGCGCCGCCTTGTCTACGATCATTCATCCACGGGAGGCCTCCATGCGCTCGATTAATGTCATTTTTCTTTTGTGCCTGGCGGTGATGTTTATCACCGGTTGCGGCTCCATTCCTGAGCCGAAAGATGGGCGCACCATGCGTGACATTTACGACCAGCAGATGGCTGGCATCACCGCGCCGGTTGAGCGATCTGCACGGCCTGCGCAGGACGTCGCTGTTCCGCAATACCATCGCTATACCCGTGAGGCGAAAACGGAAATTGAAAATCTTTTTCCACGTTTGCCCAATCCCACGCTGTATATGTACGTACGTCCCCATACGGTGGGTATCGATGGATTGCCGATCCCCGGTTACACCGTGCCATTTTCCATGTACGAACGTGATCAACACGCCATGCCAGGCGAGGTAGCGCCATGAGCAACCTGGATGTGATGGATTTGCTAAAGCAGTTGTTTCTTAGTGGTGCGCCGATCGGTGATGCGCCGGCAACGGATGAGGATCTCGAAAAGGCGTACCGCCAATCCCAATCCATTTCTGACAAATTGCCGTGGCTGGGAATCGTGGGCAACGACGATGCCGTCCTCTTGGAAGACGCGTATAGCTGCGCGGCTGTCATCGACGTAAAACCGATTTCCACGGAAGCGCGTTCTGCGGCGTACATGATTGACAAGCGCAATGCGATCCAGCGCGCAATCGTCTCCTCATTTCCTGGACACGCCAACGCGCCCTGGGTTGTGCAGGTGTTCGCATTCCCCGACAAGGCCTCGTTTAAACAATTGCCGGAAATGATCCGTGCGTATGCGCGACAACGCCAGGCAAAACAAGTCGGCGATATACATCCGTACACCGACTGGTATATCGATAATGTCTATGCGCCACACATTGAAGATATGGCTGCGCCGGAAGGGTTGTTCCTCGATGACTCCAGCGGTAACGACCTCGCCTGGGGCGGTAACTACCGCCGCGTGCGTATCGTCATCTACCGACGCCTGACTCGCGGATTGAAATTGCGTAAAGGCGCCACACCGGCGTCCGAACTCGATGGCGTGTGCAAAAAATTCCTGCTCAATCTCAACGCGGTTGGCATCAAGGCGAACCGCATGTCCGGACGCGAGATCCGCGACTGGTTATTTCGGTGGTTTCATCCGTCTCCACGTCAAACACAGGGCGATACGGAAGCACACTTAAAACAAAATCCCTACCAGGAAACCGATGCGGCCGACTCTGAAGAATTTTTACCGTTTGATTATTCATTGGCAGACGATGTGATGACCGGGGATGTGCGCTCCGATAAAGAAACACGCAATTGGTATTTCGATGGTATTCCTCACACGGTACTGAATGTTGAGCGCATGACACAACGGCCTGAGATTGGCGTACTCAGCGGGGAGCGCCAGCAAGGTGATAATACCGTTTGTGTGCTGGATCAGTTGCCGCCTTACGCCACGCTCATCATCACGTTTGTGATTCAAGCCAGGTCTGCCACAAAAAAACACCTCGATATCCTTGAGAAGCGATCAAAGGCCCAGACGCAAGAGGCGGCCGCCTCGCGTAAAGCCATTGAGCACGCACGAGAGCAATTGCTGACGAACAATGAAGTCTATCCCTTCTCGATGGCAATCGCGCTGCGTGCTGAAGACGATGTGGTACTCGAACGACAAATGGAAGAAGTCATCAGCTGGTTAGGCAGCTGCAACCTGGATGTGATCGGCCCCGATGATGACTTGTATCGGCTGGATAATTATTTGCGACATATCCCCGCGGGATATGATTTTCGGTTGGATCAGATTAAACGCCGTAACCGGCTTATCTACGCACAACACCTGGCCAACATCCTGCCTTTGTACGGTCGCGAAACGGGTACCGGTCACCCGCTGTTGTGTTTCAACAATCGCGGTGGCGAACCCTTCCTTTGCGATCCGCTCAGTCTCGATGATCGTGCACGTAACGCGCATTTGTTTTTGTTTGGTCCCACCGGTGCCGGAAAATCTGCAACGCTGCTGTATCTACAAATGATGATCATGGC
>NZ_JBPYCU010000041.1:0-4242 GCF_051846955.1 Cellvibrio sp. ARAG 10.3
GTGCATTCTGTACCACATACAGCTAGGGTCCAATGAGGCAGCATTGGGACTGATTGCAGCTTTAGTGTAGCAAAATAATCGAAAATGTCTACCATATCAGCCGGAGATGTTTACTATCCCATCTTTATTGGAACCCTTGATACAACGGACCGAATCATCATGCGGATTGACGTAGCGTACTGTGTTGAACTCGATAAAGTGATAGACATTTATGAGGCCTGCTACCAATACTCAGTAAGGCTTGAGCAGGCAAAGGCCGCAGGTAAACGGGTTCCACCCAGATTCAACTTCTTGTGCTCCGATCCACGCTGCCGAGTCAGTACTGACTCGGGAGTACGTATCACTGGTGTGAACCACCATAAATCGCCCGAAGATCAAAAATTGACAAAATCAGCGCACTATCGCGTTTGGGATACCCACATCAACGATTGTGAATGGGTTGAGCTCAACGCCGTACTGATGGCCAATCAGCCCGGTGGAGACAATAAAGAATCTGCACAACCACGACAAATCACACAAAAAGTGACACGCCTGATAACGCAGTTTGACCCGGTAGATCCGGATGAAATTGATATTCCGGCGAACAATCCGTTAGTCGATGAGCTGGAACGCATTAGGCGGGAGACGGACCCGGTCATACGCAGACAGAAACGTGCACAATATGCCTCTGGCGCCGGTTCAAAAACATCAAGCCTCGAAGCGTTTGTGAGTTGTTATGAGGAACTCAAAGACGGCGCGGCATTACATGAGCAAGTTCGTTTACCCGGTAATGTCACATCCTCATACCACGAGGTTTTCAGACATTTTTCGCGCCCTCAACTTTCCACCTTGGCAGTCTGGTACGGTGGCGCGCGACTGTATAAACGGTACGGCGATGGATTTTCATTGACGTTTCTGGATAGATATAATGGACTTCCAGTATCTCTTTACGTGTCGCCGGATAGCTTGAAAAAATATCGTCCCGGTGCGGGCTTAAAGCGAATGGTTGATGAGTTGGAGCACAACGCGGAAAAGCGTCCCTATCTTAAAGTTTATTGGGTTGGAGGGGTGCAGCTTAAAGACCAGAATTTTTACAGCGTCGACTATGCGAGCCTGGCACATATCGTCTTCAGGATGGTCTTCCCTCAATCGTGAATTGCAAGTGACGAGCTTCACGCCATAACGATTCCCTGTTCAGACAGACAAGCCAACTCTCTAAAAAAACAAAACGCATCAACAATACCTGGCAGTACCATATCGACCTGACAGTCGTCAGCGAACGCCGGCAATGTGATCTCCTTTGACGACATCCCAATGGTAATGGCGAAGACTGCATGTCCATCGGATGAAAAGCCGTCGAATGTTAGGAACGTAGCACCTCGAATATAAGCACCCAGTCGCCACCTGGGTGATTCTCCTAACTTGTTTTTCGCAAATTGAATGAAAGCCTCAGTCCATTCACGACATATGGGATCGGTCATAAATTGCCCATCCCCGTCAGTAAGTAGGATTATCTCTTCAATACCAATCGATACATTGCTCATAGCATTCGTCTCGACATCGTCAACTTCTCACATGACATTTCATGGAATCCTTGAGCCCTTCTCGATACAGATCCTTATTCTCCATTAGCGCGCCATAGTACTCGGGGTAGCATGCGTGTTCGCGCTCAGAGTACATATCAATGGAGGTGCAGGGAGCGGTGGCACGCCAGTGCTGAAACCCATAGTACTCAATCAGCAGTGCAGCAATGCCCAGATTACTTAACATTGCGGTTTCGCCGTAGAAGGCTTCTGCCTGAAACTGGAGATACAGTGCCGCTTCTTTTGCATCGATATTGCCACTTTCACGACACACATAAACCTGCTGGTCGCCGACATCGTACGCGTGGTATATACAATACACATGCGCATGTGGCCTGGACCGTATAGCTGAAAGCTCTCGTTCGATGTCGATGAGCGCATGCCGCGTCCGCTCACTCATATCACTATCAACATGAGCAAGCTCACAAAACACCTCACCACGCGACATGACGTGCTGTATTGTGCGAGCCAGGAATTCATCTGGGGTTACACCAGCTGCTTGTGCTTCAGTCAGAAAATCGTAACTATTGGCACGCGCATAGGCGTTCGCTTGTTGCAGCGCTTCCGATGCGAGCTGTACTATGATGGACTCCAGTTCGCTTTCCACATTATTGATCGTCGTCATGTCCACCATCACAATTGAATTGTTAATGTGTTGTTTGCCATTGATTTCGCCAGCGCGAACGTATCCAGTAAACCAGGAAGACAAATATCCATCTGCTCCATGTCTATCTCGGGAAGAAAAATCTCTGCTTCGGTCAACATGACAGTGATGGCCAAGCCGTGGCTGGTTTCTTTTCTGAAGAATGTATCAATGGTTACGTTGGCTGCTCCGCCAATCGGGTACGCGCCAAATTTGATAATGCAATCCCGTCCGAAATGCTGCCGATATATCCCAATAAAATCCTTCAACCATCGTTGGCATTCACGGTCTTGTTGAAATGACCCATCAAGGCAATTGTTCTTTCTTAACATCCCCATGTCCCTCTGTATCCAACGATGATTATTTACACCTTCACGCACGATAATGAGTAAGGGCACAGCGAGGGTGCCTGCGGGTACTGTGGCGGTGCGGAACAGGACAGGTACCAGTTGCTGCCGTTGCGGCTCACCGAGCCCTGGTAGCTCGTTGCAGCGACGCTGCACTCACCAGACGTATAACCCGATGGAACGCCGCTGAATGTCCCTGTGGGGTGCATGAACGTGTTTGCGTATGTGTCGCCGGCGATGGGACCCGTTGTGGTCGACACCGGCGTTTCGTTGCACGCAACGGTGTAGGCACATAGCCCCCGGGCATGAAACGTGAAGTCATCGTAAATGCCACACATCACGCGTCGATTGCCATCCACGCTCGCACGCGCACCGGCAAAATAATTCGGACGCTGTCCGTGGTAGTTGGTGGCGTTCGCCACAGAGATAGTGCATTGACTGGCGGTGAATCCCTGAGGGATGGGCACCGTCGCACCGTTCGCAAGGAAGCCGGTAATAACGGTGCTCCCGCCACCGCCCACCTCTCGCCAGGTGCCACTCACACACGACAGGATGTTGCCCGTTGACGTGCGACCGATTGATCCCGTCGAACACGCGCCACCGACGGACCTGGCAGGAACAATGCGAAGATTGCCGTTCACATTGACATTGGTTCCGGTAATCGTTTGTCCGCTGAGTGTTCCTGTGGCCGTCATATTGGTCGCATTCACCGTTGGCGCTGTTACTGTGGAACCGAACGATCCGGTTCCTGAAACGGACAAGGTGCCGTTCGCCTGCAGGTTTCTCACATTCGTAATGGAAAAGTTATTCCAGTTGAAATTTCCCGTGGGACGAACCGTGCCATCTTTCTTTAAAAATTCCAGATTTTCCGGTGCATTGCTCACCGTCATCGCGATCGCGCCGGACGTCAAATGATGCGAGGCAACGTGATAGGTTTGCGTCGCCGGCGTTACATAATCGTTCGATGCGCCATTGATCGCGGTGACGATGATACCGGCCAGGTGCGGCCACACTTCGCCACTCGCTGACGGCGCACCCAACTGCACCGAGGCCGTCACCGTACTCGATGAGACGGATACCACCGTGCGATATGACAATCCCAGCGGTAGATGTTGTGGGAACTCGCACGGCAAATACGCAGCAGATCCAGTGGCTCCGGCGCAGCTGCCAGAACGTTTCAACCAACTCACGCCGGTAAAGGTACCTGTTGGTGCCCCCGTGCCGCGTTCAGCAATCATCGCACGCAATGCGTGTTTGAACTGTGCCGCAAGCACACCGGCCATCTCGGCACTGTCTGATCGGCTCTTGTTCACCATCTCGCGTGTTTGAATGGCCATGAGCGTGCCGAAAACGATCAGTGCAACAGCCGCTGTGATCTGGAGGTAACCGCCTTGCCTTCGAGCCAATGTTAATGGTCGCATCACGGTCACCTCGCTTTAATATTTCCCATACACCGACGTCACCGTATTACTCGCGTTATTGCATGCAGTAGCAAGTGTTGCAACGGTGATGTTGGATGCGTTGGCGGCTTTCACTTGAGTGCTGCCGACCGTAATCGTGACAGCATCCGGGAAAATTGAGTTAACAAAATTATTACAATTATTTTCATTCAACAGTGCATGCGCGACTTGAAAGCCATCGTTGCTGGTATTGATCGTGGCGGGAGTAATGGTCACGGTACCGCCCATGT
>NZ_JBPYCU010000042.1:0-4192 GCF_051846955.1 Cellvibrio sp. ARAG 10.3
GCGTTCAGTCAAATCAAAGCCACCTCGTACAACAACATGAGCGGCATCCAGACCGAAGACACCAGCGATACCGGTGGTGGTCGTAATGTCGGCTGGATTGATGATGGCGACTGGTTGTTGTTTGAAGATGTCCACTTCGGCAGCGGTGCCAACAGCGTCAATGCGCGTGTGGCCAGCGACCATGCCGGTGGTGTGATTGAACTGCGCCTCGACAGCGTCAGCGGTTCCCTGATCGGTGAAGTGGATGTGAGTTACACCGGCGGCTGGCAAAGTTGGGTCACCGAAAGCGCGAATGTGTCGGTGGATGGTGTGCACGATTTATATCTGGTGTTCAGTGGCACGGCGACCGGTGGTTTGTTTAACCTGAACTGGATTGAATTCGATACCGACGGGAATAATCCTGATCCCGAAGCACCGGCCGTGCCACAAAATCTGGGGGTGACTGGCATAACCAGCTCATCAATATCTTTATCCTGGAACAGTGTCAGCGATGCGGATGGTTATGAAATCTGGCGCAACGGCAGCTTATTAACCAGCACCAGTTCTACTACTTATCAGGATGCCGGTTTAGCAGAAAACACTGAATACACTTACACCGTGCGTGCATTCAATCAGGCGGGTAGCTCAGGCAATAGCAACAGCGTGTCAGCCACCACAGACAGCAATACTAATCCCGATCCGGAAGGCACCAATGTCGCGGCGGATAAAGTCGTTACTGCAAGCAGCACCTTGAGTTTCCTGTCGGTGAACAATGCGGTGGATGAAAGTGCAGCGACCTATTGGGAAAGCAACAGCAATGCATTTCCACAAACCCTCACCGTTGATCTGGGCAGCACGCATTACATCAATCAGGTGGTCTTGAAGTTACCCAACGACCAGGCCTGGGCAACGCGCACGCAAACCTTGGCGGTGCAAGGCAGTGCTGACGGTTCCAGTTTCAGTAACATTGTGGGCAGTGCGGGTTACACGTTTAATCCGGGCAGTGCCAACACCGTGACGATCAGCTTTGCCGAAATCATCGCGCGTTATGTGCGTTTGAATGTTACCGGCAATACCGGTTGGCCTGCGGCGCAAATTGCTGAATTTGAAGTCTATGGTTATCCCGATCCGGTACCGCCGACTACGCCGCAGAATCTGCGCATCTCCGGTGTGTCTGACACCTCGGTATTTTTAGCCTGGGACAGCGCAGATTTGGCCAGCGGTTATGAAGTGTTACGCAATGGAAATGTGGTTGCCGATGTGACATCAACATCATACGAAGATACCGGCCTTGCCCCGGAAACCAGTTACACCTACACCGTGCGCGCTTACAACCAATACGGCACCTCAACACAAAGCAGTTTGGTCAATGCAACGACTGATGAAGAAGGCAGCACCGATCCAACGCATCCGGAACCCAATGGTGATCATGGCGCGAACATGCCCTATGACCGTTACGAAACGGAAGATGCCAGCATCGGCGGCGGCGCTGTGCTGCGTACTGCACCGACCTTTGATCAAATGCTGACAGCTTCTGAAGCATCCCGGCAATCCTACGTGGCTCTGCCATCCAATGGTTCTTACATCGAATGGACCATTCGTGAAGGCGAGGGCGGTGAAGGGGTGACCATGCGTTTCACCATGCCGGATTCCGGCGATGGTATGGGCCTGAACGGTGCGCTGGATGTTTACGTGAACGGCACCAAAGCACGCACCCAACCCTTAACGTCTTACTTCGCGTATCAATATTTTACGCCGGGCGGTGGCCATCCTTCTGACACACCCGGAGGCGGCAATCCCTTGTTCCGTTTCGATGAAGTACATTGGACCTTGAGTTCACCTCTGCAACCTGGCGATGTGATTCGCATCGTGAAAGCTAACGGCGACAACCTTGAATACGGTGTGGATTTTATTGAAGTGGAAGATGTGCCTTCACCGATTTCCCGTCCGGCCAATTCAGTTTCTGTGACGGATTTCGGTGCGATTGCCAACGACGGACAGGATGACTTGACGGCATTCAATGCGGCAGTGACAGCGGCGGTCAACAATGGTCAGACTTTGTATATTCCGCCGGGCACTTTCCACTTGAACAACATGTGGGTGATCGGTTCCGTGGGCAATATGATTGATGACATCACCATCATGGGTGCCGGTATCTGGCATACCAACATTCAATTCACCAACAGCAATTCTGCGTCAGGTGGTATTTCGTTCCGTGTAACTGGCCAACTGGATTTCAGCCATGTGTATATGAATTCCAACCTGCGTTCGCGCTATGACCAGAATGCAATCTACAAAGCCTTTATGGATAACTTTGGTAATAACTCCAAAGTGCACAACATCTGGGTCGAGCATTTTGAATGTGGTTTCTGGGTGGGCGACTACGCGCATACGCCAGCAATCATTGCCGACGGCTTATTGATTGAACACAGCCGCGTACGCAACAACCTGGCTGACGGTATTAATTTTGCCCAAGGCACCAGCAATTCCACCGTGCGTAACAGCAGCATTCGCAATAACGGTGATGATGGTCTCGCGGTATGGACCAGTAACGTTAATGGTGCACCAGCCGGCGTAAACAATACCTTCACGCACAACACCATTGAATTTAACTGGCGTGCAGCGGGTATTGCATTCTTCGGCGGTAGCGGACACGAAGCCACTTACAACCTGATTGTCGATGGTGTGGGCAGTTCCGGTTTCCGCATGAACACGGTATTCCCCGGTTATCACTTCCAGAACAATACCGGCATTGTGTTTTCTGATAGCACCATCATCAGAAGCGGCACCAGCCTGGATACCTGGGGTGGTGAACGCGGCGCGATTGATCTGGAAGCGTCAAGCGATCCGATTCGCAACGTGACCATTTCCAATATTGATATTTACGATACGCAGCGCAGCGCGATTCAAATGGGTTACAGCGGCGGCTTCCAGAATGTGGTGTTCAACAATATCAGGATCGATGGCACCGGCCTGGATGGTGTAACCACGTCGCGCTTCTCCGGTCCTCACCCCGGCGCCGCGATTTACACTTACACGAATAATGGCACTGCAACATTTAATAATCTGATTACTACCAACATCGCACACCCGGATGTGAACTTTGTTCAAAACGGTTTTAATTTAATTATTAACCCGTAATGCAAAAAGCTAGGGAAGGCACGTTGAATTGAATATGATGCCCAACGCGTAGGTCGCATTAGCCGCGCGACGCGCGGCGTAATCCGACACTCATGTACAACCAACGACAATAACCGTCGTTAAAAGCAAAAGCCTGTTGAGCAATCAGCAGGCTTTTTTATTTCGATAAGTTTATTTTTTGTGATCTTAGGTTGGATATATTTTTTGTTGCTTTGTCGGATTACGCTGCGCTAATCCGACCTACGTTCTACATTTATCACTACACTTCACATATTTCATAAAAATATAAGTAGAAATCGTTTTCAAAAAAATGAAATCGATTTCGACTAATCCGCCTCTATAGACGCTTGGCAAGCCACTTATTACTATGGTTAGCCGCTTTGATCATAAAGCGATTATAAAAGAATTATAAAAATAAAAGTTGTATCAAACGCATCAACTCCCTAACCACCGCACCATCTGCAAGCGCACTCCACAATAGCGAGGAATACATAATGAAAACTCTCAGGTGTTACTTGTCTGGCCTGACAAGAAAACGTTTTTTCCTGGGGATATTGGTCATCCCCTGTTTGTTCTCCACCACCGCCATGGCTCAAACAAATCTGGCTTCGGGCAAAGCCATCAACGCCACCAGCACGGTGGATGTCTACACCGCAGGTAACGCCAACGATGGCAGCCAGGGCAGTTACTGGGAAAGCCAGAACAGTGCCTTTCCACAATCCCTGACGGTTGATCTGGGCAGCACCAGCAATGTGAATCGCGTGGTGTTAAAACTACCCAATAACTGGGGCAGCCGCACACAGACTTTATCGGTCGCCGGCAGCACCAACGGCTCCAGTTATGCCACGCTGGTGAGTTCCAGCGCCTATGTGTTTGATCCCAACAACAGCAACACTGTGACGATTAATTTTGCCGGCACCGATGTGCGTTATCTGCGCCTGAATGTCACCGGCAATACCGGCTGGCCCGCCGCGCAATTATCGGAAGTGGAAATTTACGGTGAAGCAGGTAGCGCGGAACCGCGCGATGCGTTCAGTCAAATCAAAGCCACCTCGTACAACAACATGAGCGG
>NZ_JBPYCU010000043.1:0-4189 GCF_051846955.1 Cellvibrio sp. ARAG 10.3
AAGGGTGCTTTGGCGGCAGCCGCCGCCTTTTTTTATTTTCCGCTGATGGCCTTTGCCGTCAGTGCTGTCGATGATCCCTCTTCAGGATTGATCAAGACCGATCGCTACACACTAACACGCATGGCGCCGCGAGCGGACCAGGTTGATCCGCTATCCGCGATCATCAATATTTCATTCAGCCCCTCGGTGACGACGATTGGAGATGCCCTGGAGGAGCTCCTGGATGGCACCGGATATCGGCTGGTGCACATCAAGGGTGAGTATGGCGAGCCTGTCGATAAAATCTTGATGGCTCAGTCGTTACCTCGGACGCTCATGCAGATGGGACCGGTAACGCTGCGTGATGCGCTCAAAGCACTCGGTGGATCTGCCTGGTCATTGCAGCACAACGAGCTCGGCCGCGAGGTGTGGTTTGATGTGCAACCGAATTTTGAAGATGACAGCCGCATCCGTCGGTTGCTGGCATCGATCAAGACCGAAGAAGCCGCTACACCTGAAAAACCCTCTATTGACCTTTCACAACGTTATGTCGCGTTTCCGCCAGGCAAATCGGATGCGGCATCGATTGAACTACGCGAACGGCAACGTTTGGATGAGATTGCGGCATTGGTTCGCCAAAACCCAGCGGCGGTTGATCGTTTGATCGTGAAGGGCGAAAGTCAATCGACGGGTAACCACGCGACTGCCACCCTGGCAAAACGCCGTGCCGGTGAAATTGCTAACGCATTAATTAAGCGCGGTGTACCCGCTGAAAAAATTGACGAGCGATACACCTTCACCAATCAAGCGTCCGTCAATCGTCAGGGAGCCTATGTCGACCTGGTCGCGACACCTGAGGTGGTGCCGCACGTGGCGTCTGGCGCGCGCACAACAGCTAAAGCAGCAAAGGCGACACCCGTTAACGATCTGAGTGACACCACTGTTGTGCAACCGGACAACGTGTTTTTTCTCTACCCAGGCGAGGACCTTGAGATCGCGTTGCGTCGGTGGGCGAAGCAGGCCTTGTATAACGACCTGGTTTGGAATGTCCGCGATGACGCGGGCAACTTTGTGCGTGTGCCTATCCGCGCCGGTGCAACTTTTCGATGTGAATTCGCCGAATGTTTACGTCGCGTGAAAGAAGCCTACGCGACGGCACCACGACCCTTGTATTTCGATATTGCGCTCAACGAACGCAACAAAATTTTGTACGTTGAATTGTTGCACTACGGAGACTAAGCGCATGAAAAATTCCCTGTTCCTGTTAACGCCATTGCTGGTCGCCATCACCGCCTGTCACCCGTTCAGCGATTATCGTGAGCAAACGTCACGCACGCAAACCATCATCGATCAACACCAGGTAGCGATTGGCAACGGCGGTATGCGTGTGGGTGATGCACGCTATGACGTGCGCGTGTCCGACGGCTACTGGGTCGCAACGGATCTCGAAGTCATGGACTCGGCATTGCCTGAGCGCCTGGTGACGGAACGCAACGACTACATCCTGGGCGACAGTAAGTCGCTCCAGGATTTGAGCGCGTACCTTACTGCTCGCACGGGCATCCAGATTCGTCGCGCCCCAGAGTTAATTCCGAAAAACGAATTCGTTCGTAACGATTTAAGTTTGGGTTTTGGCGATCAAGCCCAACCTGCCATGACCCAAATGCAAACGTCGCAGTCCGGTCAGTCAGGCGAGTTGTCCGATTACATCCATACACCGAATTACCGACTGAATTTGAAACGCGCCACCTTCGCGGAAGTGCTGGATCAGGTTGCACAAGCGATGGGTGTCTCCTGGTCGTACAGTCGTCGCGATGGTGTGCTGTTTTATTATTACAAGACAGATACCTTTGTCATTGCTAAGACCGGCGATGGTGGCTCAGCGGAAAGCCAGAGCACGACGGCGTCATCCGCTCAGACCGACGACAATGCATCCACGACAAGCCTCACGACAAATCTGAAGATAGAACCCAAGTTCTGGGAGAACACCCGACGTGTCATTGAGGAGATGTCATCGCGTCACGGCCGGGTGCTGTTCAACGAAGCGACCGGCGCAGTTACCGTTACGGACAACCCGATCGTTGTGTCAACGATTCAAGACTACATCGAGCAGCTGAATAAATCCCTACGTTTGCGAGCGACTGTGCATCTCATGATCGCGCGCGTCAAAAAATCGCACGGCCAGGATCTCAACCTGAACATTGATGCTGTCTACCAAAAAGCGGAACAAACGCTCTTCCAGTTGCAGACACAGCGGATTACGACGGGCGGCTTGTCGGGATTTAGCGCTGAAGCGATTAATCCCACCAGTGCGTATAACGGCAGCCAGATCTTTTTAGATGCGCTGGCCTCTGAAGGTGAAGTGTCCGTGTTGCGTTCCAAGAATTTCGTGTTGCGCAATCACAGTTTATTCAGTATCGCGAAGGGCGATGTTATTCGTTACTTGAGTAGCGCGTCCACGACCAACACGTCTCAAGTTGGGTCAACCGAGTCGTCTGAAATCACTGATTTGTTTGTGGGTTTTGGGATGAGTTTTTACACCCGGGTTATCAACAAAAATAGAGTCGTGTTCAACATCATGTTAGACCAGTCAGATTTAAACGGATTTGAATCGATTCCGATCAGCAGTGAGCTCGTGTCGCAGGTACCGCAAACATCAAAAGAAGGTGTTATCCAGGAATACGAAATGAAATCTGGCGAAAGCCAGGTGCTGCTCGCGTTTGATCTTAGTTCTGGCAAATACGACAACGCGTCTAACCTAGGCTGCTTGTTCGGTTGCAATCGATCCGGATCGCGCGAGCGCGAATACCTGTTGTACATCATGACCGCGAGCCTGGAGTAAAACATGCCGATGCTCGCGTCATTGAAAGATCGATTGACGACAGATATCCCGGCGCTACGTGACCACAAGGTGGCTTACCTGCAACGCATCGGCGGCCGCCAGGTCGTGTTTGGTGTGGAGTGGTACCTTGTCACCAGTGCTGCTGACAAGGCGGGTATACGGCAAGCCTGCCGTGAGTCTGCGGGCAACTTCGGTGTGCTCATGCATTCGCACGCGGACGATGGCACCGGTGCCGATGAGGCGGTCTTTGGTGTGCCGGCGAATATCCGGCGATTATCGCGTGCGACGGCCGCTGCCAGTGTGGCGGCGAGCGTTTACACCACAGCCATCGTCGTTATAGCGATTGATGCTGAACATTACTGGTTGTTGGGACTGTCCCAAGGCATACCAATCCTCGGTAAAGACATGATCCTCGGTGCCGCAAAAACCAAACAAATCGTCATTGAGTTGTTGATGGCGTTTCCGGAATTTGAATTGGTGGGCGACGGCGAATTTTGGCGAGATTTGAAACCCGGTACACGGGTTATCGAAGAAGATCTGGAGAGTCTATTTACGGCTGAGCGTGTGCAGAATGCTGCGCTACTCACGCGCTATGATCGCCAGTGGCACGGGCTTGGTGTCCGCGCCGCCTTGACCGCAATACCCTTGGTGATCGCTTTCATGTATTACGAAGATATCAAGCAATTCGGTGAACGGCACTGGAGTGACACGCAGCAAATTGAGCAACAGCGCATGTGGGACGACCAAGTTGCGCGTGAAAACGCCACTATCGTTGCAGAATATAATCGCGTTGCGGCCAACCATCCTATCGACAACTGGATTCAACGTCTCGCACGTACCGTGGATCGTCTGAAACTAGAGTCACGCGGCTGGCGATTAGCCAGCCTGGAATGCGGTTCGCAATTGCCTTACTGCACGGCGACCTGGTTGAACCAGGGCGTGGGCACATTCAAAGGCTTGTCCGCGACCATGGGTCATGTGGGCGAAATGCAATTCGTATCCCCTGGCCAGGTAACGCAAACCATCACCATCCCCCATATGTCACCAGCACAGTTCGATGAGCGCGCCGTGGCGAACGCCATTGCACGCATGCCTGACAAATCTCGATTCTACGTCGACTACGTGAGCGTGCTGCAGGCGCTGTCGAGCGTGCCCTACATCGATGCTGGTTTGAATCAAACCGAACTACGCATCATCGGTGTGAATACACAAATGCCGCCTGATGTTTCTCCGTCTACTGAACCGTTAGGGCAGTTTGAGGTGGGCAGCTGGCGCCTTTCTGGTGAAGGACTGAAATTGCTGATCGGCAGTTTGCAAAAGCTGGACGCACGCGTGTTTTTTGGTAAGTCCCTGTTGCTCGAATTTCAT
>NZ_JBPYCU010000044.1:0-4183 GCF_051846955.1 Cellvibrio sp. ARAG 10.3
AAGGGTGCTTTGGCGGCAGCCGCCGCCTTTTTTTATTTTCCGCTGATGGCCTTTGCCGTCAGTGCTGTCGATGATCCTTCATCGGGATTGATCAAGACCGACCGCTACACGCTGACGCGCATGGCGCCGCGCGCGGATCAGGTTGATCCATTATCCGCGATCATCAATATTTCCTTCAGCCCGTCGGTGACAACGATCGGTGACGCACTGGAAGAACTCCTGGATGGCACCGGTTATCGGCTAGTGCACATCAAGGGTGAGTATGGCGAGCCTGTCGACAAGATCTTGATGGCGCAGTCGCTACCTCGGACGCTCATGCAGATGGGACCCGTATCCCTGCGGGATGCTCTCAAAGCGCTCGGCGGATCTGCCTGGTCACTGCAGCACAACGAGCTCGGCCGCGAGGTCTGGTTTGATGTGCAACCGAGTTTTGAAGATGACAGCCGCATCCGCCGGTTGCTGGCATTGATCAAGACCGAAGAAGCCGCTGCACCTGAGAAACCCTCTATTGATCTTTCACAGCGCTATATCGCCTTCCCTGCTGGCAAGTCTGACGCCGCGTCGATCGACGCACGTGAACGGCAACGCCTGGATGACATTGCAGCGCTAGTTCGGCAAAACCCATCTGCCATTGATCGCTTGATTGTGAAAGGCGAAAGCCAATCGACGGATAACCACGCGACCGCCGCCCTGGCAAAACGCCGTGCCGGCGAAATTGCCAACGCGTTAATCAAGCGCGGTGTGCCGGCAGAAAAAATTGATGAGCGGTATACGTTCGCGAACCAGGCACCCGTCAATCGCCAGGGCGCCTATGTTGATCTGGTCGCGACGCCGGAGGTAGTGCCGCATGTTGCATCAGGTGCGCGCACAGCAACAGCGAAGATGGCTCCCTCTAATGATCTTAATGACACGGCAGTTGTTCAACCTGACAACGTGTTTTTCCTCTACCCAGGCGAGGACCTTGAGATCGCGCTGCGTCGGTGGGCGAAGCAAGCGTTGTACAACGATGTGGTTTGGAATGTGCGCGATGAGGCCGGCAACTTTGTGCGTGTGCCTATCCGGGCCGGTGCAACCTTTCGATGTGAATTCGCTGAATGCCTGCGTCGCGTGAAAGAAGCCTACGCGACGGCACCACGACCCTTGTATTTCGATATTGCGCTCAAGGAACGCAACAAAATTCTGTACGTTGAATTGTTGCACTACGGAGATTAAGCGCATGAATAAATCCCTATTCCTGTTCACGCCAATGATGGTCGCGATCACCGCCTGTCAGCCGTTCAGCGATTACCGGCAAGAGACCTCGCGCACGCAAACTGTTATCGATCAACACCAGGAAGCGATAGGCAACGGCGGCATGCGTGTGGGCGATGCACGCTACGATGTGCGCGTGTCCGATGGCTACTGGGTAGCGACGGATCTCGAAGTCATGGACTCGTCATTGCCCGAGCGTCTGGTGACGGAACGCAATGATTACATCCTGGGTGATAGTAAATCCTTGCAAGACCTGAGTGCATACCTCACGGCGCGAACCGGTATCCGCATTCGTCGCGCGCCGGAGCTGATTCCAAAGAACGAATTTGTTCGCAACGATTTGAGTTTGGGATTTGGTGATCAAGTCCAGCCGGATATGACGCAAATGCAGACATCCCAGTCAGGGCAATCCGGTGAGTTGTCTGATTACATCCATACACCAAATTACAGGCTGAATTTGAAGCGTGCCACCTTTGCCGAAGTGCTCGACCACGTCGCGCAAGCCATGGGGGTTTCCTGGTCGTATAGTCGTCGCGATGGCGTGCTGTTTTATTACTACCAGACGGATACCTTTGTCATCGCCAAAACCGGTGACGGTGGTTCAGCAGAAAGCCAAAGTACGACGGCGTCATCCGCTCAGACCGACGACAATGCATCCACGACAAGCCTCACGACAAACCTGAAGATAGAACCGAAGTTTTGGGAGAACACCCGGCGCGTCATCGAGGAGATGTCATCGCGTCACGGACGCGTCTTATTCAACGAAGCTACCGGCGCCGCGACCGTGACAGACAATCCAATCGTCGTCTCGGCAATTCGGGATTACATTGAGCAACTCAATAAATCCCTACGCTTGCGGGCGACCGTGCATCTCATGATCGCACGGGTGAAGAAGTCCCATGGCCAGGATCTTAACCTGAACATTGATGCCGTCTACCAGAAAGCCGAACAAACGCTATTCCAGCTGCAGACGCAACGAATTACCACCGGCGGCCTGTCGGGCTTCAGCGCGGAAGCTATCAATCCAACCAGCGCCTATTCCGGCAGCCAGGTCTTTCTTGACGCACTGGAGTCCGAAGGCGAAGTGTCCGTATTGCGGTCAAAAAATTTCGTGCTGCGTAATCACAGTTTATTCTCTATCTCGAAAGGCGATTTCATACGCTATTTGAGCAGCGCATCCACCACCAATACCTCGCAAGTAGGCTCAACCGAATCGTCAGAAATTACGGATCTGTTTGTCGGTTTTGGTATGAGCTTTTATACCAGGGTGATCAATAAAAATCGTGTGGTGTTCAACATTCTTCTGGATCAGTCCGATTTAAATGGATTTGAATCGATTCCAATCAGCAGTGAATTGGTGTCGCAGGTACCGCAAACGTCGAAAGAAAGCGTGATACAAGAATACGAGATGAAGTCTGGCGAAAGCCAGGTGTTGCTCGCCTTTGATCTCAGCTCAGGAAAATACGATAACGCATCGAACCTGGGGTGCTTGTTTGGCTGTAATCGGTCCGGTTCGCGCGAGCGCGAATACTTGCTGTACATCATGACAGCGAGTTTGGAGTAAACCATGCCGATGCTCGCGTCATTGAAAGACCGGCTCGCAACGGAACTCCCGGCGCTGCGTGACCACAAGCTGGCTTACCTGCAACGCATCGGCGGCCGCCAGGTCGTGTTTGGTGTGGAGTGGTACCTGGTCACCAGTGCTGCTGACAAAGCGGGTATACGACAAGCCTGTCGCGAATCGGCGGGCAACTTTGGTGTGCTCATGCAGTCGCACGCGGATGATGGCACCGGTGCCGATGAAGTGGTGTTTGGTGTGCCGGCGAATATTCGGCGGTTATCGCGCGCAACGGCCGCTGCCAGTGTGGCGGCGAGCATCTACACCACCGCCATTATCGTTGTTGCGATTGATACTGAACATTACTGGTTGTTGGGATTATCTCAAGGCATTCCAATTATCGGTAAAGACATGATCCTGGGTGCCGCGAAAACCAAACAGATTGTCATTGAGTTATTAATGGCGTTTCCGGATTTTGAATTGGTCGGCGACGCCGACTTTTGGCGCGATGTGAAACCCCGTGCGCGGGTTATCGAAGAAACACTCGATAGTTTTTTCACGGTGGAGCGTGTGCAAAATGCAGCCCTACTGACACGCTATGATCGTCAGTGGCATGGTTTCGGTGTTCGCGCGGCGTTGTTCGTCATACCACTCGCGATCGCCATCCTGTATTACGAAAACATCAAGCAGTTCGCCGAGCGGCACTGGAGCGACACACAACAAATTGAGCAGCAGCGAGCCTGGGATGATCAGGTCGCACGCGAGAATGCCGCCATTGTTGCGGAATACAATCGCGTGGCGGCGAACCATCCGATCGATAACTGGATTCAACGTCTCGCACGTACCGTGGATCGATTGAAACTGGAGTCACGCGGCTGGCGCTTAGGCAGCCTGGAATGCGGTTCGCAATTGCCTTACTGCACGGCAACCTGGTTGAACCAGGGCGTGGGCACATTCAAAGGCCTGTCCGCGACCATGGGTCATGTGGGCGAAATGCAATTCGTATCCCCTGGCCAGGTAACACAAACCATCACCATCCCGCATCTGTCGCCCGCGCAGTTCGATGAGCGCGCTGTGGCGAACGCCATTGCACGCATGCCAGACCAATCCCGATTCTACGTCGACTACGTGAGCGTGCTGCAGGCGCTGTCGAGCGTGCCCTACATCGACGCCGGCTTGAATCAAACCGAACTGCGCACTATCGGTGCGAATACACAAATGCCGCCTGATGTTTCCCCGTCTACTGAGCCGCTCGGGCAGTTTGCGGTGGGCAGCTGGCGCCTTTCAGGTGAGGGATTGAAATTGCTGATCGGCAGTTTGCAAAAGCTGGACGCACGCGTGTTTTTTGGTAAGTCCCTGTTGCTCGAATTTCAT
>NZ_JBPYCU010000045.1:0-3235 GCF_051846955.1 Cellvibrio sp. ARAG 10.3
ACATGGGCGGTACCGTGACCATTACTCCCGCCACGATCAATACCAGCAACGATGGCTTTCAAGTCGCGCATGCACTGCTGAATGAAAATAACTGCAATAATTTTGTTAACTCGATATTTCCGGATGCGGTCACGATTACCGTTGGAAGCACACAAGTGAAAGCCGCCAACGCATCCAACATCACCGTGGCCACACTCGCTACTGCGTGTAATAACGCGAGTAATACTGTGACGTCGGTGTATGGGAAATATTAAAGCGAGGTGGCTGTGATGCGTCCATTCACTCTGGGTCGCAAACAAGGTGGGTATCTGCAGATAGTGGCAGCGGCTGCACTCATTGTCTTTGGTACGCTGATGGCTATTCAAGTACGCGAGACGGTGAACAAGAGTCGGTCAGACAGTGCTGAGATGGCAGGAGTGCTTGCGGCACAATTCAAGCACGCGCTGCGTGCGATGATTGCTGAACGTGGCACGGGTGTGCCTACAGGGACGTTTACTGGCGTGAACTGGTTGAAACGTACGGGCAGCTGCGCCGGAGCCACTGGATCGGCTGCGTATTTGCCGTGCGAGTTCCCGCAACACTTACCCTTAGGATTGTCGTATCGCACGGTAGTATCCGTCGCATCGGGTACCGTCACGGCGTCCGTGCAGTTGGGTGCGCCGTCAGCGAGTGGCGAAGTGTGGCCACACCTGGCGGGTATCATCGTTACGGCGATCAATGGCGCATCGAACGATTACATCACGCCGGCAACGCAAACCTATCATGTTGCATCCCATAATTTGACGTCTGGCGCGATCAGCATGACAGTGAGCAATGCACCGGAAAATTTGGAATTTCTGAAAAAAGATGGCACCGTTCGTCCCACTGCAGATTTCAATTGGAATAATTTCTCCATCACGAATGTGCGAAATCTGCAAGCGAATGGCACGCTGTCCGTTTCAGGAACCGGATCGTTCGGCTCCACGTTATCAGCACCAACGGTGAATGCGACAAACGTGACGGCTACGGGAGCGCTCAGTGGCCAGACGATTACCGGAACCAATGTCAACGTGAACGGTAATCTCCGCATTGTTCCTGCCAGGTCTGTAGGTGGTGCGTGTTCGACGGGATCAATCGGTCGTACTTCAACAGGCAATATCGTGTCGTGTGTGAGTGGCACCTGGCGAGAAGTGGGTGGCGGTGGCAGTACAGTGATTACGGGATTCCTGGCGAACGGTGCGACGGTACCCATTCCCCAGGGATTCACCGCCGGCCAATGCACCATCTCGGTGGCGAACGCCACCAACTACCACGGACAACGGCCCAATTATTTTGCCGGTGCGCGTGCGAGCGTGGACAGCAATCGACGTGTGATGTGTGGCATTTACGATGACTTTACTTTTCATGCACGGGGGCTATGTGCCTATACCGTTGCCTGTAATGAAACCCCGGTGTCGACTACAACGGGTCCCATTGCCGGCGATACCTATGCAAATACTTTCATGCATCCCACAGGTGCATTTAGCGGCGTTCCCTCAGGTTTCTCGGTGAACGAATGCAGTGTCGCGGCGACAACCTACCAGGGGTCAGTGAGCCGCAATGGCAGTAACTGGTATTTATCCTGCTCTGCGCCACCTCAGCATCCACAAGCACCGTCACTTTGCCCGTACTCGATATCGTGCGTGAAGGTCTAGACATAATTGAGAAGTCGAAGATATCGAGATGAACGCTATGAGTAATCTACCTGTTGGTGCTGAAGAAATAACACTGTTTACTAGTGGGGACGGAGAATTTACAACCCATCCAAAATGTCGCGAATGGACTGAGGCTTTCATTCAATTTGCTAAACGCAAGTTGGGAGAATCACCTACGTGGCGACTGAATGCTTACATTCGTGGTGCGACATTTCTAACGTTCGACGGCTTTTCATCTGATGGGCATGCAGTCTTCGCTATTACAATTGGCATGTCGTCAAAGGAGATCGCATTGCCGGAGATCACTGACGACTGTCAGTTCGACATGGTTCTGCCAGGCATTGTAGATGCGCTTTCTTTTCTTAGAGAGCTGGCTTCTACGTCTGAACATGAAATCACTTTGGTGTGAAAACTTGCCGCATGAGAATCAGGTCTGGGGAAAGACCATCCTGAAAACCAGATGTGCCAAAGTTGAATACTTGACGTCGTAATATTTCTGGTCATTAAGCTGTACCCCTCCAAGCCAATAAACCTTTAGATACGGACGTCTCGCTGCATGATCTTCCAATTCATCAACCATTCGCTTTAACCGAGTACCAGGAGGAAACTTTTTCAAGTCATCAGGTGACACGTAAAGCGATACTGGAAGTGCGTTGTATCTGTCCAGAAATCTCAACGCAAATCCGTCGCCGTACCGTTTATGCAGCCGTGCGCCGCCGTACCAGACGGACAGGGTGGAAAGTTGAGGACTTGAAAAATGTCTGAAAATTTCCTGATAGGAGGATGTCACATTACCCGGTAAGCGAACTTGCTCATAGAGTGCCGCGCCGCCCTTAAGCTCTTCGTAGCAACTCACAAGTGCTTCGAGACTTGATGTTTTTGAGCCGGTACCAGAGGCATAGTGTTCACGCTTCTGTCTGCGAACCACTGGGTCCGTCTCCCGCCTGATGCACTCCAGTTCCTCGACTAATGGATTGTTCGCAGGTATACCAATGTCATCAGGATCTACCGGGTCAAACTGCGTTATCAGGCGCGTCACTTTTTGTGTAATTTGTCGTTGTTGCGCGAATTCTTTGTTGTCGCCACCGCGTTGATTGGCTGTCAGGACGTCATTGAGTTCAACCCATTCACAATCGGCGATATGGGTGTCCCAGACGCGAAAGTGCGCGGACTTTGTCAGTTCTTGTTCTTCGGGCGATTTGTGGTGGTTCACACCAATGACCCGTACTCCCCTGTCAGTGCTGACTCGACAGCGTGGATCGGAGCACAAGAAATTGAATCTGGTTGGAATACGCTTACCTGCGGCCTTTGCCTGCTCAAGCCTTACCGAGTATTGGTAGCAGGCCTCATAAATGTCTATCACTTTATCGAGTTCAACACAGTAGGCTACGTCAATCCGCATAGTGGTTTGGTCCGTTGTATCAAGGATTCTGGTTAAAGGTAGGATAGTAAACATCTTCCGCTGTTTTGGTAGACATTCCCGTCTATTTTGCTACACTAAAGCTGCAATCAGTCCCAATGCTGCCTCATTGGACCCTAGCTGTATGTGGTACAGAATGCAC
>NZ_JBPYCU010000046.1:0-3039 GCF_051846955.1 Cellvibrio sp. ARAG 10.3
AACGTACCGCCCACGCCCTGCTTACTGTTAGCGGGCACCGAGAAAGAGGAAAAGCGCGAGCGCCGCCTGGTGATGGAGCGGGAAGGCTGCACCGAAGTACAAGCCGCGATGATCCTGGCTGAAGAACTGCGTGAGAGGCGCCGCCGGTCAGTGCTGCAAGCTGCCCAATAAATTGAATCAACCACAGGAGACTTTTATGGCTGTCGTCGCCTTCGTAAAGCACCAAGACAATATGATTCCTTCGCACCCCTGCAGTATTAAAGCCGGTGACGAATTTTATCTCGTCGTCGACGGTGTGAAAGGTCCAACGCAGGTCGCGCAGACGGACGCGACGCCGGTATTGGATGAGATCACACGCGAAACTGTGGATTGGCATATCGAGATAACAGAGGAGCATGCTGATGACGATGTGTAAAACACTGCTGTCGATGTTCCTGATTTATATGAGCGCAATGGTAAATGCACAAGTCCAGGTTGATGTGTTTCATTGGGGCGAAATCACAACAGATGTGCGGCTGCCCGGCGCGACAATTCGTTTATTTAATCTGAATAAACCGAATGAGATTAATCAGCACCTGCCGCGTTTTGCTGGCGCTCCGGTTCAGGCAGAAAAAGCTGCTGGATACTGGATTCAGAGCGACGAAGGCAAAGCCTTTACCGAGGCGCTGCGTACTGCCTACGACGGCCATATGCTGGCAAGAAAATACAAACTGCAGAAAGCCCCGGCGATTGTGTTCGATAGCGGAAAGTATGTGGTGTATGGCAGTACGGATATTCGGCACGCGCTGTTGTTGTATCGACAGGCGAGTAAGTAAAAAAATGGGAAGCGTGTTGCTTCCTGTAACGAATTGGGAGAGTAGTCCAGAAAATGGTGGGGGCCGATGTCGACGGCCGGGCGACCTAGACAAGACGTGCACATCTTGTTTCGGAAGGGCTCGCGTATTTGATGACGGCCGCGCGCGAACGCCGCCGCAATTGTTCAGTGTTCACTCTTGGCGTTACTGGCTGAACAATGAAAAGTGTCCAAACTGAACCCGCCATCGAGGTTTCAGGTCGCTGGAGGCTCAACCAGAGCCTGCTGGACTACTCTCCCACTTTTATATAACAGAGTGGGAAAGTTAGCAATGCACAATAGCCTTGAAACCGAAATTTTGTGCGTGCACAAAAGATTAGGCATTCAACTTCAACACAGTGTTTGGCTGCTGTGTAAACACAAAGGGATCGTACTATCCGAATTAGCAGCGGAGTGCGGTTACCACCGTAATTATCTCTATATGTCACTCAGCGGAACGATCCAACCAGCAAGGGAGTTTCGTGAAGCTGTTGCGAAAAAATTGGGAGTAGATCCATGGGAATACCAACCCGATAACCAGTCGTGATGAAAAAAATATTGACATTTTTTTAGAAGTATCTCGACACGAAAACGTGTCGACTAATGTTTGGCATTCCTTTCACTTTGCACATCAAGAATATGTTGAGGTATGACGTGAAGAGTAAGATCACAGCCTACTGTCCTCGCGGTTGCAACGTCGTGGATATTCCCGCTAAACGAATATCCGAAGAGTGCGCGTCATACGGTTGTCGCATGACGACAGATGGCGAGGACGGTTTTTATTACTACCGCGAGGAGCTGCCAGTGCAGTAGTTCGAGGAGAACCTCGATAACAATGAAGACGGTAGTCAAACTGCAACAGAAGATCTTTGAACGCTCCCAATCACTGGATCAGACACATCAATGAAAATTACATTTTCTATCATCATGTTGGTTGCCGTACTGTCATCGGCCGTTCGTGCCGAAGAGATCACCAGTGCGGTTATCACGGAGTCTGCCATGGCCTGTGAAGATTGTGTGGAATGGCGCGTGAGTGGCATTTGTTTCTGGATAACCTGCACGATTTTTGGCTGCGACATTGATACCAGTGTTCGTGTGTCTCACTACATTCCGGATTTCGTGGTCACCTCGTACAGTGGTGCAAATTCACCCTGGAAAGAGACACAAAGCTGGAACACCGATACGCCGACAGTCATTACGCATCGCAATCGCAAAGCGGGTGATACCCACGCGGATTTCAAAAAAGTTGACGTGATTGGTAACCCGGCCGCGTACATTTTTGAAAGCATGAATTCGAGTGGGTATTTCTGTAAGTCCTGCATCACAGGCTTCAAACCGTATTTTGTGTCTGACCTGGACCGTAAAGGCTGGAATGCCGGCATTCCGGAAATGTTCTATCTCGACTCGTTACTCGGCCGTCGTGTGATGGGTAAAGCCACCGTACGGTTCGGCAATATTTTCCCACGCATCGGCTGGACGGTGCACGCCGAAGACCCCAAGTCGGCGGCGTTAACCGCGCAACGTGCTGCTGACCTGGTTACGTCCCGCGATCGAGCGCCGCGCGTGTACCTCGAAGCCGAACGGGATTGTGGCAACAAGTGTTGGCCACCACCGCCCGTGAGAGAAAACGATATCGCGACGCACAAGTGGCAAATGCTCACACCGGTAAAACAATCTCGCGGTGAAATCTTCGGACAGCGATCCGGATGGGCAAATGGCAAGTACGAAACCTCAGAACAATACGCGTGGAATCTCTGGCGGCCGTACTCGTGCTGCGAGCCGGCCGGTGCTGCGTTTCTTTATGCCGTAACCTGGTGATTGATCATGAAAAAGAAAATGCTTTCTCGTTTATCCCTTGCCCTGTTGGCGACGCTGACTGTAACGGCCACGGCCCAGGTTCGCCCAACGGGGAGTTCGTCCTGGTACTACGAAATTGGAGGTGCCGACCCGTACTTGTTTGGTTACACCAACCGTACGCGTGTTCAGCTGGGTCTGGGTGCCAATTGGGGAATCGGGAATGCCTGCTCATTCGATCCGCGTGCCGGCATTAACAACACGTTCAGGAATGCCGAGCAAAGTCTCTATGGCTTTTTTGATGATGTTGTCGCCAATGCGGGATCAATGGTCGTAGGCTGGGGTATTTCTAAAGTGCAGGAAATAAATCCTGGACTGTATGACTTCGTGACCAAGGGATTGGCGGATGCGCG
>NZ_JBPYCU010000047.1:0-2974 GCF_051846955.1 Cellvibrio sp. ARAG 10.3
TTGTGACTACCTGACGGCTTAACCGTGAGAAACCATCGTAAAAATATTCTTCGGTAAAGCCATTACCGGTGCGTGAATTGAGTTGTCCTTGCTGGCGGGTATCCCACAACCAGCTGTACGCCGTGGTGTTTCCATTGGGCAATCTGTCCAGGCGACTGATTTGTCGACCCAATTGGTCGTAGTCCACAAACCAGAATTTAAACGAATTAACACCCGTCAGGATTTGGGAAAAACAACATCTCACAGCGGAAAAGCCGTTGATGTTTTCGGCATAGGAC
This sequence comes from Cellvibrio sp. ARAG 10.3, assembly GCF_051846955.1. Taxonomy (NCBI): domain Bacteria; kingdom Pseudomonadati; phylum Pseudomonadota; class Gammaproteobacteria; order Cellvibrionales; family Cellvibrionaceae; genus Cellvibrio; species Cellvibrio sp. ARAG 10.3. The sequence continues at coordinate 279 of NZ_JBPYCU010000047.1, forward strand.
GGTGCATTGACGGAAATTTATTTTTCACCGTCTTGAAGAAATTCGCGGCGTAAGACACAACAACTTGTAACGCAATCCTTGTCCGGCGTTTTTATCACGCCGAAAACGAAAAAAACGGATTTTCTTGCAATCAATACGCACTGACCGCAAGAAAATCGGCGCTATTTTTTTACTTTGTGAAAGAGCAATACCGGTTTTCAGCTGGGAATTTGTGAAAAACCGGCTTGAAATTTCAACCTAAATTTAACGGATACTCGAACAGCGCATGCCAAACAATTATCGATCCCAATCAATCATGTCAGGAAAAAATTCAGAAACCTCAACTACATTTCCAGCAGGATCTTTACAAACAAAATAATTCATGTGAGGGAAAGATGTAAAATCCTTTAGAAAAAATACATTTTCAGACTTCATTTGACGAAAAATTTTTTCACAATCAGATTTATTAATATTAATAGAGAACTTAAACCCTTCCTCAGCATTTTCTATGCTAGAGATTAAAACAATCCTAAAACCAACATTGTCTCCAATCTGCAACAATGCAACTCTTTTTCCATCTGGCAAATTCTTTTCATGCAGTAAATTGAATTTTAAAAACTCAGAATAAAAATATAAGGTTTCATTAAACAAGGCTGTATTTAAAGTAATAGAAATTAAATCATCTGGATAATTAATCATTCTTTAAGTCTCACTCCATAATGGTAGGGGTATTGTCTAGCATTTATTTCTGCAATTTCAGCACTATAAAACGCGCTCGGAACAGATCGCCCATCTCGGCCGAGGTCATAAATAATATACCCATTATCCATTTTTTCATTTATCCAACCAATATTATATGCAAGAGTCTTTTTCAACAGTTCAGCTGATGGGTTTAAAGATGGATCAAGTAAGCTGGCAGGCAATCTAAAATACTCTGCGTTAATTGACTTCGCAAATGCGGTAACTCTTAGTTGTCCTTCACCAATCACAACTATGTTTGGCTTTGACCTTTCTCTAATTCCATTTCCTGTTAAAGTTCCATCACCCATTTTTGTAGGAGTTAACGCTAAGGCAAGTAATGTCCAAGGGTTTCCTACACGCACGCCCCCCAATAATCCCTTTATTGAGCTGCCAGCATCTTTTGCCCCAGCAAGCACTCCAACGCCAACCGCCACACTTGCTGCTACTTCTTTAGTTGAATCGTTAAACGCCTTGGCATCAATGCTCATCTTATAAGTTTCACCATTCTCCGAATAAATAAGCTCTGTAACTCCTTGCCCAACTAACGAATTCACAAATGCCTGTGCATCTATCGCACTAAACATCATTTGATTATTGCTATTTGTTGCCGCAGCGGCAAAATGTGCCAGTTGTTGATCGCGTCTGCTACCCTCAACAAGCACCTCACTTATCGCTTGCTGAAATCGATGATTAAAATCCTGTTGGAAGGGGCTCTTTCCACTTTTATTGTTAAGGTAGCCGCTAGGGTCGGTATAGCTCAACGGATTATTAAACGTGTAACTGTACCGATTGAAACTCTGCGTGTTGTAGGGCGATTGGATAAACAAATCTGCACTCAGGAATCTACCCAGGTTCGGATCATAAATCCGCCCGCCCATATGAATCAGGTTATGGTTATCCAACTGGTCATGTCCTGTATAACCATTGGTGGTGATGGCGTTGTAGGTGATGAGTTCTGTTGACGTGAGTGGTCCCGGTTTCCAATCCGCCTTCTGGCGCTCACCCCAGGTGCTGAAACTCATGCGGCTGACAAATTGCCCGAGGGCATTGGTAATAGCTTCGGTAGAACCTAAGTGATCGCCGTGCAGGTATTGTGTATCGTTGGCTGTTTGTGTGCCATTGACGAGAGTGCGGGTATTAAGAATGACACCATCCACATAACTCTTCTGTGTAGTGGTTGTGCCGCTTGTGGTGACTTCATAAACTCCGCCTGCCAGCTTGTACGTGGTAACGCCACCACTGACCTGCTTGTACAACTCGTGATCCGGTCCGTAGAAGAAATCCGTGGTGGTGCTTCCTGCAATACGGGTGGGTTTGTTGAACACATCGTAGGTGAGCGTTTCACTGCCACGTACGATCATGTTGCCGTAGCGATCGTAGCTGTAGTTGATGCCACCCGCCGAGGTCACAGCATGGATACCCGCATTGCGCACGCGGTCGTAGGCGAGTGTGCCCACATCGTTATTCACGCTGCTGCCGGTGAGGGTATCGGTGCGGTTGACGAGATTGCCGAGGCCACCGGTATCGTATTGGTAGGTTTGCGTCCTACCGAAGAGTCCGCTCGTGGTTGAGTGCGTCAAGCGGTTGAGTTTGTCGTAGGCAAAATTCTCGGTGATGGTTTCCTGCACGGCGCCGCTGTTATTGATGCGCGCGGTGGTGCGTGAATATAAATTGCCGAGACTGTCGAAGGTGTAACTCAGGTTCTGGATATCGCCGTATAAATTGGTGACCTGGTTGGCGCCACTCAGGCGACCGGATTTGATGCTGCTCAGGTAGCCACTGGTGTTATCAAACTCGGTCTGGGTGACAACCCCATTACCCCATAACTGGCGATTGAAATTCCCACGTGTGTCGATGGCATTGCCAAGAGTCCAGAGTACTTTGGGTGAGGCGCTATTGGTGACGTCGGTGGTTTTGGTTTGGTAACCAGCGGCATGATACTCACGCTGGATTTTAAAACCGTTGGGATAAGTCGT
>NZ_JBPYCU010000048.1:0-2791 GCF_051846955.1 Cellvibrio sp. ARAG 10.3
AACGTACCGCCCACGCCCTGCTTACTGTTAGCGGGCACCGAGAAAGAGGAAAAGCGCGAGCGCCGCCTGGTGATGGAACGGGAAGGCTGCACGGAAGTAAAAGCCGCCATGATTCTTGCTGAAGAACTGCGTGAGAGGCGCCGCCGGTCAGTGCTGCAAGCTGCCCAATAAATTGATTCAACCACAGGAGACTTTTATGGCTGTCGTTGCCTTTGTAAAACATGAAGACAACATGATTCCGTCACACCCCTGCAGCATCAAAGCCGGTGACGAATTTTATCTCGTCGTGGACGGCGTGAAAGGTCCAACACAGGTCGCACAAGCAGACGCGACACCCGTATTGGATGAGATCACACGCGAAACCATCGACTGGAATATCGAGATAAAAGAGGAATGTATTGATGCGGATGTGTAGATCACTGCTGGCGGTATTTCTGATTTATATGAGCACGACGGTAGATGCACAAGTCTTGGTTGATGTATTCCACTGGGGCGAGATCACGAAAGCAATTCGGCTACCGGACTCGACGATTCGCTTACATAACTTGAACGCGCCGAATGAAATTAATCGGCAACTGCCACGTTTCGCGGGCTCGCCGGTACAAGCAGAAAACGCTGCGGGAAATTGGATTCAGAGTGACGAAGGCAAAGCATTTACGGAGGCGCTGCGCGTCGCCTACGACGGCCACATGTTGGCGAGGAAATACCAATTACAGAAGGCGCCAGCCATTGTGTTCGATAGCGGAAAGTATGTGGTGTATGGCAGTACGGATGTTCGGCATGCGCTGTTGTTGTATCGACAGGCGAGCAAGTAAAAGAATGGGAAGCGTGTCGCTTCATGAAACGAATTGGGAGAGTAGTCCAGAAAATGGTGGGGGCCGATGTCGACCACCGGGCGACTCGGAATTTCTGAACAGACATCCATTTTCAGCGCCCTAGTACCGTCGGAGACAATATGATTTTCTGTCAATGTAATGAATGTAAAAAGGACATACGGGTTGGAGAGCAGATGTATTGTTTTACCTTTTCCCGGGAAAATATCCTCACCGAATTGTCTGTTCAGCCTCTTTACGCAAAATCTTTAGCTGTTTTCTGCCGCGAATGCAGCCCGCACGCAGATGATGCCGCAGCCGTTTTCCTCTCGCTTCTTCCATTATGGTCTGAACCGCTTAAGAAGAACACGCAAAATCAAGAATCAAAAGTCCGTGAGGGTAACGGTGTTGAAGCCAAAGAGCTCGTTGACATAGACGTGCTATTTAAAACGGGCGAAGGCTCCTTAATTTTGAACGACAACATGCCCGATGATGTGATTCTGAAGCTGATTAGAAGAGCGCTCGTTAGATCGAAGGGTGCTTCCTTTACCGTCCATCAACTACCCGGCTGGCATGAAAATTTCTAGCACGAGCAGCCAATTCTACGAACACGCACAAACTAACGTGACGATATCGTTCTTCGATGAGGTGTCTTTTAAGTATGAGCGCGATCCCATGAGACATTTGTTATCTGTGATGTATTTGATTACTGCATTGTCATCTGCAGTTTGTGCTGACGAGATTACCAGTGCGGACATCACGGAGTCCGCCATGGCCTGTGAAGATTGCGTGGAATGGCGCGTGAGCGGTGTTTGCTTTTGGATAACCTGCACGATATTTGGCTGCGATATTGATACCAGTGTTCGCGTGTCTCACTACATTCCGGATTTCGTGGTCACGTCATACAGCGGTGCTAATTCGCCCTGGAAAGAGACGCAGAGTTGGAACACGGGCACGCCCACCGTGATCACCCACCGCAATCGCGAAGCGGGTGATACCCATGCGGATTTTAAAAAGGTCGACGTGATTGGTAACCCGGCCGCGTATGTTTTTGAAAGCATGAATTCGAGTGGGTATTTCTGTAAGTCCTGCATCACAGGCTTCAAACCGTATTTTGTGTCGGACCTGGATCGTAAAGGGTGGAATGCCGGCATTCAGGAAATGTTCTATCTGGACTCATTACTCGGCCGTCGCGTGATGGGTAAATCCACTGTGCGATTCGGCAATATTTTCCCGCGCATTGGCTGGACCGTACACGCCGAGGACCCCAAGTCAGCGGCACTGACAGCGCAACGTGCTGCGGACCTGGTCACATCCCGTGATCGAGCGCCCCGGGTGTATCTCGAAGCCGAACGGGATTGTGGCAACAAGTGTTGGCCACCACCACCAGTGAAAGAAAACGACATCGCGACGCACAAGTGGCAAATGCTCACACCGGTAAAACAATCGCGCGGCGAAATTTTCGGACAGCGATCCGGGTGGGCAAATGGCAAATACATAACCTCAGAACAATACGCGTGGAATCTCTGGCGGCCTTACTCCTGTTGCGAGCCGGCCGGTGCTGCGTTTCTTTATGCTGTGACCTGGTGATTGATCATGAAAAAGAAAATGCTTTCTCGTTTATCCCTTGTCTTGTTGGCGACGCTGACCGTCTCCGTCACTGCCCAGGTTCGTCCGACAGGCAGCTCCTCCTGGTATTACGAGATTGGCGGCGCTGATCCGTACCTGTTTGGCTACACCAATCGTACGCGCGTTCAATTGGGCCTGGGTGCCAATTGGGGGATCGGCAACGCGTGTTCGTTTGATCCGCGCGCCGGCATTAACAACACGTTCAGGAATGCCGAGCAAAGTCTTTATGGCTTTTTTGATGATGTTGTCGGCAATGCGGGATCAATGGTTGTTGGCTGGGGTATTTCTAAAGTGCAGGAAATAAATCCTGGACTGTATGACTTCGTGACCAAGGGATTGGCGGATGCGCG
>NZ_JBPYCU010000049.1:0-2709 GCF_051846955.1 Cellvibrio sp. ARAG 10.3
TAGGTAGGAGGCATTGACATTCATCTGATTTCAACCGCGAGGGCCAGCGCGATGACGAAATCAATCGATAAACCCGACGTGGAAACGCCGCTGCAGGTATTGCAGCGGTGCGAGAAAGAGATCGCCGCCGCGATCTCCGATCTCATCAACCAGGAAGTGTGCGTGATTGATCCCGATGAACCGCGGCACCACTGTGCCGGCGTCGTCAGCGATGTTTCGGTTGGCACATCGGTGTACGTGAAAGTGCGATTCAGACGGCAACAGGCCATCGCCTACATGCCGTCACAATTGACCATGAAAATGTTGAGTATCCATTGATGCGTTTAGTCATTGCTGAAAAAGAACTGGTTGCGACCGCCATCGCAAAAACTCTGGGGAATACAAAAAAATTCCCTGGATACTTTCAATGCGGATCAGACAAGGTGACCTGGACCAATGGTCACGCGTTGGCGCTGTGCGATCCTGAAGATTATGACGAACGATTCAAGACATGGGTGCTGGACGATCTGCCAGTGGCCCATGTGCCCTGGAAACACAAAGCCATTCCACAAAAAACTAAACAGTTGAAGATCATCAAAGAGTTGCTGGACGAAGCCACGTCGGTCGTGCATGCCGGCGACACCGACGCGGAAGGCCAGCTGCTCATCGATGAGCTCCTGAAATACTATCGTGTTCGTCTCCCGGTTAAACGGGTACTCATCACCAACAATAATCCTAAGATGGTTGCGCGGGCCTTCGCGAACCTGAAAGACAATCGCGAGTTTCAGGGGCTTTCACAAAGCGCGTTAGCACGCAGTGTCGGCGATCAATACTACGGCTACAACATGACCCGGTTGTATACGCTGATGGCACAGGCATTGGGGTACAAGGGTACGCTATCCATTGGACGTGTACAGACCGCGATCCTGGGGTTGATTGTCCGACGTGACCGCGCGGTTGAGACCTTTAAGCCCCACCCCTATTTCCTCTTGAGAGGTCACTTTTCATTTGGCACTGACAATATCGATTCGATGTTAAAGGTGCCTAAGGACGCCCCTGTGGACGCTGAGGGACGGTTGATAGACCGGGATTGGATGGCGTGGGTTCAGCGTGAGTGTACGCATCGCACGGCCGAGATTATCTCCGCTGAAACAACGGAAGAAACCGAACCCCATCCATTGCCCTTCGACCTGCTCCAGCTGCAGGCGGATGTCTCCAGCAAATACGGTATTGATCCGGATAAAACAACGGCCATCACGCAAGCCTTGCGCGATAAATACAATTTGATCACGTACAACCGCAGCGATTGCCGGTATCTCAATGAAGTGAATCACGACGATGCGCCCAACGTCATTGCATCGGTGACCGCGAACGTCGCGCACCTGGTCGACGACTCCATTCGTGCCGCATTGGCCGGTGTTGATCTAAAAATTAAATCGCGCGCCTTCAACTCCGCAAATGTGAAAGTGCATCACGGCATCATCCCCACTGAAGATTTGAAGAATGTGATGGAACTGACGGCCGATGAGCGCAATATCTATTTGATGATTGTGCGTCAGTATCTTGCGCAATTCTGGCCGTTGAAAAAAATGAATGTCACCACGGTGGTGATTGACTGTGCCGGTTATACATTCTCCGTGGGTGGAACCATTGTTACCCATCCGGGTTGGTCAGCGCTGTTCAATTCGGAAGCTGGCAATGATGTGTCGGGCGAAGACGCAACGGATGATGGAGAGGACACTGCCAGTTCGCGTGCGGTAAATCTCCAGGCATTAAAGCGCATGCGCGTCGGCGATCAGGGATCGTGTACGAAAGCCGATATCCTGGAGCGTGTGACAAAACCACCAAAGTACTACACGATGCGCTCGCTCATGCTGGACCTGCGCAACGTGGCCAAGTATGCAAGTCCTGAGATTGCCAGGTTGCTTCGAGAAAGAGATAAGGGCAAGGCCGGTGAGAACGGTGGGATCGGTACCGCCGCCACGCGGGCAACTTTTGTGCCCACACTCATCGGTCGGAACTTTGTCGAAAAGAAGCGTGGAAAAATTGTTTCCACGACACTGGGCCGAAATTTCCACGATACCTTGCCTGCATACGCGACGAACGTCGACATGACCGCGCTCTGGCATGAGCAACAAGTCGACATTGAGAATGGCCGTGGAACCGCGCTCGAATTTGTTGAGCGACTGATCCAGTCCCTTACGGATCATATCGCCGAGGTTAAGGCCAACGGCCTTCCGCAATTCAAATTACCGGGTACACCGGCGAAGAAACCCGTTGATACCACGGAGTTTCCCTGCCGCGCCTGCGGCAAACCACTCGTCCGGCGCGTCTCGGCAGCCAAACGTGCAACCAAAACAACCCCCGCGAAACCTGCAACAGTGTGGTATGGCTGCAGCGGCTACCCCACCTGCAAACAAACCTATTTTGACAAAGACGGCGCGCCGAAATACGAGGCCGGTACCGGCTCAGGTACGGCGTCCAGACCGAATAAGAAAACGCACAAAGCCGGTGACAGTTGTCCCGACTGCCAGAAGGGTTTCCTGTGCAAAAAGACAATCGAGAGCGGCAAGAACGCCGGTAAGGAGTTTCTCGGTTGCAATAAATTCCCTACGTGCCGTTTTTTCCAATGGGGTTCTCAAACATGACGCTGAAACGTATTCCGACCGACGACCCTTGTCCCATCAAGGGTGCTTTGGCGGCAGCCGCCGCCTTTTTTTATTTTCCGCT
>NZ_JBPYCU010000050.1:0-2706 GCF_051846955.1 Cellvibrio sp. ARAG 10.3
TAGGTAGGAGGCATTGACATTCATCTGATTTCAACCGCGAGGGCCAGCGCGATGACGAAATCAATCGATAAACCCGAAGTGGAAACGCCGCTGCAGGTGTTGCAGCGGTGTGAGAAAGAGATCGCAGCAGCGATCGCCGATCTCATCAACCAGGAAGTGTGCGTGATTGATCCCGATGAGCCACGGCACCATTGTGCCGGCGTCGTCAGCGACGTATCGGTTGGCACATCGGTGTATGTGAAAGTGCGATTCAGGCGGCAGCAGGCGATCTCGTATATGCCGTCACAGTTGACCATGAAAATGTTGAGTATTCATTGATGCGATTAGTCATTGCTGAAAAAGAATTGGTTGCGACCGCGATTGCAAAAACGCTGGGGAATGCAAAAAAATTCCCTGGATACTTTCAATGCGGATCAGACAAGGTGACATGGACCAATGGTCACGCGTTGACGTTGTGCGATCCTGAAGACTATGAGGAACGATTCAAAATGTGGGTGCTGGACCATCTGCCGGTGGCCCATGTGCCCTGGAAGCACAAGGCTATCCCACAAAAGGTTAAGCAATTGAAGGTCATCAAAGAACTGCTGGGAGAAGCCACGTCGATCGTCCATGCTGGCGATACGGACGCGGAAGGCCAGCTGCTCATCGATGAAATCCTGGAATACTATCGCGTTCGTCTCCCGGTCAAACGAGTACTCATCACCAACAATAACCCGAAGATGGTTGCGCGGGCCTTCGCGAACCTCAAAGACAATCGAGAGTTTCAAGGCCTGTCCCAGAGCGCATTGGCACGCAGTGTGGGCGACCAGTACTACGGCTATAACATGACCCGGTTGTATACGCTGATGGCACAGGCATTGGGGTACAAGGGTACCTTATCCATTGGACGTGTACAGACGGCTATCCTGGGGTTGATCGTCCGACGTGACCGCGCGGTTGAGACTTTTAAGCCCCACCCCTATTTCCTCTTGAGAGGTCACTTTTCATTTGGCACTGACAACATTGATGCGATGTTAAAAGTGCCGAAGGACGCCCCTGTGGACGCTGAAGGGCGGTTTATCGACCGGGATTGGATGGTGCGGGTTCAGCGCGAGTGTACGCATCACGCCGCCGAGCTTATCTCCGCTGAAACAACGGAAGAAACCGAACCCCATCCATTGCCCTACGACCTGCTCCAGCTGCAGGCAGACGTCTCCAGCAAATACGGTATTGATCCAGACAAAACAACGGCCATCACACAAGCGCTACGTGATAAGTACAATTTAATCACATACAACCGCAGTGATTGTCGGTATCTCAATGAGGTGGATCACGACGATGCGCCTAACGTCATTGCATCGGTGACCTCGAATGTCGCGCATCTGGTCGACGATTCCATGCGCGTTGCCTTGTCGGGTGTTGATCTAAAAATCAAATCGCGCGCGTTCAATTCCGCGAACGTGAAAGTGCATCACGGGATCATCCCCACCGAAGATCTGAAAAATGTGATGGAGCTGACGGCCGATGAGCGAAATATCTATCTGATGATTGTGCGTCAGTATCTTGCGCAATTCTGGCCATTGAAAAAAATGAATGTCACCACGGTGGTGATTGATTGTGCCGGTTATACCTTCGCCGTGGGTGGAACCATTGTTACCCATCCGGGTTGGTCAGCGCTGTTCAATTCGGAAGCTGGCAATGATGTGTCGGGTGAAGACGCAACGGATGATGGAGAGGACAATGCCAGTTCGCGTGCGGTGAATCTCCAGGCGTTAAAACGCATGCGCGTAGGCGATCAGGGGTCGTGTGCGAAAGCCGATATCCTGGAGCGTGTAACAAAACCACCAAAGTACTACACGATGCGATCGCTGATGTTGGATCTGCGCAACGTGGCCAAGTATGCAAGTCCTGAGATTGCCAGGTTGCTTCGAGAAAAAGATAAGGGCAAGGCCGGTGAGAACGGCGGGATCGGTACCGCCGCCACGCGGGCGACTTTTGTGCCCACGCTTATAGAACGTAATTTTGTCGAAAAGAAGCGTGGAAAAATTGTTTCCACAACGCTGGGCCGAAATTTTCACGATACCTTGCCTGCGTATGCCACGAACGTCGACATGACCGCGCTCTGGCATGAGCAGCAGGTCGACATTGAGAACGGCCGTGGCACCGCGGTTGATTTTGTCCAACGGCTGATCCAGTCCCTTACGGACCATATCGCCGAGGTTAAGGCCAAAGGCCTCCCGCAATTTAAGTTACCGGATGCACCAGCAAAGAAGCCCGTAGATACCACAGAATTTCCCTGCCGCGCCTGTGGCAAGCCGCTTATCCGGCGCGTGTCTGCAGCCAAACGTGCAACGAAAACAACGCCCGCAAAACCCGCGACCGTCTGGTACGGGTGCAGTGCCTACCCAACCTGCAAACAAACCTATTTTGACAATGACGGCTCACCGAAATACGAGGTGGGCGCCGGCTCAAATACAACGTCCGGAGCGAATAAGAAAACACACAAAGCCGGTGACAGTTGTCCCGACTGCCAAAAGGGTTTGCTGTGCAAAAAAACAATCGAGAAAGGCAAGAACGCCGGTAAGGAATTTCTCGGTTGCAACAAATTTCCTACGTGCCGTTTTTTCCAATGGACTTCTCAAACATGACAAAACGTATTCCGACCGACGACCCTTGTCCCATCAAGGGTGCTTTGGCGGCAGCCGCCGCCTTTTTTTATTTTCCGCT
>NZ_JBPYCU010000051.1:0-2488 GCF_051846955.1 Cellvibrio sp. ARAG 10.3
CACAAGCGGCCTGATGGGTTGCTTGTGGTGGTATCGGAGAGATGGTATCTACAGGACGCGGGACATGTAGGTCGGATTAGCGCAGCGTAATCCGACACCGTCGGTGATTCCAAATCCGCGTCAGGAGATAAGCCCGTAGGTCGGATTAGCGCAAGCGTAATCCGACACCCAACTTGCACGCACAAAAAAACTCCGGCACTATCTCCAACGCTCAACCACGGACAAGAACACAAAGGACTGAACCATGCAATACCGCAGAGCCCTGCACAAAGGCGGCTGTTATTTTTTCACAGTCGTCACCCACGAACGCCAACCCATCTTCAATCACCCGGATGTTGTCTTCCTGCTGCGCCGAACGTTCAAGCGGGTAAAACGCAACTATCCTTTTGATATCGACGCCGCTGTTATCCTCCCGGATCATCTCCACTGCATCTGGACCTTGCCTGTGCACGATGACGATTTCGTTACGCGCTGGCGGTTAATCAAGAGTGGATTTGCCAAAGCTTACGGGCAACCATTACCGATCTGGCAAAACCGTTTTTGGGAACACGTAATTCGCGGCGAGCAGGATTATCGCCAGCACCTGGATTACATTCATTTCAATCCGGTAAAACACGGTTATGCTCAAACGCCCGCGCAATGGCCGCATTCAAGTTTTCGTAAATTTGTTGAATTGGGATTTTATGACGAGGATTGGGGGAGTGAGGTTGATTTGCCGGAGACGGTGGGAAATGAATAAATTATTTTTTAATTTGCATGGTCATGTCGGGTTACACGGCGGTGCCGCTAACCCGACCTACGGAGCTACGAAGTACCATGTAGGTCGGATTAGCGCAGCGTAATCCGACACCCCCGGTAATTCAACATCCGCATCAGGAGATAAACCCGTAGGTCGGATTAGCGTAGCGTAATCCGACACCAGGCGAATTAAGGTCACCCAAAATCACCGCACAAAAAACGGCACATTCGCGGCGGCTGCTCTATTAAAACGATTGGTCACATACGCAAACAAACGATAAGGCCCACCTTCAGTCGGCGCTGTAAACTCAAGGTTTCCTTTCCCATCGTCCTTCACAATCAAACCTTCCACCGCTTTCGGGCGCGCTTCCGGATCGCCGCCGGCGCGGATGTCGGTGCTTTCCGGTAAAAATTCCCAGCGCACTGTAAAGGCTTCGTTGTCGGGATGAAACGCATCCACTTGCGCGGTGTAAGTTTTTCCCGCCTCCAGGTAGATACTCTCTTCCGCTTTTTTGCCATCAATCAGGAAGCTGCGAATGGAAGGGGCGCGTTCTTTCGGCCACTCGCCGGTCCATAAAAATTGCATGGTATCCACCACTTCGGTCGCTTCCCCGGACTCCAGAAACATGCCGTACCAGGTCGGCGTGGTTTCCTGTTTCTGGCCCCACAAAAATGCATAGGAACCCAGCGCCTGATCAGGTGCGCCGAGCACGCCGGCTGCGTAGCGCTCGCGATAGGATTGCGCTTTTTCTGTGGTGGTTTGTTCGATGGGCACATCCCACTCTGTCTTGGCAATTTGCCAGTGGCCGGTGGGACCCCATTCGGTTACCGCATAAGCGCCGGTCCAGCCGATGTCTTTCAAGGTTTGCGGCAGGGTTTCAAGGCCGCCGTAAATATTGACGCTGAGGTAATCAATACTCGGCACGCGTTCCATAATCAGGCGCGCTTTTTCGGCGTCGATACCGGCGGTGACGGTGGTAATCAAATGGTTGGGGTCGAGTTCGCGCACCATCTTCGCGATATCTTCAATGGCATACCACACCTTGGTGTTGGTATAAAACAGATCGACTTCATTGCCCAGACCCCACACAAGCAGGGCCGGGTGGTCCTTGTATTTCAGGACCTGTTCGCGCACGTCTTCTTTTTGCTTGGCTACCGCCGCCTCGTCGTTGTAATTAAAGCCATGGCGCTCGTGACCCAAACGCAGTCCCATCATGACCGTCAGGCCGTGCTTGTGCGCCTCATCAAGGATACGTTCGGCATCGTTGGTGCCCCAGGTCCGCAGGGAATTGCCGCCACTAGCGGCCAGGAGCGGGATATTATGACTGCCGCCGGCACCGCGAATAAAATAGGCCTGGTCGCCGCGATAAATCTGGTAACGACCGTCTTCCTGTTTCAACGTGACCGGTATAGCACCGCGTGTAGACGATGTTTGTGCTGCTGAAGTGTCCGCCGGAGGATTTTCTGCGGAGGGGTTACAGGCGGCGAGCAATGCGGGTAAGGCGAGCGAAAAAAGGAGCTTGCGCATGATGTTGTTCTCTTGTTATGGATGTGTTGGTATGGCGGGAAGCCGAGGTCCCGTTCGTTTACGGTAGTCGATTAATCGGCGCGACTCAAAACAATTTTCGTTAAGATGGTGGGTATTTTTGGGGACGGGTGTCGGATTACGCTGTGCTAATCCGACCTTGTATCTCTCTGAAGAAGTTGATTAGCTACCAACTTCAACACCCGAGCCGGGTGAATGCGTATC
>NZ_JBPYCU010000052.1:0-2477 GCF_051846955.1 Cellvibrio sp. ARAG 10.3
ACATACGCATACATATTCATCTGGTCTGCGTAAAAAATCGGATCAGTCTGCAAAAAGCGTCCAAGCTTTGGATCGTACATCCGCGCCTTGTAATGAAACAATCCCAGCTCTTTAAACCAGATTTGTCCCGTATAGCCAAAGCGGTCCACATTGGTGGACTTGGGAATCCCAAAACTGTCATAGGCCAGCTTTTGTGTTCCAGCGCCCGAACTGTTGGAGTGCGCAATGATACTACCCTGATGATCCGCATGCAGATAGCTGCGGGAGGTTGCGGCCGTGCTGTTAGTGGCGTACTGCACCCAGGGCTCATCCACCTGGTCGCCGTGGAGGTAACGGCGAATCAATGTACCGGCGCTGTTGTATTCGCCAACCAGCGCATCGCCATCGTACAAGAATTGGGCGACAACACCATTGATCGTCGACTGATGCAAGCGCCCCAGCGGGTCGTACTGGAGGCTGGACGTGTTAGCACCCGAGGTCGCCACCAGACGATTTTCCATATCATAGGTGTAAATGGTTGAGCCGTCATTGATGAGGTTGCCGTTTGCATCGTATCCCATCGGCTGGCCATTGATGTGGGTGTATTGGTTTAACCCATTGGGAACATAACTGCCGGTTTTATTTTCCTCACCCTGGTAACGATAGGTATCGTTACTCTGCGTGAACTGCGTGACCTGGCTGGCAGCGTTATACACAAAGGAATTGGTCAGATCGTTGGTCGTGCCGGCGAAGTCCTGGGTCAAACTATCAAGTCGCTTAAGGTCGTCCGTTGCATAGGTCGTGACGGAACCGGACGCTCGCGTTATTTGATAGCGGCTGCCATTTCCGCGATAGGACACACTCAACAGTGAACTCACGCCCGCCGTTGCGACAGGGGACGTGCCTTGGGATAACCTATTGACCCGATTAATCCCGTCAAACCCATATTCAAAAAAGTGACTGTCCGGGTGGGTGATGCGTGTGCGATTACCGTTTTTATCGTACCGGTAACCGAGTGTCCTGGTGTTTCCGCCGACATTCGTTGAGCTACTGGTCAGGTTGCCGAAACCGTCAAAGACATTCGTGATGCCCTGGCCACTGTCACTGCCAAAACGTGATGATAGCGTTAACCCCCTCAAGTCGTAGTTGTAGAATACGTCCGCGGAATAGGTGTTGACTGAAAGATCTTTTTTAATTAACCGGTTGTTATTATCGTAGGTGTGAGTCACCGTGGCGCCACTGCGTTTGCGCTCGACATGCAGGTTGCTGTTGTCGTCATACGTGTAGGAATTGTAATCCGCTTCATTCAGTTGCCCGGCGGCCGTTTTGGATGGGTATACGCGACGAATCAGTCGCCCTGTTGAGTCATAGCGCAGCTCGGTTTTATTGCCATTCGCGTCGGTCTGGGTTTGCAACAAACGCGTGCCCGGAGAATAGGTGTTGGTTACATAAACCTGTGATAAGGGCGTATTGTAGGCTCGGGTTTCTGTGAGAATCTGATCCAGGTTGTCGTAAGTGAATCGGGTGACACGATCATAGCCATTCGCAGTAGAAGACGGTGTACAGGCATCCGGTAAAGCGGCGAACGTGGCTGTCGTATAGGCTCCCGGGTTCATACGCACGACCTTGCAGTTCACGCGCCCCCTGGTATCGTAATTTGATTGCGTCAGCCGCTTGATCGCCCCCTGCTTATCCAGGGCAGCGTGAACCGTTTTACGGCCGAATTGGTCGTAGGCGAAGACAAATGTGCTTTCTGCAGTGAATCCCGACCAATCAGCCGGTGCGGTATTTTCATCTTGCCAGCTGGATAATTGCCCGCTTTCCGTTTTAACCAATAATCCATTTTCATAGGTGTTACGGGTTGCAGGGTATAACAAGGACCCGGAGCCATCCGGGTCTGGTGAAATAGTACCCGTGAGCCGGCCCGCCAGATCATATCGGGCACCGCTGGTGAACGGCGCGGCTGTTTGTGCAGCGAATAAAACGTCGCACACAAGCAGTGAGATCAGAAAAGAGGCGCACGTAAACCCATTGAAGACATTGTTCTTGTTGTTCATCGCTACAGTCCTTTGTTAATCACAACTGGCCAGGTTGGCGTTGGGCTGAGTCTCGCCAATGCGGTTGCCGTAATCATCATACGCATAGCAGGTTCGCAAGGTGTTTCCCTGGGGATCAGTCACTGTCATACCCGTGAGAAAAAGATTGTCGTGTTCGTATTCATACCGCGTGATCACTTCATCGTTATCCGAGCAGTCCCCATCGGAGGCGCTACTATTAATGCAATAGCTTTCCTCGGTTTTTAACCAGACAGGGATACTGGCTTGTGCCTTTACGCCGCTGACATTGTAATAATTTGCGTATTTTTGTTCGTAGGTATAACGAGTTTCTGCGCGTATTCCATGTTTATTGGCAGGGTAGGTAATCTTTGCTATTTGCCCTGACTCGGCGTGATACGCGTAGTCGGTTTGATTACCTTTTCCATCGCGCGTCCAGGTAGG
>NZ_JBPYCU010000053.1:0-2015 GCF_051846955.1 Cellvibrio sp. ARAG 10.3
GGGTTTATCGATTGATTTCGTCATCGCGCTGGCCCTCGCGGTTGAAATCAGATGAATGTCAATGCCTCCTACCTACAACGTTGCACACTCCTGTCTCAATACGGAATGTCATCGTCATACGCTTCCGGCGGTGGAGCGGGAGGCAGGTGCCCCTGGTCCGCTGGTTGTCCAGCTGGAGCAGGTTGTTGTTTGCCTTTACGCGCCTTGTAAACCACACTCTCAATGCCGATCGGTGACAACGCCACAAAATCTGCAACGAGCTTCCACGAAGGAATCAACAGCTCCGGATCATCTTTCGATGGGAATGACGCATCAGAAAGCTGTCCGCCGCTGACCACACGAGTACCAATCTGCAACAAGGGAAACAACATTTCCGCACGCTTTCCCCAGTACTCCACATCCACCCAAAAGCCACCCGTGTCCTCCCAGGAACCATCCTGTTGTTTGCGATCCACGTTGCATCGCATCGAGAAATTCAATACGGGCTTCGGTTCCCCGCTGACGGGCACACGTTTGAACTCCAATGATCCGATATTGCCTTCACCTACAAAATTCGTCATCGACATGACACTTCCTCCGCTGCTTAGAAAAAAATATATCGTGCTTAATGCCCATTAGGTTTCACGTTGCTTTCGTTCACCACCTTCGAATGAATTGCGTGACCACTTCGGAAATCCTTGGATTCACGTCGCTCGTAAAACCACCTGAGAATGCCTGCCATTACGGCCAAGCTGGTGATTGCGAGTGATACCAACAAAAGTATGTGAAGGTCGTCAGGGCTTGCCGAGCCGACATGCTTCCCATAAATAACGCAGCCGAGTAACACAACCAGGAGCAAGTTCATAACGTTTTGAAACAATGCCAATATACGCACCATAATGATCATCTCGTTATTGCGCATCACACTGCATGTTCTGCACATCACTTAACGGTATGGATGACTTTTGTTTGCTCACACGGATCTCACCCCACTCGGGCAACAACATGACTGTATGCAACACTTCACCCACGGTGAAATTCACACGCTCGACAACATCGTCATCGACGGTCTCAAATTCGGTGTACTGCATCGAATCAATCGCACCGTCATCGGAAAGATTGAACGCAAACCGTGCACGTCGAGACGTGTCGGGCACCGAAGGTGTTTTAAGGAAAAGCTGGTTGGAAAGCCCATCAAACTGAAGTGTTTTTCCAGCGAGGTATTCGTTGATCCCAGCAGGATTTTTTTCGTAACAGTTCATGGTCGACGAATAGGCGTAACTCGTCATGTGATAGGTTGAGTCGATATGCAGGAAGCCTTCGTAGAATTTTTCTCCGGATTCCGCGTTGATCCAATCAGTCACATAGAGTCCAGTAACCTGGTTCTCGCACTGACGCTGTTCAATGTCATTTAGCGTAACTGACTCATCAGGCATCAGCGGAATGGCGACGCGAATGGTTTGCTCACCGTCAGACCATTCATGTTGCAACGTCTCGGGCTGTGGTTCGTCAAATCGCAGTTCCTGATTTGCGTTATCACCCGCACCGGCGTTGATGGAGATAGCTGACAGGAAACCGTAGTCGTTCTGGTGCCAGGTGATACTGGCCGCTGAACCGTCAACGCCGTTACCGGACAGCACAATCCCGTAATCGGATACGCCACGCTCAAATGTGTAGTCGTATTGCACGATCGTCGAACCCGTGAGCAGCGCATTGGGTTCATCACCCTGAGCAACGCGATAACAATCGCTGCCGCCATCCACGGTATCACCCAGGTAGTTCAGAGACGTCACACGCCCGTCAGTATCAACCGTCAAGTAATGCAGATCCTCTCCTGCATCACTGACGACAGAAATCCTATAAACATTGCCATGTGGCTTTCTGAGATGAGCAGTTTCCTCAACGTATTGCTGATATTCATTCCAACGATCAAAGGGAATACCGCTGTTGTCAGGCCCGGGCTTGATCTCATCAATCGCGAGGTCTTGATTTGGATGTGGTTCTTCCTTGCGGTCGGAATCACCACCACCGCTGCC
>NZ_JBPYCU010000054.1:0-1962 GCF_051846955.1 Cellvibrio sp. ARAG 10.3
ATCTCCAAGCAAGTGATGACGCAAGCGAGCAACGTTAATGCGCTGATTTTCCAACGTCGCCTGCCGCGTCTGTGCCCGCACTGCAAGATCCCGATGAGCCAATCAGCCGCTGTCGACGACAAAGAGGCGCTCGACCGGCTGCGCATGCTGAAGGCCTCACTGGAACGCGTTTGTGTGCAAAACCCCGACGGATGTTCTCATTGCAATAACCGGGGGATACGGGGCACGCGCGTCGCGATGGATGTTGTTCGTCCAGATCTGCGCATGTCGGAGGCAGTACGTGCGGATGACACGCGCGGGTTTCACGCGCGCTGGGTTGAATTGTGCGTGGAACATAACTGGGGCGATGCCGCAGAGACGGCGTTGTATCATAGTCTCCGTCTGGTACTTGAAGGTGAAGTATCCATCCATACCGTCGAAAGCCGCTTCAGCGAAATTGATTCGACCTTGTTAACCGACGAATGTCGGACCTGGAAAACCTCAGGAGGATTCGCGTGTGAATTCTCCGTCTAGAACAACAGTGCCGATTGCTCGCGTGGCTAATCGCCTTCGCAAAAATCACGCGAAGCGTGCGATGTTGTATCGGTTACTTCGTGACTATGTCAGCAACGGTAAAGCCCTGACCGAAGTGTTCGCAATTTTGGCTGCACGAAAACGCGATGATAAAGATCCTGATTACGTGATCTTTGAAACGTTATCGCACCTGGTGCGCGACAAAAACATCGGCGTGTTTGCCGCGTTACGACAGTTACTGCCCGTTGACGAAGTCTTGTTGATCGAGGCGTATCCAGGTCATGTGTTGCGGGAAGGATTTGAACAGGCGCGCCAGCTGGCTACCTCGAAGAAGGAGATCGGGAGCGCGATCAAATCAACATTGGCGCTTCCCATCCTATCGCTACTCATCGGCTTCGGTGCATTGTACATCTTGCTGCGGGAGCAAGTGCCGCTGTTTACATCGATCCTGCCCATCGAGTTGTGGGAAAGTTCGTCGCGAGGCATCCTGACGTTGTATGTCATTTTCGTCGAGCAGCTGCACGTCACCGTAGCAGTTATTGCTGCCGTCGTTTGTTGGGTCGTGTTTTACAGTTTACGCCAACCTGCCGGTGGACACCGCCGATATCTGGACCGAATCCCACCCTGGTCCATTCAACGTGATTTACAAGCGACGTCGTTCCTCGGTGCCCTGGGCGCGATGTTCAATCAGCGTGTCTCGTTGCCCGATGCAATCAATCGTATTTCGCACGTTGCACCCGTGTACCTTAAATCCTATCTGCTCATCATTTCCGAACGTTTACGGCAAAACCAGAAGCCTGGACGTGCGTTAAGCGTCGATCTCTTTGATCGAGAGACAGCGGGTTACGTGCGCGATTTTATCGACCAAACCACGTTTGGTGAAACGCTGATGACAATAGCCGTTGAGCGTCAACAGGCGCTGAAACAGCGTATCAGCGCCTTCAGCATGATTGTCGGGGTCGTGATCATCCTGGGCATCAACAGTATCAATGCTTATGTCGCCTATGTTGGATTCAGTCTGAATCAGCAAGTGACGGAATATTACTCACGTTAATCATCTCAATTGAGGAATGCTACATGAAAAACTGCACGTCAAATAATTTGTCTCGTCAACGCGGTTTCGTCGAGATTTCGTTGAACATGGTCTTGATCGTCGTTGCGATCCTGGGCGGAGCAGCCTTGTTTATTGGCATCAAGATGGTGGGAGACGCTAAGGCGGAAGCGTTGTTTACCGGGCATCGGCAAATTGTTGATACCTTGCGATCGTCTTATCGCAATGCGGCGAGCTTCGCGGGGCTGTCGAATACCCAGGCGGTCACGCTAAAAGTTGCTCCTAGGGCTTGGATGTCTGGTGCATCCGCAATCGCAAATAACATGGGCGGTACCGTGACCATTACTCCCGCCACGATCAATACCAGCAACGATGGCTTTCAAGTCGCGCATGCACTG
>NZ_JBPYCU010000055.1:0-1874 GCF_051846955.1 Cellvibrio sp. ARAG 10.3
AAATTGCTGATCGGCAGTTTGCAAAAGCTGGACGCACGCGTGTTTTTTGGTAAGTCCCTGTTGCTCGAATTTCATCGAAGCGATAGCGGCCATTATTCCGCCACCTGGCGGATCGAGGGTGATTATGTTGTTAAACCGTAACGTAAAAAGTCGATTGACGATGTTCATTCTTGTGCTAATTGCCCAAGGCGTTATTGCTGACGGCGAGCCACCAGTGAGTAGCGCGTTAACCGCTGACCATACCGGTATCGTTGATCAATTAATCCTGGAAGAACAGGCGACTTACGCGCGTGAGAATGCCAAGCCGTCGGCAGAGCCCGTGCAACCAGCGCCGATGCCAGTGCCCACAGGACCTGACCCTTTTGTGCCACCGAAGGCAGAACCCGAACCCTATTTTGTGGGTGTATTCGGTGCGGATAACACATCGTATCGCGTGGAGATTTTGTATCTCGGTTCAGTGACGGATTATGGCGTCGGTGATGTGTTGCCAAGCGGCTACCGACTCTCTGGCGTCACCCCGCAGTACGTGACCGTCGCGCGCAACGGTAAAACGAGTCGCCTGTACCTCACCTCTGTGTCGGCTGTGTCCGATCAAGGACCTCGCCAGGTTGGGTCGTCGCTACGCGACAGTGCCATGCAACTTCCACCGGGGTTGATGCAATGAAGCGTGTTAGGCAAATCGATGAACTAGCCGCGCATGCCGGTACCGCTGATTGGCGGTTATTGTCGGGGGAGAATGGCGAGTTGGCCATCCAGCCGCCCATGCGTGAGAAAGTTGCGCTGGTGAGCGGTGTCAACCGCGAATGCTTATTGTTGGTCGCGCCCGGGTGTTACCCATCGCAAGCGTATTTTGAGGCGGCGCGACACGCACACCGTCTGGAGTACACCGTTAAGCCGTTGTACGCCGAGCAATCCATTCTAACCTTGCTACACGACCAACAGGCTGCACTTGCCACAACGGATGCTACTGATCGTTTAATTACCCAGGAGGACCGTGAGCGCCTTGATGAGCTGATTACGGAAGCAGTTACCCGTGGTGCGGCCGATATCATGATATCGCCGCGCAAGGGCTCGCAAACACAATATCTTGCCGAGCTGGATATCGACACCATGATCACGCCGTATCGCGATTACACGCGTGATGAGATCGAAGGCATGATGCAGTGTTTCTATCAAAGCAAAGCGGACCAGGAAACCGTCGAGGAACCGATATTTAAATTTGGGTCCGCGCAATTCGCGGCCGGTGATGGTGTGTGGGCCGGGCACCGCACGCGCATCCGGTACCAGTCCAAACCTGCGTTCCCGGGCGGAACGGATTTCGCGCTGCGTCTGCTCATGATGAGTGAGACGAGCGGTTTTAATTCAATTCATGATCTGAATTTACCGGTACAACAAGCGCGTATGTTGGAGCGCGCCAGTCGTCGCGATTCCGGGGCGATTGTCCTGGCGGGACAAACCAGCAGCGGCAAAACTACGACGGTGAAAGTCATGCTGGAAAACCTCAGTCGCACACGCCCGGACATTGTTATTCGTTCCCTGGAAAGCCCACCTGAGTACGTGATGCGCGGCGTCCATCAACATGCCGTGCGTGAATCCAAGGGCGGCGAATTACAGGCATTGAGTGAGCACGTCAAAGAGCTCATGCGGATGAACCCAACCTATTTATTTCTCGGTGAAGTCCGGGGCCATGAATCAGCAGGTCTGTTTCTTCATATGCTGGAATCTGGTCACGGGGTGATATTAACGGGCCATGCCGGCAGCCCCCTGGGAATCTATAGCAAGCTCGAAGGCCTCGGGATCTCCAAGCAAGTGATGACGCAAGCGAGCAACGTTAATGCGCTGATTTTCCAACGTCGCCTGCCGCGTCTGTGCCC
>NZ_JBPYCU010000056.1:0-1874 GCF_051846955.1 Cellvibrio sp. ARAG 10.3
AAATTGCTGATCGGCAGTTTGCAAAAGCTGGACGCACGCGTGTTTTTTGGTAAGTCCCTGTTGCTCGAATTTCATCGCAGCGACAGCGGCCATTATTCCGCCACTTGGCGGATTGAGGGTGACTATGTTGTTAAGCCGTAACCTAAAAAATCGATTGACGATGTTTGGTCTTGTACTGGTCGCCCAGGGCGTTCTCGCTGATGGCGAGCCTCCGGTGAGTAGCGCATTAACCGCTGACCATACCGGTATTGTTGATCAATTAATCCTGGAGGAACAGGCGACCTATGCGCGTGAGAATGCCAAGCCGTCTGCGGAGCCTGTGCAGCCAGCGCCGATGCCCGTGCCCACAGGACCTGATCCGTTTGTGCCACCGCAGGCGGAACCCGAACCCTATTTTGTGGGCGTGTTCGGTGCGGATAGAGCCTCGTATCGCGTGGAGATTTTGTATCTCGGTTCAGTGACGGATTATGGCGTGGGAGATGTGTTGCCGGGTGGCTACCGACTCTCTGGCGTCACGCCGCAGTACGTGACCATCGAACGCAACGGTAAAACAAGTCGCTTGTATCTCACCTCTGTGTCGGCAGTGTCCGAACAAGCTCCTCGCCAGGTCGGGACGTCGCTACGTGACAGCGCCATGCAATTGCCACCGGGGTTGATGCCATGAAGCGCGTAAGGCAAATCGATGAACTGACGGCGCATGCCGGTACCGCCGACTGGCGGTTATTGTCCGGCGACAATGGCGAGCTGGCCATTCAGCCGCTCATGCGCGAAAAAGTCGCGCTGGTGAGTGGTGTCAACCGCGAATGCTTATTGCTGGTCGCGCCCGGGTGTTATCCATCCCAAGCGTATTTCGAGGCGGCGCGACATGCACACCGGTTGGAGTACACGGTGAAACCGCTGTACGCCGAACAATCGATTCTTACCTTGTTGCATGACCAGCAGGCGGCTCTGGCATCAACGGATGCTGCGGATCGTTTAATTACCCAGGAGGACCGTGAACGCCTCGATGAGCTGATTACGGAAGCAGTTACCCGTGGTGCGGCCGACATCATGATATCGCCACGTAAAGGCTCGCAAACGCAGTACTTGGCCGAGCTGGATATCGACACAATGATCACGCCGTATCGCGATTACACGCGTGATGAAATCGAAGGCATGATGCAGTGTTTTTATCAAAGCAAAGCGGACCAGGAGACGGTCGAAGAACCGATTTTTAAGTTTGGTTCAGCGCAATTCGCGGCTGGTGATGGTGTGTGGGCCGGACACCGCACGCGCATCCGGTACCAATCCAAACCTGCGTTTCCCGGCGGAACGGATTTCGCGCTGCGTCTGCTCATGATGAGTGAGACAAGCGGTTTTAATTCAATCCATGATTTGAATTTGCCGCTCCAACAAGCGCGTATGTTGGAGCGCGCCAGTCGTCGTGACTCCGGGGCTATTGTTCTGGCAGGACAAACCAGCAGTGGCAAAACCACGACGGTGAAAGTCATGCTGGAAAACCTCAGTCGCACGCGCCCTGACATCGTCATCCGTTCTCTGGAAAGCCCTCCTGAATACGTGATGCGTGGTGTCCATCAACACGCGGTGCGCGAATCCAAGGGCGGTGAATTACAGGCCTTGAGCGAGCACGTCAAAGAACTTATGCGGATGAACCCAACCTATTTATTTCTCGGGGAAGTCCGGGGCCATGAATCAGCAGGCCTGTTTCTTCATATGCTGGAGTCCGGCCACGGCGTGATATTAACGGGCCACGCCGGCAGTCCTCTGGGTATCTATAGCAAGCTCGAAGGCCTCGGCATCTCCAAGCAAGTGATGACGCAAGCGAGCAACGTTAATGCGCTGATTTTCCAACGTCGCCTGCCGCGTCTGTGCCC
>NZ_JBPYCU010000057.1:0-1731 GCF_051846955.1 Cellvibrio sp. ARAG 10.3
GGGTTTATCGATTGATTTCGTCATCGCGCTGGCCCTCGCGGTTGAAATCAGATGAATGTCAATGCCTCCTACCTACACAGCGGCAACACTCCCAACTCAATAAGGCATGTCATCGTCATACGCTTCCGGTGGCGGACCGGGAGGTAGGTGTCCCTGGTCCGTCGGCTGTCCCGCTGGAGCATTTTGTTGTCTTCCTTTACGCGGCTTGTAAGCCACACTCTCAATACCGATCGGTGACAGAGCCACAAAATCGGCAACGAGCTTCCACGCAGGAATCAGTAAATTCGGATCATCCTTCGACGGGAATGACGCATCCGAAAGTTGTCCACCGACAATCACGCGAGTGCCAATTTGTACCAACGACTGAGCCAGTTCTGCCCGTTTTCCCCAATACTCAACTTCCACCCAGAAGCCACCGGTATCCTCCCAGGAACCGTCCTGCTGTTTGCGATCCACATTGCAACGTACCGAGAGATTCAATACCGGCTTTTGTTCACCGCTGATTGGCAGGCGTTTAAATTCCACCTTACCCACGTTGCCTTCACCTACAAAATTCGTCATCGACATGACACGTCCTCCGCTGTTAAGAAAATAGATAAAGCGATCTCATTGCACACCACACTGCATGTTCTGCACATCACTGAGTTGCATTGACGACTTCTGCTTCGTCACGCGGATCTCGCCCCACTCCGACAACAACATCACGGTGTGCAACACTTCACCCACAGTGAAATTCACGCGCTCAACGACATCGTTATCAACTGTCTCAACCTCGGTGTATTGCATTGATGCAATCGCACCTTCATCGGAGAGATTGAACGCAAAGCGTGCGATTCGAGGTGTGTCTGGTACTGAGGGTGTTTCAATGAAAAGTCGATTGGCAAGCCCGTCAAACTGAAGTGCTTTTCCCGCGAGGTATTCGTTGATCCCAGCAGGATTTTTTTCGTAGCAATTCATCAACGATGAATAGGCGTAGCTCGTCATGTGATAGGTTGCATCGATATGCAGGAAACCTTCGTAGTATTTTTCTCCGGATTCCGCATTGACCCAGTCCGTCACGTAGAGACCGGCGGCCTGGTTCTCACACTGGTGTTGTTCGATGTCATTTAACGTTATGGACTCATCGGGCATCAGCGGAATGGCGACACGAATCGTTTGCTCACCGACAGGCCATTCATGATGCAAGGTCTCAGGCTGTGGTTCATCGAGTCGCAGTTCCTGGTATGCGTTGTCACCCGCACCGGCGTTGATGGAAATAGCCGAAAGGAAGCCATAGTCGTTCTGATGCCAGGTGATGCTGGCCGCTGAACCGTCAGCGCCGTCGGCGGGCAGCACAAACCCGTAATCGGATACGCCACGCTCAAACGTGTAGTCGTATTGCACGATCATTGAACCCGTGAGCAGCGCATTGGGTTCATCACCCTGGGCAACGCGATAACAATCGCTGCCGCCATCCACGGAATCACCCAGATAATTCAGAGCCGTCACACGCCCGTCAGCATCAACCGTCAAGTAATGCAGATTCTCTCCTGCGTCACTGACGACAGAAATCCTGTAAACATTGCCATGAGGCTTTCTGAGATGAGCAGTGTCCTCAACGTACTGCTGATATTCATTCCAACGATCAAAAGGAATACCGCTGTTGTCAGGCCCTGGCTTGATCTCATCAATCGCGAGGTCTTGATTTGGATGTGGTTCTTCCTTGCGGTCGGAATCACCACCACCGCTGCC
>NZ_JBPYCU010000058.1:0-1610 GCF_051846955.1 Cellvibrio sp. ARAG 10.3
TGGGTTGTATTACCCGCATTCAAACGCGACCGGATGGTTCGCGTTATGTATGGTTCTGGGCAATACGCGAAGGCGGTTTGACGGAATGCATGGCGGACGAAAGTGCGTACGTGCGTGAGTTTCCAGACCGGGCCGTTAGCGTCTCGTCCATTGCAATAGGAGGATCAGCACCATGATATTTCAAGCACCGGAATTGGATTATTACGAACAATTCCTGCCTTCAACGCTGAATTTTTCCGTGACGCTGTCGCGCGAGGAAGCGGCTGTTGTACTGAAGGCGTATGACCACGGTGTTAGCTCGTTGAAGCCAGAAGAAGTGACCTTGCTTGATAAGGTGCTGGCTGAATTGAAGAACGGAATACATCCATAACCTACGTACTTCACCCCTCGCAGTTTGAGGGGTATTTTCAACACGGCTCGCGACCAGACTTTCTCAAAGTCTGTCTCTTTCACTGAGCGGGCGTCTGTGAGGTTTAACACTATGAGCCATCTATCAAGCCAAAACCCCGTCAGAGGTTCCTTATCCGAGTCATCCTCAGCTTCTTCTCAGGAGCCAGTGGAAATACTTGTCAAATGCTGCGTTGTTAACACAGCAACCGGTGACGTGGTTGAGCGACCTTATCCCGAACTGCGTGATAACGCAGATTTTATTTCTATTTACACAGCCAGGGGGCTGGTGCATGTCTGGTGCGCAGACTTCTATCAGGAATGCCATGCCGTTGCGTTCGTTGGTTTTCTTGAAGAGCGTCTCGTGGCCCAAGGCATTAGTGTGATCAACAGGCAAGTCAATTCGTTTGTTGCCCCTCTTTGAGGGGCATTTTCTAAAAACATTGATTGTCAGTGTGTTTGGAAAATGTGCTTTCACCGTGGCGACTACGTTAGTCGTACCCTGAAAACGTCGATGTGATACCTGCAATTCGACGGCTGGCGAAAGCCAGGGTATCAACCTGTTGCTTAACCCTGTGGGGAGTTCATTCCCCAGGGGATGACTCCTCTTTTTTTGGAGAGTCATTATGAAAAATTCTCAGGAGACTGACGTTCAGTCTAGCCGCCCAGTTCGCCAGTTGGATATTGAAACTGCCCTGACAGCTATGTGTGTTTGGGAGGAAGTCTTATCACGCTCGGCAACCGAAGGCGACATCTATCGGGTGCTGATCGATACCTATGGCACCAATCACGTTCGGTACTATGTGCTGACCGTGCTAGCTCCTGCAGTCGAAGGGGCCTATGCCGCTACGGGAGATCAGTTTGATGCGCCCTTTGATTGGGAGTTTGTACCACGCGCTTTGAAGTGTGTTGAACCTTTTTTGCTATCGCGTGATGTGCATGATTGCAAAGGTATTCCTCCAGGTGAGGCCCGATCAATTGGGAAGCTCTTGCTGAGTGAACTCAACAAGGAAAATAGGGAGAGTTAGCCATGTCATAGCATTTTTTACTGCGCTGACAGAGACCGGAGCTGTTTCGGGTCAAGTTTTAACGTTAAACAACACTAACCTACTCATGCAATAGAGTGGTTTTGATCGTATTGCCTCACAAGAGGCAATACCCCCAAACCCACTTCACGGTGGCAACTACCTTTAGTTGCACCTTGAACGCGGTACGTGCGCCTG
>NZ_JBPYCU010000059.1:0-1459 GCF_051846955.1 Cellvibrio sp. ARAG 10.3
TACGATCCAAAGCTTGGACGCTTTTTGCAGACTGATCCGATTTTTTACGCAGACCAGATGAATATGTATGCGTATGTCGGGAATGATCCGGTGAATCTGGTCGATCCCACGGGAATGGCAATAGTTAATCTTAATTGTGATGTTCTTTGTGCTACAACAAAAGGGGGGCTTGAGATTGGAGGAGGGGGAGGTGTACCCCGAGGTGGCATTCGTATTGGCGGCGGGGGGCGTGGCAATGTTAACGCAATAACTCGGGCTGAACGTCTCGCCAAAAATGTTGAAAACGGAGCTAAAGCAGAGAAGGCTGTGGCTCAAGAATTAGGCGATAAAGTTGCCGGAAAACAGGTGACCTTTAAAACAAATGACGGAACAACGACGCGGGCCGACATTGTGACCAAAAATAAAGAAGTAGTAGAAGTTAAGTCCGGGGATGCGAAACTTTCCTCAGGACAACAAAAACTCCACGACGATATAAATGCAGGACGAGAAGTAACGCCAGTGGGTCAAAATGCTAAAGATGCTGGTTTAACTCCAGGGCAGCCAACAACAATGACAGGCTGTTCAGTTGATCGGAGATGTAACAATTGATGAATTCTCAAAATACTTTACCTTGCGATGCAAGCTTTAAACAACATGTGCGTATTAAATGCTATGAGGCACTTGCCGCTGTTGGATTTACTCGCTATCGAAAAGAAGATGTTGACTGGCCTTTAGATAAAAATTTTCATGGATGGGTGGGCTTAAATACTGGCTTATATGATGAGTATATAGAGGTAAACCCTTTTATAGGTATTCACTCTGTTGCAATTGAGAAGCTATGGACCTCATTGAAAGTTGGGAAATATCCGAGCAAATATAATCGAGGCGTTGCAACTTATTCAGTTCATATGGGGGAGTTGGTGCCCAACGTTCCTGCATTTGAATTTACGCGTGAAGCAAATATCGAAGAGGAAGCCAAGCGGCTGGCTCAACTTTATCTTGATTACGGCTTGCCTTATTCAAAGTCACTTGCAAATTACGAAGCCTTACTGCCTTTGTTGAAAGAACGTGTGGATATGCTTGGTGCTTATCCAGAGCGAGGAGCAAGTTGCCTTTATCTGATGGGGCGAATTGAAGAGGCTCGCGAATTTACAGAAAGCTTTCTCGCTAAAAAGAAAGACTATTTTGAAGGGTTTGCGATTCCATTCTTACAAAAGATAGCGCATTAAATTTATGCAATCTTCCAACCCCCCCCCCCCCCCCCCCGGCCAGCCCGCTGCCTGGGGTTTTGTTTTTATAAACGTTTGAGTTTGTTCATCACTCCGCCGTCAACACCAAACACCCTTGCATCACCGGTTTTTTGATAAGTAACCGCCGTTTAAATGGTGGTTACACTGAACAGACCTACCTGGACGCGCGATGGAAAAGGTAATCAAACCGACTACGCGTATCACGCCGAGTCAGGGCAAATAGCAAAGAT
>NZ_JBPYCU010000060.1:0-1334 GCF_051846955.1 Cellvibrio sp. ARAG 10.3
GGACAAATTCAGCAATCAATCTGCACACGACTAAGACAGATAAAGCGTTGGCGTTTTTTTTACCGCCGGTATCCTCTCGCCCTTATGAGCAAACATCCCATCGAACAACTGCTGCGCCCACCGGTTGAACTTGCCGCGAGTTTCGCGTACCTGTTCGCCGCGATCCTCGCGATGAGCAGCCCCGGTGTGCTGCTGACGGTTCCGTCGGTAGCTTACGTGCTTGCGCTCTTCTGCTTGGTCCGTTTCGCACAACGAACCCAGATCGCCGTGCGCTTGTTGAAGTACCAGCACTACTTGTTGGTACTACCGAAATACGAAATTTCGAGCGCGCAAATTCCAGTTAGCAAGACAAACCTGTTTCTGGGGATCGGCTTTGAATGGGAAGCGATTCATACGCAGCGACACCACGACTGCAAGCAGCCGAATCGCCGCCACATCATCAAGCGCTATAAAACATCACTGTACCTGCGCGCACGCGCCATAGAGGCATTCTGCAAACGCCACACGGCCGTTTACTTTCTCGCATGGATCATCGGTCGAGAGGCGTGGTGGAATCCGGTATCGCCGATTCCGCGTGTGGAAGGCGATACCACTATCCATGCTGTCGGTTTATGGGAACAGGAAGAAAACATTGAGCAACCGCAAAGTGAGCGGGTTGCGCACACCTTTGTTGTAGGCACAACGCGGGTGGGGAAAACACGTCTGTGTGAAACGCTGGTGACACAAGACATTCACAACGGTGACGTTGTGATCGTGTTTGATCCAAAAGGTGATGCTGAGTTACTAATTCGGATGTGGTCTGAGGCAGTACGCGCGGGGCGTGAACATCAATTCTATATGTTTCATCTGGGCTACCCGGACATCAGCTGTCGTTACAATCCGGTCGGTTCTTTTGGCCGTATCACTGAGCCAGCTTCGCGTATCGCATCGCAATTACCCGGCGAAGGCAACAGTGCGGCGTTCCGCGAGTTTGCGTGGCGTTATGTCAATGTCATCAGCCGCGCCGGTACCGAACTCGGCAAGCGCTTGTCTTATGAATTTTATTTGAAGTACGGTGCGGATATTGACCCGCTCCTCTCTGAATACCTCTCGAATATCTTTACGCGCAACCAAGCCAAGCACCCGCATTGGCGTAAGCATCTCAGAGACATTGTCGAGTCTGAACGCAAACCAGATAAATCCATGAGTGGCCGTGATCGCACAGCCTGGGCGGCGGTCGAGTTATACAAACACTACGGCCTATTTGATGACGTCGCGCACGCGTTGATCAAAACGTTCGAGTACGAAAAATCCTTCTACGACAAATTGGTTGCATCGCTGTTTCCGCTGCTTGA
>NZ_JBPYCU010000061.1:0-1334 GCF_051846955.1 Cellvibrio sp. ARAG 10.3
TCAAGCAGCGGAAACAGCGATGCAACCAATTTGTCGTAGAAGGATTTTTCGTACTCGAACGTTTTGATCAACGCGTGTGCGACATCATCAAATAATCCGTAGTGTTTGTATAACTCAACGGCAGCCCATGCCGTGCGATCACGGGCGCTCATGGATTTGTCGGGTTTGCGCTCAGACTCGACAATGTCTTTGAGATGCTTACGCCAATGCGGGTGCTTGGATTGGTTGAGCGTGAAAATGTTGTTGAGGTATTCGCTTAGCAGTGGGTCGATGTCCGCACCGTACTTCAAATAAAATTCGTAAGACAGGCGCTTACCGAGTTCGGTACCCGCTCGACTGATGACATTGACATAACGCCACGCGAATTCACGGAATGCTGCGCTGTTGCCCTCACCGGGTAATTGCGATGCGATACGTGAGGCTGGCTCAGTAATACGACCAAAAGAACCGACCGGATTGTAACGACAGCTGATGTCTGGATAACCCAGGTGGAACATATAGAATTGATGTTCACGCCCTGCGCGTACTGCCTCAGCCCACATCCGGATTAACAGTTCTGCGTCGCCTTTCGGATCAAACACAATCACAACGTCACCGTTGTGAATGTCTTGGGTCACCAGCGTTTCGCATAAGCGAGTCTTACCGACACGCGTCGTGCCCACCACAAAGGTGTGAGCAACGCGCTCACTTTGCGGTTGCTCAATATTCTCTTCCCGCTCCCATAACCCAACAGCATGAATTGTCGTGTCACCTTCGACACGCGGAATTGGCGATACCGGATTCCACCACGCCTCGCGACCGATGATCCACGCCAGAAAGTAAACCGCTGTATGGCGTTTGCAAAATGCTTCCACGGCACGTGCGCGCAAATACAGTGCAGTTTTGTAGCGCTTGATAATGTGGCGACGATTCGGCTGTTTGCAGTCGTGGTGCCGCTGGGTGTGGATAGCCTCCCATTCAAACCCAATCCCCAAAAACAGATTGGTCTTGCTGACGGGAATTTGTGCACTGGAAATTTCGTATTTGGGTAGTACCAGCAAATAGTGCTGGTACTTCAATAACCGCACAGCGAGCTGGGTTCGCTGTGCGAAACGAATGATGCAGAACAGCGCGAGCGTGTATGCCACCGACGGAACCGTCAGCAGCACACCGGGGCTGCTGACGGCCAGGATCGCGGCGAACAGGTACGCGAAACTCGCGGCGAGTTCAACCGGTGGGCGCAATAGTTGTTCGATGGGATGTTTGCTCATAAGGGCAAGAGGATACCGGCGGTAAAAAAAACGCCAACGCTTTATCTGTCTTAGTCGTGTGCAGATTGATTGCTGAATTTGTCC
>NZ_JBPYCU010000062.1:0-1288 GCF_051846955.1 Cellvibrio sp. ARAG 10.3
TCACGTGACACGCTTTCGTGCCAGCGAAACCGGAATGTGCTCAGAGAAAGTAGACGTGACACTTCATCTTGCACAGCATCACACGATGAGATGAAAAAGCGGTACTCGTTCTTGTACTCATATTGAAAACATAATCCGTG
The DNA here is from genome assembly GCF_051846955.1 of Cellvibrio sp. ARAG 10.3. Taxonomy (NCBI): domain Bacteria; kingdom Pseudomonadati; phylum Pseudomonadota; class Gammaproteobacteria; order Cellvibrionales; family Cellvibrionaceae; genus Cellvibrio; species Cellvibrio sp. ARAG 10.3. The sequence continues at coordinate 141 of NZ_JBPYCU010000062.1, forward strand.
ACTGACCAGAATTGATTCGACATAGAGATGGGCTAACGCCAATCGCAATGTTCCACCGAACTCCAGTACGGCACGAATTTTCCGGGCTAACGCGCGATCACCACGCAGGGTCGTGATCAACACCCAATAACCACCCAGATCATCAATCAATTGATTGATGTATGCCTCTGCCTCTCGATAGACCTGGTCATTTCCAACAAGCGGATAGTCCAGGTACAGATTGATAGGCGAAATACGATCACAAAATGCTTTCACCGCGACGTGCGCACGAACGTGCTCAGAAATACAAACAGTCATAAAATGCTCCTCAAAAGAAAAAAAGAGGAGCCCCCTGTGCAGGAGTGGCTCCCGACAGGGTGAGTAGAAATGAGAAGAAAACCAGACGGTTTTCAGGGTAGGAAAACTTCATTACACCAACAGTGTTGCCACTGCCACAGCGATTACAGGTGCACGTGCTGCTTCAGGGTACAACTTGGGAAGTTGCCGTCACCATCATTAACGAACTCATCATTAACGTCACGCCGCTCAATGTATTCAACCAAGGCCACGAGAGCCTCCTTGATTTTACTTTCCATACTAAAAATCTCCCGGACAAGTATAAATGAGAAGAAAACCAGACGGTTTTCAGGATAGGAAAATTACACCAACAGTGTTGCCACTGCCACAGCAATTACAGGTGCACGTGCTGCTTCAGGGTACAACTTAGGAAGTTGCCACCGTGAACGGGGTCTTGAACCGTTATTCCAGGCCGTGAGCCTGTCTCAGCACCTTAAACTCGACCGAGTTATGCATGAGTAGCTGCATACGGCGAGAAGACACTGACAGCGTTGCCGGATTGGCATGGTACAGCTCAAGGAAATCATATTCGGTTGTTTGTTCACGCTTAACAATGCCGCGATCAATCAGTTCCTGAGTCAACTCATCCAGGCTTTTATCTGTTGAGGTTTTTGAGTCTTTGCCTCGCATCGCCACATCCTCCAGTTTTCATCGTCGAGGACAGTATAGAAGGCAGTGCGCAGGGGCTCAATGCCTGAACATGCAGTTTCAGTTAATTCATCGTGATGCAATGGAGAAAGAGCAGCCGCTTACGCGGCCGCTGCACTTCCGGAAGAAAAACACACTCACTATTACGATCTCTTTTCAAGCAG
>NZ_JBPYCU010000063.1:0-1230 GCF_051846955.1 Cellvibrio sp. ARAG 10.3
TGGACTTCCCAGGCTTTACTAGACACTTTCGAGCCCCTGAAAAAACGCCTCCTCATATTTAACGGGAGATAACCCGCCGTTATGAGAATGGCGCTTGACTGGATTGTAGAACATCTCAATAAAATTAAATATTTCTGTTTTGGCTTCTTCCCTTGTGCTGTAAATCTTCCTGCGGGTTACTCGCTTCTTAAACGTTGCAAAAAAGCTTTCCGCAACTGCGTTGTCATGACAGTTTCCTCGACGGCTCATGGAAGGAATGAAATTGTTTGCTTCCATAAACGCCGTGTAATCATGGCTCCCATATTGACTACCTTGATCACTGTGAATGAGAACGGCATCCCTTGGCTGACGCCGGAGCTTAGCCATTAGCAGCGCATCAATCACCAAGTGGCGATCAATATTTTTACCCATAGACCAACCAACAATACGCCTCGAAAATAAATCCAGTACCGTTGCGACGTACAAAAATCCTTCATAGGTCCGCACGTAAGTAATGTCACTAACCCAAGAGACATTCGGTGCTTCAGGATTAAAATTCCGGTTCAACACGTTGGCCGCGACCTTGGCAGTTTTTCCGCCCTTGATGTAGCGCCGTTTATAGCCAATTTGCGCCTTTATCCGGTACTTCCGCATGATTTTAGCTACGCGATGTACGCTGCATGTCTCACCTGCTTCACGCAAATCCTTATGTATCCACGGACTACCGTAAGTGCCACCGCTCGCCAGATAATGCTCTTTGATCAATACCAATAACCGCTGATCTTCTTGCTCACGTGTTGATACCGGATTTTTTAGCCAAGCGTAGTAACCGCTGGGGTGAAGCTTCAGTACACGGCACATCGAGCGCACCGAATGCACCTTGGTGTGAGCTCGGATAAAGGCGTACTTTATTCGTGTTCCCTTGCAAAGTACGCGGCGGCCTTTTTTAAAATATCACGCTCCTCAGTGACTCGTCTGAGCTCTGCTTTAAGGCGGGCGATTTCAACTTGCTCATCTGCCTGAGCCGCCTGGCGGGGTTGTGGTTGGTTGTATTTCTTGAGCCAGGCATACAGGCTATGCGTGGTGGTTCCAAGCCGCTCGGCAACTTCCGCAACGGAATACCCCCGTTCGGTAACTTGCTTGATAGCTTCTTTCTTGAATTCTTCGGTAAATCGTTTGCCTGACATAGACACCTCATCTTGGAATTAGATTATGAGGCTTTTAGGTGTCTAGTGAAATCTGGGAAGTCCA
>NZ_JBPYCU010000064.1:0-1171 GCF_051846955.1 Cellvibrio sp. ARAG 10.3
CCCCAGATTAAAAATGCGGGTAATGCAAGCACGACCGTGACAAGCCGAATGATGAGGGTGTAGGTCACATCCATTGCGCTGGAGATGGCAATAAACCCAAGTGAGAAATGTCGCTGTAAGAATGCCAGAGCACGATCAACTCGTAGCCAGCGGTAGCCATCGTTTACCCATTCAACGGCCTGGGTCGCAAGCGATGCTGGCTGAACACTCAACAAAAAATTCTGATCCAACTGCGAGAGATACTGAATTTCTTTGTGCAAGACGTCGCGGGAATGATTCGTGTCCCAGACAAACAACATGCCAAGCCATTCCACCAGGATGGACATGACCAATGCAAACAAAAACCAGCCGATAAAACTGAATACTCGGCCAACCGTTGAGGAGATAACGAGTTCCGTCAAGGTGCGCTTTTCGTTGACACGATCTTTAACGGTTGCGGGTTTGCGCTCTGTCATTACGCCGCCTCCGACCAACGGTCGGGCATACGCGCCCAGTTTTCATTGTTTGCCGATGACCGGTACTGTTTGCGCATCGCGTTGGCGATAATGCTGATGTCTTTCGGCAGGGATTTTTCGTCGTTCAACATCGGCAGGCGGAGCTTGAAGAGTTTGCCCCCGATGAACGCAAAGGCCTGGCCTTTAGGCAATCGAGTCAAGTCACCCGGATGCAGTAAGGGCACGCGCTGCGAGGTAAGGCGTTGTTCGGTACGGCTTTGGAAATCGACATCCGGATTTCCTGGAGTGTCCGATGTGCCACTGTGCAGGCCGATGAGGTTGACATCAACCTCAGGCAATTGACTGGTGAGCAACTCCGCTGTTTCGAGTTCTTTCACGCGCAGCATGATGATCGATCCCAGATTACCGATCACCTGGCCTGCACGTGCGCGATCACCAAATCGCGCAATGATGTCGGACATGGTTTGTGTGTAGGCGGTCAACTGGAATCCGGCACCACCGGCCTTGTTGGCCATCGGCACAAACTCTTTCCCAACCAACTCATTAAATTCATCCAGGTGCAAACACACCTTGCGTTTCTTGCCATCCGCACCTTCGTAAACAAAGAGGCCGTGGTCGCTGCCGAATTTGTAGATGGTACCGGCGGTCGACGTCAGATCCGCAAACATGGAGCAGCCCACGGCCGATGCCACTTCAGGATCTGAAAGTGCGTCGAG
>NZ_JBPYCU010000065.1:0-1171 GCF_051846955.1 Cellvibrio sp. ARAG 10.3
CCCCAGATTAAAAATGCGGGTAATGCAAGCACGACCGTGACAAGCCGAATGATGAGGGTGTAGGTCACATCCATTGCACTGGAGATGGCGATAAAGCCCAGGGAAAAATGTTGCTGCAGAAACATGAGCATGTAATCTACGCGTAACCAACGGTAGCCATCGTTCAAACATTTCACAGCCTGCGTCGCGAGCGAGGCTGGCTGAATACTAAGTAAAAAGTTTTGATCCAGCTGCGAGAGATATTGAATCTCTTTATGCAATACCTCGCGGGAATGATTCGTGTCCCAAAGAAACAACATACCGACCCATTCAACGAGAATGGACATAACCAGAGCAAACAGGAACCAGCCGATAAAACTGAATGCTCGACCAAAAGTTGACGACACGACCACTTCGGTCAGCGTACGCTTTTCGTTGAGGCGGTCTTTGACGGTTGTAGGTTTGCGCTCTGCCATCACGCAGCCTCTGACCAACGGTCGGGCATGCGTGCCCAATTTTCATCGTTTGCCGACGACCGGTACTGCTTGCGCATCGCGTTTGCAATGGTACTGATGTCTTTCGGTAAGGATTTCTCGTCGTTCAGCATCGGCAACCTGAGCTTGAACAGCTTGCCGCCGATGAACGCAAAGGCTTGGCCTTTGGGCAATCGAGTCAAGTCACCTGGGTGGAGTAATGGCACGCGCTGCGTGCCGATATGTTGTTCGGTACGGCTTTGGAAATCGACATCCGGATTACCCGGACTGTCAGAAGCGCCACTGCGCAGCACGATGTTGTTGACATCCACTTCGGGCAACTGGCTGGTGAGCAATTCCGCCGTTTCAAGTTCCTTCACGCGCAGCATGATGATCGATCCCAGGTTACCGATCACCTGGCCTGCGCGTGCGCGATCACCGAATCGCGCAATAATGTCGGACATCGTTTGTGTGTAGGCCGTCAACTGGAACCCGGCACCGCCGGCCTTGTTTGCCATTGGCACAAACTCTTTCCCAACCAACTCATTAAATTCATCAAGGTGCAAACACACCTTGCGTTTCTTGCCATCTGCACCTTCGTAAACAAAGAGGCCGTGGTCGCTGCCGAATTTGTAGATGGTGCCGGCGGTCGACGTCAGATCCGCAAACATGGAGCAGCCCACGGCCGATGCCACTTCAGGATCTGAAAGTGCGTCGAG
>NZ_JBPYCU010000066.1:0-1082 GCF_051846955.1 Cellvibrio sp. ARAG 10.3
CATACATAACGCGAACCATCCGGTCGCGTTTGAATGCGGGTAATACAACCCAGGTAATGTTGAGGAAACGCCTTCATCGCAATCACTCCTTGTGATGGCTTCCGTCATTGCATTCACAGCGTCCATAACTTCGGCCGCAATCACGGCATACAGGCGGCGAATCGGGAATGAGCGCTAACAACTCACGCATCACATTAAATGTTGAAGAGTCGCGACGCTCATATAAACTATCCCGCATCGCTAATTCGTCTTCATCTAACTGTGCTTTGACGTAGTCCAATTCTTCCTGAAGTGCGCGATCCAATAATTCAGTAACAGTTCCTAACAACCCATGCGGCACAAACTTACCGTCGTTGTTCTTGAAATAGAACTCCAAGTCGGACGTGCGGTACTGATTGTTATTCCCTACCCAGCAATAGGTGTCCGAACTCTCCTCATCCAACTGCACGTTGAACGGTTGGGCGCAGTGTTGCGATGGGTAATATTTACTTGTTGAATTGAGATTAGCGTATATGGTCATAATGAATTCCCTCAAAAAAATAGGAGCACCCTAAGGTGCCCCAGTGTTTGAATTTAAATGAGAATGCGAGCAACAGGGACCGGCATGAGACTAACCAATACGTCGTACTCCGTTTTCTCGACAATCTTTGCGTTGATCAGCACATCAAAAATTCCCCGGTTTTCTGAGTAATCTTTGATGGCAGTTTCTTTGTAACCAAACGGATAACCTGGAACGCACAGAGACGCCGTTGCAAACGGCTCGCCTGGTGAGCACGAGTCGGCATCCGGACGCGCGCGGTTATGCTCCGTATCGGCGACATAAAGTTGAATCACATGTTGCCGGCGATTATTTTTGTAAAGTCCTTCAACACAAACTTCACAATCGATATCGCCGAATCGCACGATATGTTTGACTTTGACGGGAGTGGACGCAGTCATGGTATAACTCCTTGAAAAACGAGGAGCACCCACGAGGGGATGACTCCCCTGGTGGGTGAATGGAAAATTACTCGGAAACAATCAATGCAAAGCGATCACGTGACACGCTTTCGTGCCAGCGAAACCGGAATGTGCTCAGAGAA
>NZ_JBPYCU010000067.1:0-1082 GCF_051846955.1 Cellvibrio sp. ARAG 10.3
TTCTCTGAGCACATTCCGGTTTCGCTGGCACGAAAGCGTGTCACGTGATCGCTTTGCATTGATTGTTTCCGAGTAATCTTCTATTCACCCACTTGGGGAGTCATCCCCTTGTGGGTGCTCCTCGTTTTTTAAGGAGCTATACCATGACTGAGTCCACTCCCGTCAAAGTCAAACATATCGTGCGATTCGACGATATCGATTGTGAAGTTTGTGTTGAAGGACTTTACAAAAATAATCGTCGGCAACATGTGATTCAACTTTATGTCGCCGATACGGAGCAAAACCGCTCGCGTTCAGATGCCGACACGTGTTCGCCCGGAGATCCGTTTGCAACGGCGTCTTTGTGCGTTCCAGGTTATCCATTTGGTTACAAAGAAACGGCTATCAAAGATTACTCAGAAAATCGAGGCATTTTTGATGCGCTGATCAACGCAAAGATTGTCGAGAAAACGGAGTTCGACGTATTGGTTAATCTTATGCCAGTCCCTGTTGCTCGCATTCTTATTTAACTTCAAACACGGGGGCACCTTAGGGTGCTCCTATTTTTTTGAGGGAATTCACTATGACCTTATACGCTAATCTCAATCCAACAAGTAAATATTACCCATCGCAACGCTGCGCCCAACCGTTTGAAGTACAACTGGACCATGAGAGTTGGGACGCCTATTGCTGGGTGGGTAACAACAACCAGTACCGGACGTCGGACCTGGACTTTTATTGCAAGAACAACGACGGAACGTTTGTGCCACACGGGTTGCTGGAGAGCGTGACCGAATTATTGGATCGCAGTCTTCAACAAGAATTGGACTACGTGAAAGCGCAGCTCGATAACGACGAGTTAGCGATGCGGGATAGCTTATATGAGCGTCGTGACTCCTCAACATTTAATGCGATGCGTGAGTTGTTAGCGCTCATTCCCGATTCCCCGCCTGTATGCCGTGATTGCGGCCGACGGTATGGACGCTGTGAATGCAATGACGGAAGCCATCACAATGAGTGATTGCAATGAAGGCGTTTCCTCAACATTACCTGGGTTGTATTACCCGCATTCAAACGCGACCGGATGGTTCGCGTTATGTATG
>NZ_JBPYCU010000068.1:0-1077 GCF_051846955.1 Cellvibrio sp. ARAG 10.3
TCGAAACAGGCCTTGCACGTTATCCGCCAGCACAACGCCTTCGGTATATTTCTTTGGCACCTTGCGGGTGTTCAACAGCATCTGCCGTTCGTCATCGGTGAGCGATTTAAAACGCTCGACCTGTTTCAGTTCTTCGCTATTCACGAACAACAATACCCACCACTCGAACATCGACAGGATTTTTTCCGCCTCATCCGGAAAGTCTTTCATATTTTGGGTGGCCATCCACAACCACACGGCATCACGTCGCCCGAGCAACTTGGCGAGTGTCACGAGGTATTTGGCGAGAAGTTTTTCGGTTGTGATGACGTGGGCTTCGTCGGTCAGCGCAATAGTGTCGCGACCGTCATTTTTGGTGCGCTTGGCCCGCGCAATGATTTGATTCATCAAACTGATGTAGGCAACGGAGAGCTTGTCTTTCGTGTCATTGCCGCTGGCCAGAGAGCCCAGATCAATGCGAATGTAATCGGCGTCGGGTAGTTCATCGCCGGGGCGATTAAACATCTCGCCAGCAAATCCGTCGGTAAACAATTTCATCGCATCGACCATCTCCTCAATGCGACCGCGCTTGGATTCGCGGTGCGCCTTCAACGCATCGAGTGCAACAATCACGTCTTTGGTAATCAGGTGTTTGCGTTTTGCTTTCTTCGCGGTAATCGCTGCATTGAGAATAGCTTCCTTCAGTAGCGCGCCATCTTGGCGAGAAAACTTTGCCTCTTCAGTCGGTACGCAACCCGTCACCATAATCTGAGCGATGATCAGCATTTCACCCAGAATGTCGCGCGTCACTTTTTCATCGGCATCGGCTGAGAAGGCCTCAGCCTCTTCGCTGTCATCGTCATCTGCTTTGGCCGTGTCGACGGAAATCACCCGCCCGTCATCATCAACCAATTCCATTGCCGGTTGATAAGGCGCGAGTGACGGTGCAATACCGGGGCTGAGTGTAATATCGACGGTCGATAACCCACGCTCTTTGAAAAACGTGGTCAGCAATCCAAAGCTGTTTCCTGCCTCCATCACCACGAGGCGCACGCGGTAGATCGCCATGATCATCATTTGTAGATACAGCAGCGTTGC
>NZ_JBPYCU010000069.1:0-1077 GCF_051846955.1 Cellvibrio sp. ARAG 10.3
TCGAAACAGGCCTTGCACGTTATCCGCCAGCACAACGCCTTCGGTATATTTCTTTGGCACCTTGCGGGTGTTCAACAACATCTGCCGTTCGTCATCGGTGAGCGATTTAAAGCGCTCGACCTGTTTCAGTTCTTCGCTATTCACGAACAGCAATACCCACCACTCGAACATCGACAGGATTTTTTCTGCCTCATCAGGAAAGTCTTTCATATTTTGGGTGGCCATCCACAGCCACACGGCATCACGTCGCCCGAGCAGCTTGGCGAGTGTCACCAGGTACTTGGCGAGGAGTTTTTCGGTGGTGATGACGTGGGCTTCGTCGGTCAGCGCAATAGTGTCGCGACCATCATTTTTGGTGCGTTTAGCACGGGCAATGATTTGATTCATCAAACTGATATACGCAACGGACAATTTGTCTTTGGTGTCATTGCCACTGGCCAGAGAGCCCAGATCAATGCGAATGTAATCGGCGTCGGGTAGCTCATCGCCGGGGCGATTAAACATCTCGCCCGCGAATCCATCGGTGAACAATTTCATCGCATCGACCATTTCCTCGATGCGACCGCGTTTGGATTCGCGGTGTACCTTCAGCACGTCGAGGGCAGCGATAACGTCTTCGGTAATCAGGTGTTTGCGTTTTGCTTTTCGCGCAGTAATCGCCGCGTTGAGAATGGCTTCTTTCAGTAGCGCACCATCTTGTCTGGAAAACTTCGCCTCTTCTGTCGGTACGCAACCCGTCACCATAATCTGAGCGATGATCAGCATTTCACCGAGGATGTCGCGCGTCACTTTTTCGTCAGCGTCGGCGGAAAAGGCCTCTGACTCATCACTCTCACCATCATCGGCTTTGGCCGTGTCGACGGAAATCACGCGGCCGTCATCATCAACCAATTCCATGGCCGGTTGATAAGGCGCGAGTGACGGCGCAATGCCAGGACTCAATGTGATGTCGACGGTCGATAATCCACGCTCTTTAAAAAACGTGGTGAGCAACCCAAAACTGTTTCCTGCCTCCATCACCACGAGGCGCACGCGGTAGATCGCCATGATCATCATTTGTAGATACAGCAGCGTTGC
>NZ_JBPYCU010000070.1:0-1062 GCF_051846955.1 Cellvibrio sp. ARAG 10.3
CTGCTTGAAAAGAGATCGTAATAGTGAGTGTGTTTTTCTTCCGGAAGTGCAGCGGCCGCGTAAGCGGCTGCTCTTTCACCATCGCATCACGATGAATTAACTGAAACTGCATGTTCAGTCATTGAGCCTCTGCGCCGTGCCTTCTATACTGTCCTCGACAATGAAAATTGGAGGATATGACGATGCGGGGTAAAGACTCAAAAACCTCAACAGATAAAAGCCTGGATGAGTTGACCCAGGAACTAATTGATCGCGGCATTGTTAAGCGCGAACAAACAACCGAATATGATTTCCTTGAACTGTACCATGCCAATCCGGCAACGTTGTCGGTGTCTTGTCGCCGTATGCAGCTACTCATGCATAACTCGGTTGAGTTTAAGGCACTGAGACAGGATCACGGCCTGGAATAACGGTTCGAGAACCCGTTCATGGTGGCAACTTCCTAAGTTGTACCCTGAAGCAGCACGTACACCTGTAATCGCTGTGGCAGTGGCAACACTGTTGGTGTAATGAAGTTTTCCTATCCCTGAAAACCTTCCGGTTTTCTTCTCATTTCTACTCACCCTGTCGGGAGCCATTCCTGAACAGGGGGCTCCTCTTTCTTTCTTTTGAGGAGCTTTTTATGACTGTTTGTATTTCTGAGCACGTTCGCGCACACGTCGCGGTGAAAGCATTTTGTGATCGTATTTCGCCAATCAATCTGTACCTGGACTATCCACTTGTTGGAAACGCCCAGGTCTATCGAGAGGCAGAGACATACATCAATCAACTGATTGATGATCTGGGTGGTTATTGGGTCTTGATCACGACCATGCGTGGTGATCGCCAATTAGCCCGGAAAATTCGTGCCGTACTGGAGTTTGGTGGAACATTGCGATTGGCATTAGCCCATCTCTATGTCGAATCTATTCTGGTCAGTCACGGATTATGTTTTCAATACGAGTACAAGAACGAGTACCGCTTTTTCATCTCATCGTGTGATGTCGCTGTGCAAGATGAAGTGTCACGTCTACTTTCTCTGAGCACATTCCGGTTTCGCTGGCACGAAAGCGTGTCACGTGA
>NZ_JBPYCU010000071.1:0-1032 GCF_051846955.1 Cellvibrio sp. ARAG 10.3
CCTTTCGGCCTATCCATTGTTGTTACTTCCCCAGGGGATAAATCCAGCCCCTTGGGGATGGGTCTATCTCCTTTTTTATTCCATTAGGAGAGAAAACCATGTCCCAAGCTAACAACCAATCCAATTCCAACCAGTACTTCAATCTGCACCTGGAAGGCTTCGCGAATCTTTACGATGTCCGTGAAGTGAAACCTAAAGCTGGCCAAAAATGGAAGCCTTATGTCGCTGTACGTGCGGCGTTCCTGCAAGGCCAGGCGGACACTGCCGAGCCTGTATTTGTCGATCTGCAGGTCGTAGGTTCAGATGCTAAGCGCATCGTTGAACACTTCTGGAACTCGATCAATGATCGCGACCAGAAAGTATCGGCGGCGGTTAAGGCAGGCGACATCCGTTTCAAAGCGGGTGAGAACGATCCAAAGCCTGGTGAGGAACGTCGCGTGTTCGTGAGCGCACGTATGCTGACTGTGAAGTACTTGCAAGTGAAAGATGCCGACGGCCAAAGCAAGAAGTACGATGAAGCTGCTCTGAATGTGATTGCAGGTAAGGATTCTGCTGAGCAGAAGCCAGCCCAGGATCAGAGCAGTAATTTGCCGACAGCTAACCAGGCAACTAATGATGTCAACTGTAATATGCCTGACTTCATTGAGCTTGACCCGGACGACGAAAATTTCGCGCAACGTAAGGCGGAATTAAAGGCAGCGGGTTATCGATGGGACCGTCAGCGTAAAGGCTGGTCCCTGCAACAACAAGCAGCATGAACGACTGCAGAGAATGAGTCGATGGGGACTCACATCTTGCGCATCGCAAAGTGTGCGGGTCTGTGTCTTTTCCTTCTTGTGCAGCTCTCGTTTAGCTTAGTGTCACGCTTGTTATGGTGATTGCTCGGCCCAACCTTGTGTTGGGCCAGAGCGCTTTTACCATCGTATTCTCCAAGCGCTTTTGCGAGAGCCTTTCGAAAATACGATTCTCCCGTCCCACTACGGTTTTTAGTGGACCCTGCCGCTTCGGCGGATTGAGCTGGTCGTATTGGTT
>NZ_JBPYCU010000072.1:0-989 GCF_051846955.1 Cellvibrio sp. ARAG 10.3
AACCAATACGACCAGCTCAATCCGCCGAAGCGGCAGGGTCCACTAAAAACCGTAGTGGGACGGGAGAATCGTATTTTTGAAACGCTCTCGCAAAAGCGCTTGGAAAATACGACGGTTAAAGCGCTCTGGCCCAACACGAGGTTGAGCCGAGCAATCACCATAACACGCGTGACATTAAACTAAACGAAAGCTGCACAAGAAGCAAAAGACACAGACCCGCACACTTTGCGATGCGCAAGATGTGAGCCCCCACCGATTCCGTGTCCGCAGTCGTTCAGGCCGCCTGTTGGCGAGTACATCCGCCTTTGGCTCCGTCCCAGACATACCCCTCGGCTTTCAATTCCGTTACACGCTCAACGAAATCTTCAGCAGCTGGGTCCAGCTGAATAAAGTCCGGCAAATAATTACTCTGATCCTGGGCCGGCTTCTGCTCAGCAGAATCCTTACCCGCAATCACATTCAGAGCAGCCTCGTCGTACTTCTTGCTTTGACCATTGGCATCTTTTACTTGCAGATACTTCACAGTCAGCATACGTGCACTCACGAATACGCGACGTTCTTCGCCGGGCTTGGGGTCTTGGTTACCTGCTTTAAAACGCAGGTCTCCCGCCTTCACCGCGGCAGATACTTTCTGGTCACGATCATTGATCGCATTCCAGAACTGCTCAACGATACGTTTAGCACCGGTTCCTACGACCTGCAGATCGACAAATATAGGCTCGGCAGAGTCCGCCTGGCCTTGCAGGAACGCCGCACGTACAGCGACGTAAGGCTTCCATTTTTGGCCGGCTTTAGGTTTCACTTCACGGACATCGTAAAGATTGGCGAAACCTTCCAGGTGCAGGTTGAAGTATTGGTTGGAATTGGATTGATTGTTAGCTTGGGACATGGTTTTCTCTCCTAAATGGAATAAAAAAAGGAGATAGACCCATCCCCAAGGGGCTGGATTTATCCCCTGGGGAAGTAACAACAATGGATAGGCCGAAAGG
>NZ_JBPYCU010000073.1:0-716 GCF_051846955.1 Cellvibrio sp. ARAG 10.3
GCAATTTCCGTCGCCAGCCGATTGGCTAACAAGGCACGCTCCGGAGCCGGTTCCTCACGTAGCGCCTGGATGACGGGCTCTGTGATGAGAATGCCCATACCCGGTGCGCTGATCGCATCGAGATCCTCGACAGATGGCGCATCGGCGGTTTGCAGTAAGGGGGCGAGATCCTGGTCGACATCCAGTTTTTCGTCTTTCACCTGCAGGCGTAAGCCTTGACCGACGCGTGTTTTTAATTTCTCGCAATTCGCGCACAAGCGCACTTGCTGCTCGCCGACCACCGAGGTTACCCATTCGCTCGCGGCGTCAGACGTACGCCATAGGCGCGTCACGCGCTGATCGGCCGGCTGGCCAGCTGCAGGACTGCTGGGCGCCAGATGTTCGTAGCCAGCCTCTACGCTGTCACCAATGGTATTGATCGCTGGCTGGCCTTCGCCGCCAGCTTTCTGGCCGCGGGTCCAGGTAATGCCATCTTTACCCGGGTCTTCGGTAATTTCCGCCTCCGACGTGGTAGGGTCACTGCCCCTCTGTGTCTTTTGTTTCCAGGATTCGCTTTTGGCAATCTTGATCCAGCCATCCACAGGATTACGGCCAGCGATATTATCGTTCACCACTTCGTGACAACTTTTCACAGAGAGATTGTACGTGTCGCGCGCATCCGCCAATCCCTTGGTCACGAAGTCATACAGTCCAGGATTTATTTCCTGCACTTTAGA
>NZ_JBPYCU010000074.1:0-716 GCF_051846955.1 Cellvibrio sp. ARAG 10.3
GCAATTTCCGTCGCCAGCCGATTGGCTAACAAGGCACGCTCCGGAGCCGGTTCCTCACGTAGCGCCTGGATGACGGGTTCGGTAATCAGAATGCCCATGCCCGGTGCGCTGATCGCATCGAGATCCTCGACCGAGGGCGCATCCGCCGTTTGCAGTAGAGGTGCGAGATCATGGTCGACATCCAGCTTTTCGTCTTTCACCTGCAGGCGAAGACCTTGGCCAACGCGGGTTTTTAACTTCTCGCAATTCGCACACAAACGAACCTGCTGCTCGCCGACTACCGACGTTACCCATTCGCTCGCGGCATCAGACGTGCGCCACAGGCGCGTCACGCGCTGATCGGCCGGTTGGTCAGCTGCAGGACTGCTGGGCGCCAGGTGTTCGTAGCCAGCCTCTACGCTGTCACCTATGGTATTGATCGCTGGCTGGCCCTCACCACCCGCTTTCTGGCCGTGGGTCCAGGTGATACCCTCTTTGCCCGGATCTTCCGTGATTTCTGCTTCCGATGTGGTGGGGTCGCTGCCCTTCTGGGTTTTTTGTTTCCAGGATTCACTCTTGGCAATCTTGATCCAGCCGTCCACAGGATTACGGCCAGCGATATTATCGTTAACGACTTCATGACAACTTTTCACAGAGAGGTTGTACGTGTCGCGCGCATCCGCCAATCCCTTGGTCACGAAGTCATACAGTCCAGGATTTATTTCCTGCACTTTAGA
>NZ_JBPYCU010000075.1:0-708 GCF_051846955.1 Cellvibrio sp. ARAG 10.3
TGGGTTGTATTACCCGCATTCAAACGCGACCGGATGGTTCGCGTTATGTATGGTTCTGGGCAATACGCGAAGGCGGTCTGACGGAATGCATGGCGGACGAAAGTGCGTATGTGCGTGAGTTTCCGGACCGGGCCGTTAACGTGTCGTCAATTGCAATGGGAGGATCAGCACCATGATATTTCAAGCACCGGAATTGGATTATTACGAACAATTCCTGCCTTCAAAACTGAATTTTTCCGTGACTCTGTCGCGCGAGGAAGCGGCTGTTGTACTGAAGGCGTATGACCACGGCATTAGCTCGTTGAAACCAGAAGAAGTACCTTTACTTGACAAGGTACTGGCGGAGCTGAAGCACGGTATCCATCCCTGAAATGCAGGAGGATTTATGATTGAGAGTTGGTATACGAGCTGCTCGCGCGCACTTCGTTACCTATTTTGTTTTTGTCGGTGATTATACTGCCCGTAACGTCCTTCTCCTCGCTATGGGTAAGGATGGTTGGACTGTCAATGTTGTCTCTGTTGACGTCATCTCGACAAAAAATAACCCGTTGAATGTCACGTGCGTCTATCCGGGGAAAGCGGGCATTCATCCACAGTAGACCAATACAGTGGTTTTGACCGTATTGCCTCGCAAGAGGCAATACCCCCAAACCCACTTCACGGTGGCAACTACCTTTAGTTGCACCTTGAACGCGGTACGTGCGCCTG
>NZ_JBPYCU010000076.1:0-562 GCF_051846955.1 Cellvibrio sp. ARAG 10.3
GCTGTCTTTAGGAATTGATTGATCCTTTCAAATTCTTTCTGAAGGGTATCAGCAGCTTTTTCCAGTTGTTGCTTGCGCGCTTTCTCGTTGGGTTTTCGGCCATCCAGCTTTTTATGTTCTTTAAGACAGGTGCGGATTTTTCGATTGATTTTCTCTTGCTTTTGGGCCAACTCTTCCAGGGTGCCGGAATGTTCTTTGGCTGCATTGGAAGACATCTTGCAGCCATCAATGGCGAATAACTCATTGCCTAACAAGCCTTGTTGATCACACACCAACAATACCTGCTCAAAGACGGATTCAATCGCATCCGGATAGCTGCTGACAAAGCTGGCGATACTGGTGAAGTGTGGAACGGTATCGCAGGACAGCGCTTTGAAGATGATGTTGTGCTCACATTGCCACTGGATCTCGCGACTTGAGGTGATGCCTTTGGCATAGGCGTAGAGAATGATCTTTAGCAGAATCGCGGGATCATAAGCTGAACGGCCACCGCCGTCGTTCGAGTATTTTTCGTGGAAAACCGACAGGTCGATATGGTTATCAATTAACTTGTGAAGGGTAA
>NZ_JBPYCU010000077.1:0-562 GCF_051846955.1 Cellvibrio sp. ARAG 10.3
GCTGTCTTTAGGAATTGATTGATCCTTTCAAATTCTTTCTGAAGGGTATCAGCAGCTTTTTCCAGTTGTTGCTTGCGGGCTTTCTCGTTGGGTTTTCGGCCATCCAGCTTCTTATGTTCTTTAAGACAGGTGCGGATTTTACGATTGATCTTCTCTCGCTTTTGGGCCAGCTCTTCCAGGGTACCGGAATGTTCTTTGGCTGCATTGGAAGACATCTTGCAACCATCAATGGCGAACAACTCATTGCCTAACAAGCCCTGTTGATCACACACCAACAATACCTGCTCAAAGACAGATTCAATCGCATCCGGATAGCTACTGACAAAGCTGGCGATACTGGTGAAGTGCGGCACGGTATCGCAGGACAGCGCTTTGAAGATGATGTTGTGCTCACATTGCCACTGGATCTCGCGACTTGAGGTAATGCCTTTGGCATAAGCGTACAGAATGATCTTTAGCAGAATCGCAGGATCATAAGCTGAACAGCCACCGCCGTCGTTCGAGTATTTTTCGTGGAAAACCGACAGGTCGATATGGTTATCAATTAACTTGTGAAGGGTAA